>CAZUVM010000185.1:0-25335 GCA_964623885.1 uncultured Verrucomicrobiota bacterium
TCCGCTGCGAGCGGGGACCGCTCGCGCTCCGCAAGAGGGTTATAGATACTTCCGCAAAATGGGCGCGAGCTCGCGTTTGGTTTTGGCTGGCCAGAGCTTTTTATCAGTCATGATGGCGTTGGCCAAGGCACAGTGACACGGCCAATTGGGCTCGGCGGGAATTTGCGGAACAACTGCGGCAACGATCGCTTTGGCCGCGGCGGCATTCTTCATCAGATTAGCAATAACCAAGTCCACCGTGACATGCGCTTCATCCTCTTTCCAACAATCGTAATCAGTGATCATGGCCATTGTAACGTAAGCAATCTCCGCTTCGCGCGCGCATTTGGCCTCGCCGAGGTTCGTCATTCCCACGACGTCATAGCCAAGCCGATGGTTCGTGAGCGATTCGGCGCGCGTGGAGAAGGCGGGTCCCTCCATATTCACGTAAGTGCCGCCGTCATGCACCCGCGCCTTCAATTTGCGCGCGGCCCGTAAAACGATCTGCCGCAACTCCTCGCAAACCGGATCAGCAAACGCGATATGCCCCACGATGCCGCGTCCGAAAAAGCTGTGCGCCGTGGATTGTTTGGTGCGATCGAGGAATTGGTCGGGCAAGACGATGTCGCACGGGCGGTACTTGGCTTGCAACGAGCCCACGGCGCTGACGCTGATAATCCATTGCACATCCAATTTCTTCATCGCCCAAATATTGGCGCGATGATTGAGCTCACTTGGCAGGATGCGATGACCTCGCGCATGCCGCGGCAGGAACACTACCGGACGACCGGCTAGTTTGCCCGTGAGCAGTTGATCGGACGGCGGACCAAACGGCGTGGTGATCTGCACCCACTTTTGACCGGTGAAACCCTCCAAATGATACAGCCCGCTGCCACCGATAATGCCGACCCGATGTTGAGACATGCGGCCTTATAGCCGGGTGATGTGACGGGGGCGAGCCAAAAGTCGGATTCATTGAGAATTGGGAATTGAGGATTGGTTATTGGTTATTGCCGGCGGGGCGGGTGGTCCACTCCTTGGGCTTCGCTTTTGCCGTCGAGACTGATTTTCCCAAAATCCGGCACAGTTGATCACACTCTTCCAGCAGGTCGTCGATGCGCCGAGCGGATAGCAATTGGGCGTGGACAACAAACCTCAACCACCCGCGAGTTTCAACCAACTCCTTTAGGGCGACATTGGTCTTGTGAGCGAAGTCAGCGCGGCTTTCCCCGACGCGCGCCTCGTCGTAATTTGGTGGGGCAGCAGTCCCGCAACGCACCAGTTGGCCCGAGACGTGTCGGCCCAACCGCGTATTCGGAAGTGCATCCACGACCTTGCCGATTCGGGCAGCGAAAGACCAAAGCCGAGCGGACAGTTCATCCGGTGTCATGCGCGGGAATTTTTCATTAATAAATGACCATCTTTCAATGCTCAATTTTCAATTTATCTAAACAATAGATCGCTCCATTCATTGTATAAGCGCAGCGAAACTTGAAGAGCTGAGGTACCTTCCCCCGCCATAGCGTTCCCTCGTGTTGAAGAATTATTGAAAATTGAGCATTGAAAATTGGTCATTGGTTATCTGGCCCGCAGCATCCGCCTCTTGGAATTTCATTTAAAAAATAACCGCCGCGCTTTAACCCGGGCCTTTGCGCCGCAAATTCTTCATTAACAAATAACCATTTTTCAATCCTCAATTCTCAATTCATCTAAACAACTTTTTGTTGAAAACTGGTCATTGGTCATTCGGCCGGCCGGCCTTCAACATTGCTCCTCCCTGATTTCCGGGTTGCTGGTTCGGTCATCTTAAGCTTCATTAGCGCACGTTGACGGGGGGACTACCCGTATCACTATGGAACAAGCACAATCTGAGGCCGCCAAAGCCCAGCCTGGAAAGCAGGAAGCTGCCACCGCGCGCAAAAATACGTTTTGGCGCCGGACGCCCGTGATCCTTGTCGGGACGATTCTCTTAGCGGCGCTCATGGCTTACGGGCTGGGCTATTTCGCCGAAGGCTTAACGCATGAGTCCACTGATGACGCGTTTCTGGACGCGCGCATTGTCGCGGTGGCGCCCAGGGTCGCCGGCCAGATTCGAAAGGTTTTTGTGGCCGATAATCAAATCGTTTCGGCGGGCGATCCGCTGGTGGAAATTGACCCACGCGATTTTCAGGTCCAACTCGATCAACGGCGCGCGGCTGTATCCGCTGCACAAGCGACGGTGGCCACGCTGAAAGCCAACCTCGAACTCGCCCAGGCCCAGGTGACCAGCGCGCAGGCTACCGCCAAACAAACCGCTGCCGAAGCCGCCGCTTCCCAGGCCACTGCCGAGCGCGCCGCCGCGGATCTCAAGCGGGCGCAGGATTTGATCACCAACCACACCATCTCGCCGCAGGAATTTGACTCCGCGCGCGCCAACGCCACCGCAGCGGAAGAAAGCGGTCGCGCCGCCCAAGCCAAAGCCGCCAGCGACCAGTCCAAAGTCGGCGAAGCCCAGGCGCAATTGTCGGTCAGTGCGCGCGCGCACGAGCGCAGCGAAGCCCAGTTTCACCAGGCTGAGCTGGACGTCTCCGCCGCAGAATTGTCTCTCTCTTATATCCGAGTTTCGGCGCCGGAGGCAGGGACGTTTACGAAGAAGGCGGTTGCCGAGGGAGATTATGTCCAGGCGGGTCAGCGGTTGATGGCGCTGGTTCCGCGCCACCTTTATGTGACGGCGAATTTCAAAGAAACCCAGTTGCAGAAGTTGCGAACCAATCAGCCGGCTCGCGTGATTATCGATTCGGTGCGGCATGACGCCTTTCGCGCGCATGTGGACAGCATCATGGCGGGCAGCGGGGCAGCGTTCAGCCTGTTGCCGCCGGAAAACGCGGTGGGCAACTACGTGAAGGTTGTCCAACGCGTGCCGGTGAAGATCGTGTTCGACGAATCCATCGAATCGGAACATGCGCTGGGCCCGGGCATGTCGGTGGTGCCCGTGGTGGAGGTACCCGGTTTGCAGTTGCCGCAAGCGGTCGTGGTAGTGGTCGCCATCGTGCTGGCGTTGATCATCGGCGCGACCTGGTGGCGCGTGACGCATAAATCGTAGCCAGGAACCACGAATCGACACGAATTGACACGAATTCAACGAGGAGAAAAGGGGCTGCAGTCGGCGGCATGAAACACAAGAAAGGCAAAGCTCTCTGCTCCCTTGGCAATGAACCCACCAAGCGATGGCTTCCTCTCCTCCACCCCCTCTCCTCCCGAGGAGGCGAGGGGTGTCAGCGACTCGGCTTTGGGCGGATTCATGTGCGAGTTGCCTCTACTCGATCTGAATTAGTGTTTATTCGTGCCCATTGGTGGTGCAACTGCGTGGATTCAGGTGAATTTGCCGTAAGCTCGTCCTATGGCCGCTAACTCAACGAGCCCATCAAGCGCCGGTCCCTGGCGGCCGTCCCACAATCCGTGGCTCATCGCCGTGGCGGTCATGGCTGCGACGTTCATGGAGATTCTAGACACCTCCGTTGCGAACGTCGCGTTGCCGCACATCGCGGGGAATTTGTCGGCGACGACCGAGGAGGCCACCTGGGTGCTCACCAGCTATCTCGTATCCAACGCTATTGTCCTGCCGATCACCGGTTGGCTCGGGCTGTATTTCGGCCGGCGACGGCTATTGTCCATGTGCATCGTCATTTTCACGGCCGCCTCGGTGCTCTGCGGCATCGCACCGACTTTGGGTTTCCTCATTGTGGCCAGGATTTTCCAGGGCATCGGTGGCGGGGCGCTAGTGCCAATTTCGCAAGCCGTATTGCTCGAAAGTTTTCCGCCGGAAAAACGCGGCGTCGCCATGGCCACCTTCGGGATGGGGGTAGTGGTGGCGCCGATCCTGGGACCCACGCTCGGCGGCTGGATCACCGATAACTATTCCTGGCGTTGGATTTTCTACATCAATTTGCCGGTCGGTATCTTTGCGTTGCTGATGGCCCAGGCCTTTGTCGAGGATCCGCCGTACGTAAAGCATGCAAAAATCGAACGCATCGATGTGCTCGGTTTCGGCTTGCTGGCCGTTTGGCTCGGGACCCTGCAGGTCATTCTCGATAAAGGCCAGCAGGAGGACTGGTTTGCTTCCGAGTGGATCCGCTGGTTCGCGGCGGCTTCCGTCATTAGCTTTTTTGCGTTCCTGGTGCGTGAATTGAATACTGAACACCCGATCGTCGACTTGCGCGTGCTTAAAAACCGCAACTTCGCCGGAGGTGTCATGCTGATGACCACGCTCGGGGCCGTGCTCTACGGGACGACCGCCGCGCTCCCGATTTTTCTACAAACGTTGATGGGCTACCCGGCATTGGAGAGCGGCCTGGCACTGAGTCCGCGCGGGGTTGGCGCCTTTATCATGACCTTCATAGTAGGCCAATTGGTCGGCCGTATCAGGAACCGCATCCTGATCGGTACCGGATTCATTTTGCTGGCTGCCTCCTCGTTCTGGCTTGGAAACATCAACCTGCAAATCGGTCTCTGGAACGTGATCTGGCCCAGCGTGCTCAATGGCATCGCCATCAGTTTTATTTTCACTCCCCTGACCACGACCGCGATGGGCTACCTGCGCCAGGACCAAATGGCAAATGCGACGGGAATCTACAACCTGATGCGCAACCTGGGCGGGAGCTTCGGCATTGCGCTGGTCAGCACGCTCGTGTTGCGCCGGGCCCAGGTGCACCAGAACTTGATGGTCGCTCACCTGACGCCGTATGACCCGGTTTACCTCGAGCGCCTCGCGAGCGCGACCCAGGCTCTGACTCCTCAGAGCGGTCCAGTCCTGGCCCATTCTCAGGCGCAGGCTCTTCTGTATAACGGTCTGCAAGGTCAGGCCACGCTTTGGGCGTTTGTGGAAAATTTTCGATTATTCGGCGTGTTTTGTATCTGCTGCATCCCCTTGGTCCTGTTATTTAAGAAGGTCAAGCGCGGGACTGCGGTGGTGGGACACTAGGTGGAAGGCCGAAATCCGAAAACCGAAGGCCGAAAGAAGGCCGAAGTTCGAAGGTCGAAGGCCGAAAGAATCCGGGTCCATTTGTGTTCATCTGTGGTTAAGTTGCTTTGTTGCGACCCAAGCCTGCTTTTCGGATTTCGGACTTCGGGTTTCTTTCGGCCTTCAAACTTCGGGCTTCGGATTTCAACCCGCCCTTGCTGCACTAAGACCGAATGTTATTGTTGACGTGGCAGTTACGCCTAAACCTCCATTTTAGACTTCCGGTCATTTTTGGGTTAATTTGTAACAGAAAATGATCGTCTCGGTCACCCAACCGCAACCGTTGGAGCGCAAGCCGCGTGTCAAGCAGTACACCGGCGAGGTGGTTTATATTTACGCCTTCGATGTCGCTTACGAGATGGTCCGGCAGCCTGTCCGGGAACTGTTAGGCCAACCTGTTGCCCAATTCGCTGTTGACGCCAGCAAGCGCAGCCCGCGTCATTTGTTCTTTTATCGCCCGCAGATGGTACGCCTCCCTCCCCTTGAACGCATTGGACCACACGGCCCGGTGCGCGTGGAACGCGTTATAAAACTGCTCCCGGTCGGCGCGCTCAGCATTACGGTCCGTGTGCCATTCGCAGTCGAACACGTCAAAGACCTCGTCGATTACCACGATCTCCAGTTCAGCAACGGATCGATGAATGAAGAAGTCCGGCGTTTGGCTGAGGATGTTCGCCGTGAATTGGCTCCTTATTATATCCGCCCGGTTGCGAGCCTGGCCGAAGAAGAAGCATACACGGTCTTTTGCCTCGAATCGCCCCTCCGGACCGAGGATGGAAACAATCTCAGCGCAGAGAGCTGGCTGCGCACTCACCGGCGCGATGTGGCCTCGTTGCTTACCCAGGAGCCTGACATCGACCACCTTTCGAAACAGGAAGCTGACGAATCCACGGGCCGGTTCCTCAGCTACTACGAACATGACCTCGTGGTCATTGATTGGGACGCCGCGCTGCTGATCGATGCCCGGCAAAACTTCGACGAGACGCTTTACATTATGGAGCTGGCCAATCTCCAGTTGGCCGAGCTCGAAGCCTATGACCGCATTCTGGACGATGCGCTGGAACGGGCTTACCGCGATCTCAGTTCACGCTCGATGCGCGGCCGTGCCAGTATCATGCGCGAATTGCGCGAGATCCGAATTGACCTGGCCCGCTTTAGCGATGAGCTATCCAATATCACGAAGTTCTTCGGCGATTGGCACCTGGCCAGGATCTACCAGAATATCTCGGCCCGGTTCCACCTCGCTGACTGGCATCGCACGATCGATGACAAACTCCAGACCCTGGACGACCTGTACCAACTGCTGAATCACGACCGCACCAATCGTTGGATGCTCAATCTGGAAGTGACCATTGTCCTCCTGTTCGTGATCGACGTGCTTATCCTGCTCTTCGTCAAAGCGCGGTAAGAGGGGTCAAATCCGAGACCGAAGTTCGAGTTGGAGGTTGGAAGTTCGAAAGACGCAGGAAACCCGCGGTTCGAATTGCCAAACTGCCTCGCACCATCCTATGCGCCTTGAGCAGGAAGTCCTCAGGGGAAAACGCCCCAAGTAGAGCCTTCGGCCTTTGAATTTCGGCCCTCTTCGGGTCTCGGATCCGGGCTAGTACGTCGATGGACCCGCGGTGCCGCCGTGGAAAATCATCCAGCCGATATCGGCGTCCTTCGGTGTGTTCAGCGTCAGCAGCCCTGGAATGTCAGCGCCGTTCGTGTAGAGCACCTGCCTGGCGCGCCCGCGGGACATCGAAGCCTTCCATTTATGGATTTCGGAATGACCATCCGCGAACGAAAAGCCGCAGGCACCATTATGGTATGCGGATGGGATGTCGACCCACGCAGTCGTGTGCGGATTAAAGAAGCCGGCGTCATTGATGCTGTCCGGATGTTCATCCACAAACACCCACGTTGCGGCAGGACCGGGATAATGCATGTCGGAGTACTTCACGTAATGCTGGTACATATTATCCCACGGACCGCTTGAGGCATTGCCGTCGCCCACGCCAATATTCCCGGAAAGACTCCGCGCGCGGTTTTGCCAGCCTACCGCTCGTTGCGGGCCGGAGGAGTAAATGTCCGCCGGGCAATGGAATAGGTTCTTAGATCGCGAAATATAAAGCCCCAGCAGGGCGTACTTGTCGCTAACCAAAAAGTCGATATTGGTATTGTCCGTGCTCAGCGACCAATCCAGCCAACCTTCCACCCACCCGACTGTGTGAACGCCGTTGGGCATATCGAAGCCCGCGCCACCTTGAGCCCCGCCACCGTGCAGCGACAGGACTATCCGGTCGTTATAGTCGTGCAGGTACATGTGCCAAGCGTTCATCAACTGCTTGGTGTTGTTCAAGCAGTACACACCTTGGGTTTTCTGTTTGGCTTTATTAAGAGCCGGCAACAGCATTGCCGCCAATATGGCTATGATGGCGATGACGACCAGCAGTTCGATAAGAGTGAACGCGCCGGTGCGCGGACACGAGCCTACGGAGGGCTGACGCCCTTCCGGGTTGAGGTTCTTCATATGTTCGCTAAACAGCCGCCGCCGGGATCTTGGCTGTCTTTCAATTGAAATTACACTGAACCTGCCGAACATGTCAATGCACCAATGAATTGGAAACGCTGGAACGTGTGTCGTTAAAAATCAGGACAAAGCACCCTATTGCGCCCCAGCAGCTTGTGCCTTGGTTGCCAGTTGCTTGACCTGATCGGTGAACGCCGAAACCACTTTTTTCTGCTCCTCATTCAACGCCGGATTATTCAGTAATTTATCCAGATTGGCGAGCGCCTGAACGTATTGCCGGTAGCGTATGCTCAATTGAATGTTGGCTTCCACGGCCCGCAAATCAGGAGAAGCTGTATCAAAGGCTTGCGCGAATCTCGTAGTTTCCAACGCCACACCATCCACCATCATTGGCTGAAGTCCGCTATTGGATTTTTTGCAGCCAACGAACACCACCACCACCACGGCGGCGACGAGGACATAACATAGACATGCTTTTTTCATAGACACACATTATAAGCGGGCCCTATCGGCTGAAAAGCTTTAAGGCGCGGCTGCATCCACAGGGGGGAAACTCGTAAGAGAGTCACAGGCAGTTGATAGAATTGGCATTGCCCTTTCGAAATTCTCTTCGAGCAAAAATTGCTAATTCAAACGCAAAAACGGTACAGCCGTTCTTTCCCTGGGCGGGTTAATGTTGATATGTAGAATGGCTAATTTGATTTGACAAGGCCGCTGCGTTATAACTTTGCCTACAGCACACCCTCGCCGCTGCCGGCGAACGTGCCGCTCTGGTGTAATGCATTTGCCGGTTGTGATACATGGGTTTGACTGCTGACAATTCGATTCTCGAGCTTCCGGGCGGCCAGGTAGCGCGGGTCGCCGTCTCGGCGACCGGCGCAGAGGGCGCCCCGCGCGCGGCAGCCGCTCGCACGCCCTGCTTCCACTGCGGCGAGCCATGCCCCGACTTGACCATCCGCTGCGACGATAAGACGTTTTGCTGCGCAGGTTGCCGCTTGGTCCACGATTTATTGGCGGAGAACGGGCTTGGGGAGTTCTATCAACTGAGCCGCCATCCCGGCGTGCGGATAAGCCGCGCCCCGGAACCGGGCCGCTGGGCTTACCTGGACGAACCCGCCACTCGCGAGCGGCTGCTGGATTTCACCGATGGCAAAACCAACCGCGTCACGTTCCACATCCCTGCCATTCATTGCGTAGCTTGCGTCTGGCTGCTGGAAAATCTTTTTCGGCTCCATCCCGGCGTCGGCGGTTCCCAAGTCAATTTTCCCCGGCGCGAGGTCTCCATTCAATTCGCGAGCGAAAAGCTCTCACTCGGAGGCGTCGCCGCGCTCCTGGCATCCATCGGCTACGAGCCGAAGCTGACTATGGGTGAACTCGAACAACGCAGCGTCGACCCGGCGCGAAAACGGCGCTGGTTGCAGCTCGGCATCGCCGGATTCGCCTTTGGCAATATTATGCTGCTGACGATTCCGCTCTACTTCGGGTTGGATGAATTCAACGCGCCGGCCTTTCGCGCGCTGTTCGGCTGGCTAAGCCTGGCGCTGGCGGCCCCGGTGCTGGCCTACAGCGCATCCGATTACTGGCGTTCCGCCTTTTTGTCCATTCGCCAACGCGTGCTCACCCTGGATTTCCCGATCGCGCTCGGCCTTGCCGCGCTTTACGCCCAAAGTGCCTGGGAAATCGCCTCCGGTCGCGGAGCAGGTTACCTCGACTCCCTGGTCGGTCTTGTTTTCTTTTTACTTTGCGGTCGTGCTTTTCAGCGTCGCACCCAGGAGCGCATCGTCTTCGACCGGGATTACAAGTCTTTTTTTCCCCTCGCGGTGAAACGCAAGTGGGCGGCCGATCGTATTGAGACTATTTCCATCTCCAGCGTGCAAATCAGCGATCGGCTGCTGGTCCGCAATGGCGAACTCATCCCGGCAGATGCCCGGCTCGTCAGCGGAACGGGCTGCATCGACTACAGCTTTGTGACCGGCGAGGCCGAGCCCGTTGCGAGGCGATCCGGCGATTACCTTTACGCTGGCGGCAAACAAATCGGCGAGGGGATCGAAATCGAAACCGTCAAACCTGTCTCACAAAGCTATCTGACTTCACTTTGGGAACACGACGCTTTCCACAAAGATCGCTTTGATGCGTTGAACACTTTGACGAACCTTTACAGTCGCCGGTTCACGGCTGTCGTGATCGCGGTCGCCGTTGTAGCCGCGCTCTTCTGGATAGGCAATGGCCAGCCCGCGCGCGGTCTCAAGGCCTTCATTTCCGTCCTGATCGTTGCCTGCCCGTGCGCTCTGGCACTGGCGTCGCCGTTCGCATTCGGCACCGCTCAACGCCTGCTCGCTCGTGTGCAGATCTTTCTTAAGAACACCGTCGTGCTCGAACGCCTCGCCCGCGTCGATGCCGTTGTATTCGACAAAACCGGAACATTAACAACGGCTGAAACGGGTGGCGTCCGTTTCCATGGCGACTCGCCTCTTTCCGCCTCTGAAGCGGAATCCGTTTTCTCGCTAGCGCGTCATTCGACCCACCCGCACTCGGTTCGCATCGCGGAGCTCCTGGCCGCCTCGGCAGAAGAAATGAGGACGCCGAGGACGGCGTCCCTACCGGGGTCGGAGTTTGGGACGCCGTCCCGACAGGTCGTGATCTCAGTTCCACCGTCCTTACCAGCCCCCGTTCCATGCGCTGGTAGGGACGCCGTCTTCGGCGTCCCACTAATCAACTTCCTCGAAAAACCCGGTCATGGCCTCGAGGCGTTGATTGCCGGTCGACGTCTCCAACTAGGCTCGCACGCCTGGCTTGCTGCTCAAGGCTGCAATATGCCAACCACGCCGCTTGCAGGCAGCCATGTTTGCCTTGCTATCGATGGGTCATACCGAGGCGCCTTCAGCCTGGAAAATCCGCTTCGCCCTGACGCCGCCTGCTCGCTCGAACGCCTTGGCCGCGACTGCGACCTGTCGCTACTCAGCGGCGACAACGACCAACAGGCACCGTACTTCCGCCGGCTGTTTGGTCCACGGGCCCGTTTGCTTTTCCACCAGAGCCCGCTGGATAAGCTCAAAATTATCCAAGGTCTACAGAGCTCCGGCAGAACGGTAATGATGGTCGGCGACGGCCTCAACGATGCCGGGGCCCTGAAACAAAGCGATGTTGGTGTCGCTGTGGTCGAGCATTCCGGGGCCTTCTCTCCAGCCAGCGATGTCATTGTCGAAGGCCGCCAGGTCCCCGCGCTGCACCGGCTCATCGGCCTGGCACGGCGTTCCACCAAAATTGTCCATACCTGTTTCGGGATTTCCGCCGCCTACAATCTTATTGGGATCAGCATTGCCGGCGCGGGCCTGCTTTCACCGCTCATTTGCGCCGTGCTGATGCCCCTCAGCTCCATTTCGGTCGTGCTCTTCGCCTGCAGCGCTACAACCTGGGCCGCAAGAAGAGAGAAGCTTCTATGTCCGTAATCCTGATTCTTATATTAGCCAGCCTCGGAGTCGCCCTCGCCTTCCTTGGCAGTTTCGTTTGGGCGGTTCGCTCCGGACAGTTCGAGGACACCTGCACCCCAGCCATGAGAATTCTCGCCGGCGACGATTCAAATCCGGCGCGTGAAAAAGACGCCACCCTCCCGCCACCAAATCCGTTAATCCGCCAATCCACTAATCCATCTCTCCACCCCATCCCTTCAGCTATCCAAAATGAGCACTGCAACCTTCGAAAACTCTGAAGTCCAACCCGAGGCTCAACGCGGCGCCAGTCACGTGGAGACCTTCAAGTACGATAATCGTATAGTGAGGGCCTTCGCTATAATGACCGTTATTTGGGGTCTAGTCGGCATGTCGGCCGGCCTCCTAATCGCCTGTCAGTTGTTCTGGGCTTCCAACTACAATGATCTGCTCGAGATGGCGCGCAAAGTTCACCTCGGTAAATTGATCGAGTTGCTCGGGCCTACCCTGAGTTTCGATTCACCTTTCGTCACGTTTGGCCGCATCCGGCCGCTGCACACCAACGCCGTCATTTTTGCGTTCGTCGGCAACGGTATGTTTATGGGCATCTATTATTCGCTTCAGCGCCTCTGCAAAGCTCGCATGTTTAGCGACCTCTTAAGTTGGCTGAACTTCTGGGGCTGGAACGCCATTATCGTCGCGGCCGCCATCACGCTCCCGCTTGGTTTCACCACCAGCAAAGAATACGCCGAACTCGAATGGCCTATTGATATTGCCATCGCTGTGGTCTGGGTCATTTTCACCATCAACCTGCTGGGGACGATCCTGAAACGCCGTGAGCGCCACATGTACGTGGCCATCTGGTTTTATATCTCCACGGCCCTGACGGTCGCGGTCCTGCATATCGTCAACTCCCTCGAAGTGCCGGTAACGATGTGGAAGAGCTACTCCGTCTACGCCGGCGTTCAGGATGCCCTGGTCCAGTGGTGGTACGGCCACAACGCCGTCGCCTTCTTCCTCACCACGCCATACCTCGGCCTGATGTATTATTTTCTGCCAAAAGCCGCCAATCGCCCCGTCTTCTCATATCGGCTCTCGATCATCCATTTTTGGGCTCTGATTTTCATCTATATCTGGGCCGGACCGCACCACCTGCTCTACACCGCCCTGCCCGACTGGGCGCAATCCCTGGGCATGGTCTTCTCCGTCATGCTCGTGGCTCCCTCCTGGGGCGGCATGCTCAACGGGCTGCTCACGTTGCGCGGCGCCTGGGATAAAGTCCGCCAGGACCCCATGCTCAAATTCATGGTCGTGGCGGTCACCGCTTACGGCATGGCGACGCTCGAGGGACCTACCCTCGCGATCAAAAGCGTTAATGCCCTTTCACATTATACCGATTGGACTATTGCCCATGTCCACACCGGCGCACTCGGCTGGAATGGTTTTCTCACCTTCTCCATGTTGTACTGGCTGTTCCCACGGCTCTATAACACCAAGCTATGGTCCACCAAGCTGGCGAACTATCATTTCTGGGTCGCTCTGCTTGGCATGATGTTTTACGTCGTCCCGATGTACGTGAGCGGGGTCACCCAGGGCCTGATGTGGAAACAATTCACGCACGACGGTTTCCTCCAATACCCCAACTTCCTTGAAGTAATTCAAGCCATACTGCCCATGCATCGCCTGCGCGCCGTGGGCGGCACCCTGTATATCAGCGGCGTCGTAATGATGGCCATTAACCTCTATCGCACGGCGAAAAGCGGCAAGTTCGTGCCCGAACAGGAGGCCCAGGCCGCTCCGCTTACGCGCGAAGAACCTGTCGCGGGCCGGCCGGCTCACGGACATCGCTGGCTCGAAGCCAAACCGATCACGTTCACTGCGCTGGCAGTCGTCGCGGTGCTCATTGGCGGCCTCATTGAGATCATCCCCATGTGGCTCGTCAAACAGAACGTCCCCACCATTGCTTCGGTCAAACCCTATACTCCGCTCGAACTTCTCGGGCGGGACCTTTACATCCGCGAGGGCTGCGTCGGCTGTCACTCCCAAATGATCCGCCCCTTCCGCTCTGAAACCGAGCGTTACGGCGAATACTCAAAAGCCGGCGAGTTCGTCTACGATCATCCGTTCCTCTGGGGATCCAAACGCACCGGGCCGGATCTGCATCGCGAAGGAGGCAAATACCCCGATGCCTGGCACTACAATCACATGGATGATCCCCGCTCCACCTCGCCGGGGTCAATCATGCCTCGTTATCCCTGGCTTCTATCGCAGGCCCTGGACACCACCTCTTTGCCCGCACGGATCAAAGCCCTTCGCAAACTCGGCGTGCCGTACCCTGACGGTTATGAAAACGGTCGGGCTCAGAAGGAGCTCGCAGCGCAGGAGCAACAAGTCGTTCTGAATTTGAAGGTCGGCCAGGTTAATGCCGAAACCAATCGGGAGATCATCGCCGTCATCGCCTATCTCCAACGGTTAGGCAAGGACATCAAAACAACGCCGGCGGCTCCGATCTTGCCGGCCACTGCAGCTAGATAAGCATGAAGTCCGAAATTCGAAGTCGAAGGCCGAATACCGAAATCCGAAGTAAATCCGCGCGAATCTAATATGATCGAAAACGTCATGCATCAAATGGGCGGCATCGGGATCTTTGGGATCATCTCGATTACCCTGTTCTTCGCGTTTTTCACCGGCATGCTTTTTTGGACGGCATTTCTGAAAAAACCGTACCTCAATTCCATGCGCGCCCTTCCCCTGGACGAAGATAGAAGGGACGCCGAGGGGAATTTGATTTGGGACGCCGAGGACGGGGTCCCTACCGGCCTCCCCTTACAATCCTCGACTGATCGGGACGCCGTCCTCGGCGTCCCAAATCAAACGACTAAAGTCGCCCCAAATCACCCCAAACGATCTCATTAACCAGAGTAAACCATGAATGAACCAAAAGACCCTTTGTTGCTGGACCACGAAGTCGACGGCATTCACGAACTCGACAACAAACTGCCGCGTTGGTGGGTTCTGCTGTTTTACGGAACCATCCTGTTCGCTGCCCTCTACCTCGGCTATTACCACGTCTATGGCTATCTGCGCCCAGGTGCGGTGAAATTCAGCGCCGACGAATACCTGACCGAGATGGCAGCCGGCAATCTTCTCAAAAGCAATGCTATGTCGCGCTTCGAAGCGGATATCGCAAGCCTGCAGCCGTCGAAAGACGCAGTCGCTCTCGCCAATGGCAAGCAGACGTTCCTGCGGCTTTGCGCTCCTTGTCATCGCGCCGACGGCGGCGGCCTCGTTGGCCCTAACCTAACGGATGACTACTGGATCCATGGCTCTCTCTTCGCAGATAACGTCCGCACCATTTGGAACGGCGTCCCCGAAAAAGGCATGATCACCTGGAAGAGCTATCTCAAACCCAAGGAAGTCATCGAAGTCGCCAGCTTTATTTACACTCTCCGCGGCACGCATCCGCCGAATCCCAAACCGCCCGAGAACCTGGCGCCCGTCAAGACTGGCCCGAGCGAGTTTGAGTGAATCACACCCCTCCCTGTGTTTTGTCATTGCTCATTTGAATTTGCCCATCGTTTCGGATTTCGAATTTCGGATTTCGGACTTCAATCCTGATGCCCGTTCCTGCTCCCCAAGTCAAACCCGACCCCGGCCCCATCGACCCGGTGAACTGGTCGGATTTCCGCGACCACCTCTCGACCGCAGATCAGGAAGGGCGTCGCCAGTGGATATATCCGCGCAAAGTGCAAGGTCGTTTTTATCGCGCGCGCACATGGCTGAGTTGGTTCCTCCTGGCGCTGATGTTCGCCGGACCGTTCCTCCGTATTCAAGGCAACCCGGCACTGCTCTTCAACATTATCGAGCGCAAATTCATTATACTGGGCCAAATCTTCTGGCCGCAGGACATGATCATGTTCGCCCTGGCGTTGCTGCTGTTCATCACTAGCATTCTCATCTTCACAGCCGGGTATGGCCGGCTCTGGTGCGGTTGGGCCTGTCCGCAAACCGTGCTCATGGAAATGGTGTTCCGTAAACTTGAATACCTGATTGAAGGCGATTCCCATCAACAACGCGAGCTGGCTCGCGCACCGTGGACTGCGTCGAAGCTGGTCAAAAAAATCACCAAACACATACTCTTTTTCGGCCTCTCCTTCATCATAGGCAACACCTTGCTCGCATACCTCATCGGCACGGACCAATTGTTCAAAATCGTTACCGATAACCCGGGACGCCACCTGAACGGCCTGGCCTTCATGGTGCTCTTTACGCTGGTGTTCTACGCCATCTTTGCCCGATTCCGCGAACAGGCCTGCACCTTCATCTGCCCGTATGGCCGCTTCCAATCCACACTATTGGACGAGAATACCATCCTGGTTGCCTACGACTATAAACGCGGTGAAAAACGCGGCCCGCTGCGCCGCAATTCAACGGCCGAGCAGCGCCGCGCCGGCGGCTTCGGTGACTGCATCGCCTGCCAACAATGCGTCGCCGTCTGTCCTACCGGCATCGATATCCGCAACGGTGTCCAAATGGAGTGTGTCCAATGCACCGCATGTATTGACGCTTGCGACCAGGTCATGAACCGCATTGGTCGGCCCAAGGGGCTTATTCGCTATGCCTCGCTTAATGGAATCGAACGAGGCGAGAGGCTCAAGGTCACCCCGAGATTAGTGGGCTATTCAATCGTTCTATTGGCGCTCTCCTTGTTGCTCGGGTTTCTCGTGTTCACGCGCGCTGATGTTCAAACCACGCTCCTGCGTGCCCAGGGCGCATTATTCCAGCAAATGCCCGACGGCCATTTCAGCAATCTTTATACCGTCCGCGTTGTGAACAAAACCTCCCGCTCGATCCCTGTTCAACTCAAACTGGAAAATGTTCCAGGAGATATTCAGGTTCTGGGCCAAGACCTAACCGTTGCGCCTGGCGACCATGCGGAAACATCAGTCCTTGTCGATCTCGCTCCCTCCATCATGAACCACGGCACCACACCGCTTGTCCTTGGCGTCTATACCGGTGCGCGTCGCCTGGAAACCCTTCATACGGCGTTCATTGGACCCAGGTAATGAAATACGAAGTTCAAATTGCGAAATCCGAAGCCCGCGATACTAGATTGCGGACTCCCGTGAAGTTTGGATTTCGCCGTTCGGGCTTCGGCCTTCTGCCCCCAATAATCTTTTAATGAACTCTCCTCGCAACCTCTGGCCCTGGGCCATTATTCTGACATTCGTCCTGTTTATCTCCGGCACCATCGGCCTCGTTGTCATGGCGTCCACACAACGCGAGGACCTCGTCAGCGAGAACTACTACGAGCAGGAACTCAAATTCCAAAACCAGATCGATCGCGTAAGGCACCTCAACCAACTCAGCGCTCCCGCGACGGCAACTTACGATGCCTCCCACCGCGCGATCCGTTTGTCCATTCCTCCCCCTCCTAATCTTAATCTTGATCTTAATCGTAATTCTCCCCACATCACCGGGCTCATTCAGCTCTACCGTCCCTCCGAAGCCGCGCTGGATCGGTACCTGAAATTGCAACTTGACGCGCACGGCTGCCAATCCATTGACGCCTCAACCCTCCGCGCAGGTCTCTGGAAAATCCGCATCACCTGGGCAATCGATAACCAGGAATACTTCACCGACCAGCAATTAGTGGTAACACCGAGCTGATGATCTGGACCGGTTTCATTCTGGGGTTATTGGGCAGCTTTCACTGTGCCGGCATGTGCGGGCCACTCGCGCTGGCCCTGCCGGCCATAGGCAACAGCAGGAGCAGCTTTGTCCTGGGCCGCCTGGCGTATAATTTTGGACGACTCGCTACCTACAGTCTGTTGGGCTTGCTCGCGGGACTCGCAGGACATGCCTTGCTATTGGCCGGCATCCAGCGCTGGTTATCCATCGGTTTAGGCCTCGCCTTGCTCGCCGGCTTGCTGACTTCGCGCCGATTAGCGTTTTCTCGACCAGCCACGGCCCTGGTTGCTCAACTGAAATCCCGCATGTCCGGCCTGCTGCGGCGCCGCGCGCTCTCCTCCCTCGCACTTCTTGGATTGCTTAATGGGCTGCTCCCATGTGGCCTGGTCTATATCGCTTGCACCACGGCCGCCGTAGCTGGCACACCGTTGGATGGCCTCGTTTCCATGGCCGCCTTTGGCCTGGGAACGTTCCCCATGCTCCTGGCCATCAGCCTCTCCGGCCGGCTCGTCCCCATCTCGCTCCGGCTTCGCCTCGTTAAAGCCGTGCCCTTTGCCGTCTGCGGGCTGGCCGCCCTGCTTATCCTCCGCGGGCTCTCTCTGGGTATTCCCTTCCTCAGCCCCGAGTTTTCCTTAACTGGCGCCGCCTGTTGCCATCACTGATTAGTTGAGATCACTCGTTTAGAATGATCCCATTGTGAGGGTCTGGATTTCGCCACTCCCTGCTTACGATTATTTAATCACTAATTATCGATTACTCTTTTAAATCACGGTCCCATGTGGAATAACGCCGTTCTTGGGAATGATGACGATCCCATCCCGGATGTAATAAAGTTCATGATCGACATTATCGGGCTTGCCGGCAGGGCTGATGACGACGTTGTCACCGATGCGAGCGTTCTTGTCCACGATAGTATTCTCGATGCGCGAATGCGCGCCTACTCCAATGCGCGGTTCACCCGCTTTCTCCCGCTCGAGAATTGATTCCAGCAATTCGTAGTAGTCGCTTCCCAACAGCACGGCCCGGTTCAAAACGGTGCCCGGCCCCACAATGCAGCGCAGGCCGACAATGCTGTGCGTAATGCTCGCCCGATTGATGATACAGCCGTCGGAAATGACAGCGTGGTCGATCTGCGCCCCGTTGATTTTAGATCCTGGCAGAAACCGCGGACGGCTGAAAATCGGCGCGCTCATGTCGAAGAAATTGAACCGGGGCAGCTCGTTCGTGACATCGATGTTCGCCTCAAAAAACGAGCGGATAGTCCCGATATCTTCCCAGTATCCCTCGTAAATGTACGAGTAGACGCGCAGCTCTTTGATAGCCTGCGGTATTATATGCTTCCCAAAATCCGTCAACTTATTGTCCAGCAGCCGGAAAATCACCTCGCGCGTGAATACATAGATGCCCATCGAGGCCAGGAACAGGTCGCCTTCGCCGTGGACCCCCAGCCGCGGATACCAGGCCGGGTCCAACCTTAGCGAGTCTTGTAGCGCACGATCTTGCGGCTTCTCGACAAATCGATTGATTCTCTTGTCCGCATCAATTTGCATAATGCCCAGGGAGGGCGTCTCGGCACGCTTGACCGGTAATGTGGCAATCGTAATGTCCGCTCCGGTATCGATGTGCTGGTGGATGATCTTCCGAAAATCCATCCGATACAACTGGTCCCCACTCAGGATCAGCAGGTAATCCCAGTCGTGATTGCGGAAATGGATCTCGTTCTTTCGCACGGCATCAGCCGTTCCCTCGTACCAGGAAGCGTCGGTATAAGTGCGTTCTGCCGCCAGGATCTCGACAAATCCTCCCGCGAAATAATCGAATCTGTAGGACTGCGCAATATGCCGGTGCAGCGAAGCTGAATTGAACTGCGTCAGCAAATAAATCCGCCTCAGGTTGGAGTTGATGCAGTTGGAAATTGGGATATCGACCAGCCGGTATTTGCCTGCCAAGGGCACTGCCGGTTTGGCGCGCTCTTTGGTCAAGGGAAACAGCCGCGTCCCTTGTCCCCCCCCCATGATCACCGAGAGCACGTTGCTGGTATTAATCGATTGCCGGACAGATTGCGACATATCAAGCCCTTCGTTCACTCGCCTGCGCTGAATATAATCGGCTGGTCTCAAAATGCGCAAGAGGGCTCTGTTAATATCACAGATCCTGAGCTCTCAATTCCGGCCTTCCGGAACCCGAATGTAAATCCCCCTTGCTGATTTGGCACCCCTTCGGCTTTTCGGAAACTCCATCATCCACCTATCCAATGAATCGCTAATCATCTGCGACTGCGCCCCCGACCTTCAACCCGAAAACCTGCATCCTCGCCGGGAGGCTACCCTGTATACCCCCACCGCGCTAGGGTTCTGCCCCCATTGGATCGAACTTCCACCGCACCTATCATGCAACTCGATCATTGGCCCAATGCAACGCTTTTGACCATTTACATCCGTCATCGGCCGCAAGCGACATTTACCCTTCGCTGTCCGGCCCAGGCGGCAATCACTATGAGCCGAGCACTTACTCTACCCGAAGTCCACTCCACCCAGCAGCCGTCGCCAAAGCGTTGGTGCATCCACCAGGTTTTCGAGAGACAGGCGAGCCAAACTCCGAACGCTATTGCCGTCACGTTTGGCGGCACCCGGCTGACTTACCGTGAACTTAATGAACGAGCCAATCGCCTGGCCCATTACCTCCAGCGGCTCGGCGTGCAGGCTGAAGTCCCGGTAGCGCTCTATCTTGAACGTTCACTCGATATGGTGGTGGCAATTCTTGGGGTGCTCAAAGCCGGCGGAGCTTACGTGCCAATCGATCTGGCGTACCCCCAGGAACGCCGCGCTTTCATGCTCGAAGATGCACAGGCGCCGGTCCTACTCACCCAGGAAAGCCTCCGGGCGGCGTTGCCGAGTGCTGCTGCCGGCGTAGTTTGCCTCGATTCCGCCTGGGCGAAAATCAGCGCCGAGTCGCCGGTTGAGCCCGTGGCCGCCGTTACCAGCGACAATGCCGCCTATATTATCTACACCTCGGGTTCTACCGGTAAGCCCAAAGGAGTGCTCGTAACTCACCACAATGTCGTGCGCCTGCTGGACCAGACGGCGCACTGGTATGGATTCAACGAGCACGATGTTTGGCCCCTGTTTCACTCCTATGCTTTCGACGTTTCGGTCTGGGAACTCTGGGGTTCGCTCTTCCATGGCGGCCGCCTCGTCGTGGTTCCTTACCTGGTCACTCGCTCGCCGGGTGAGTTCTATGAGCTACTCGCCCGCGAAAAGGTCACCGTGCTGAATCAGACGCCTTCCGCCTTTCGGCAACTCATCTGGGCGGAACAAAACGCATCCCTCAAACATGACCTGCACTTGCGTTATGTAATTTGCGCCGGTGAAGCCCTGGAGCTGCAAAGCCTCAAACCCTGGTTTGAACGGCATGGCGATCAAAAACCCGCGGTTGTTAACATGTACGGCATCACCGAAACCACCGTCCACTCCACCTACCGGGTGATCCGCCAGGCCGACCTGACCAGTGGCGTCGGCAGTGTCATCGGCGTGCCCATCCCTGACCTGCAGATTTATCTCGTGGATGAGGATCTACGCCCTGTGCCATCAGGTGTCCCGGGCGAGATTTGCGTCGGCGGGGCGGGCGTGGCTCGCGGTTATCTGAAACGGCCTGAGCTGACTCAGAAGCGTTTTCTGCCCGATCCCTTTGCCAGCCAACCCGGCGCCCGCATGTACCGCAGCGGCGATCTCGCACAGATCAATGCCAAGGGGGAACTCGAATATCTTGGCCGCATGGATCACCAGGTCAAAATCCGCGGATTCCGCGTCGAGTTGGGCGAAATTGAATCGGCATTGAACGGGCATCCAGCCATTCGCGAAAGCGTCGTTATTGCCCAGGACAGTGGCACCGGCGACAAACGACTGGTGGCGTACTTTGTGCCTCGAGCGACGGCTCCAAACATCACCGAAATGCGGGAGTATCTGGGCAAAAAGTTGCCGGATTACATGGTCCCGGCCGTTTTCGTATCGCTCCCGTCCTTGCCGCTGACCACCAATGGTAAGGTGGATCGACGTGCCCTGCCCAGCCCCGATGGAGCGCGGCCCGAACTCCGTTCCCAATTTGTGGCCCCGCAAACGCCACCTGAAAAAGTCCTCGCCAAAATCTGGGAGGATGTCCTCGAACTCGAACGCGTCGGCATTAACGACAACTTTTTCGAGTTGGGCGGTGATTCTATCCGAAGTATTACCATTCTCTCCCGAGCGCGCGAACAGGGACTCCATCTCACCGTCGAACAGATCTTCCGGCAGCCCACTATCGCCCAGCTCGCCCGCTGCGCGGAAGCCGCGCCGACGGAAGCACCACCCCCTTCGACCGAACCATTCAGCCTGGTCTCGGCCGAGGATCGCGGAGCGCTGCCTCAAGATATCGTGGATGCCTACCCTTTGAGCCGGCTTCAGCTTGGAATGTTTTATCATAACGAGCTAAACCCGCTCTCGGCCATGTACCACGATGTCTTCAGCTATCGCGTGGAAGCGCCGTTCGATGCCACGCGATTGCGCGAGGCAGTTCAACGTCTCGCCTCGCGTCATCCGCTGTTGCGCACTTCGTTCGAGCTGGCTCGGTTCAGCCGCGCGCTCCAACTGGTTCACCGTGAAGTCCTGGTGCCATTTACCAGCGAAGACCTCCGTTCCCTGTCCCGCGATGAACAGGATCGGAAGGTCGTGGATTGGATCGAGTCCGAGAAACGCCGGCCGTTCGATCGGCGCACCGCTCCCCTCGTGAGATTCCACGCCCAGCAGCGCGGCGACGCCTCATTTCAACTGATCATCAGTTTCCATCACGCCTGCCTCGACGGCTGGAGCCTGGCTGCGGTGATCACCGAACTGTGCCAGGATTATACTGCATTGCTGCTGCAGGATGCTCCTGTAGATGCAACCGCTTCGGCTTCAGGGCCACCGGCCGAGAGCCTTACTGCGCCTCGAGTTACCTATCGCGATTTTGTCGCTTTGGAGCAACAAGCCGTTTCCTCCGAAAACCACCGCCGCTTTTGGACGGAAAAGTTGGAAGGCTCCACGTCCCAATCGTTGCCGCGGTGGCCCAAAGCATTCCGCGTCGCCGCCGAAGAGCAAGTGCGCGGACCGGAAAAACATGTCGACGATCAGACTCTCGCTGGTCTCAAAGCCCTGGCGCAAGCCGCCGGCGTGCCGCTGAAAACGGTTCTGTTGGCGGCGCATCAACGGGTAATGTCTCTACTCTACGGTCAAACCGATGTCATCAGCGCCCTGATTTGCAATGGTCGGCCGGAGCAAATCGACGGCGAGAAAATTGTGGGATTGTTCCTTAATGCTTTGCCCCTGCGACAACAACTGCAAGGCGGGACCTGGATGGACCTCGTAAAGCAGACCTTCAATGCCGAGCAGGAGATGATGCCGCATCGCCGCTTTCCTCTTTCCGAGGTGCAGAAGCTAGCAGGGGGCCGGCCGCTCTTCGAATCCGCTTTCGATTTCGTTCATTTCCACGTCTACAAAAACCTCCAGGGCCTGCGCGGACTCGATTTGGCGGAAGGCCATTACTTCGAGGCGAACAACCTCACAAGTTACACAACCTTTATGCTCGATGTGACCTCGACTAAGCTCGAGCTCCATATCGATTACGATCCCAACGCGCTTTGCCGACGACAAATTGAGGCGATTACTGATTATTACCTCCATACGCTTCGCGCCATGGCCACGGACGCCAATGGCCGATACGAACAGTTCTCACCCCTTGCGCCCGCCGAACTCGAACAAATGCTCGGCGAATGGAATGCTACCCGCGAAGATTATCCGCGCGACGCTTGCCTGCACGAATTATTCGAACGCCAGGCCAACAAAACACCCAACGCGCTTGCGCTGGTGTTCGGGGATCAACGCCTCAACTACTTCGAACTAAATAAACGCGCAGACCATCTGGCGGCGAGGTTGCGAACTGCTCAGGTCAAATCGGGCTCTCTGGTCGGCATTTGCCTGGAACGTTCGCCGGAAATGATTGTCGCACTGCTTGCAACCTTGAAGACCGGCGCCGCTTATGTTCCGCTCGACCCAACCTACCCGAAGGAGCGGCTGGCTTTCATGGTCGAGGACTCGAAGCTCGCATTGTTGCTGACGCAATCGAACCTAATGGAACTGCTGCCTCCAAATGCCGCACCGATGTTTTGTGTCGACCAAATCGACCACGGAGCGGCGTTCAGTCGCGATCTCAATGAACCTCATCGGCTGGTCCACGGCGCCGCCTCAAATCCTGAATCCCTGGCCTATGTCATTTACACTTCCGGCTCGACCGGCCGGCCAAAGGGTGTCCAGGTCATTCATCGCGCCGTTATCAACGTTCTGACTTCCATCGCCCGTCGCGCGGCGATCACCAACCGCGACAATTTGCTGGCCGTGACCACGCTTTCCTTTGACATCGCCGGCCTGGAATTATTTCTGCCGTTGATCACTGGCGGGTGTGTGACGCTCGCCAGCCGCGAACAGGCCGGTGATGGCACGAAATTGGCCGTGCTGCTGGACAACAGTGGCGCTACCGTGATGCAGGGCACCCCGGCTACCTGGCGCCTGCTCCTCGAGTCCGGCTGGCGCGGCAACCGGAAATTGAAAGTCTTCTGCGGCGGAGAAGCGCTTAAACGCACCCTCGCCGATGACTTGCTCGGCCGCGCCGGTGAAGTCTGGAACTTCTATGGCCCAACCGAAACCACTATTTGGTCCACTGCCTGGAAAGTCGCGCCTGGCGAGCCGATTGCGATTGGCCGTCCGCTCGCCAACACCCGGCTCTATATCCTCGACGCGCTCCAGCGCGCGATTCCAGCCGGTGCTGTCGGCGAAATCTGTCTCGGCGGCGATGGCCTGGCACTGGGCTATCTCGAGCGACCCGAGCTCACCGCCGAAAAATTCATACCCGATCCGTTTGCTCGTGCGGCCGGCGCCCGGCTCTATCGCACTGGCGACCTTGGGCGGTTCCGCCCGGACGGCACTGTCGAATGCCTTGGACGCATCGATCACCAGGTCAAAATCCGCGGTTTCCGGATCGAACTGGGCGAAGTGGAGGCTGCGCTCCGTCTGCACTCCGGCATTGCAGAGGTCCTCGTTACCACCCGTGACGATTCCTTCGGCGACAAACGCCTCGTGGCCTACGTAAAAAGCAAAAATGGGCCCATCGCCCCGAACGAAATCCGCGACTTCGTCAAAGGCAAGCTGCCTCACTACATGGTTCCAGCGTACCTCGTTCCCATCGCCGCGTTTCCGCTCACGCCCAACGGCAAGATTGATTTGCGCCGGTTGCCCGCTCCTCAAGCGGTCGGCGCGCCACGCGATTATCGCGCTCCTCGCAACACGACGGAACAAACCGTCGCGCAAATCTGGCAGGATGTCCTCACGCTCAACCAGATCGGTCTGACCGATAACTTCTTCGAATTGGGTGGTGATTCTCTCTCGGCGACGCGCGCCTTTGCCCGTATCAACCGCACATTTAGCACGGACTTCACGCTGCGCGAGATGCTCGAGCATCCCACTTTGGGTGCGTTGGCTGATATTGTAACCCGGCGACAGGGCAGTCGGCCCGTGCAACCGGCCGGCATTCCGCGCCTGCCCCGCGCCAAGCCGTGCTGACGGAGCGCGAGCGGTCCCCGCTCGCAGCGTCCGGAATGAATGGGCGCTTGCCTTACCCAGCGCCGCCACCCTGGCATCTGGTCACCATCGATCGTATAACTGATGGGTGAAATCCACTCGCCGGCTGGCTGCCCCGCCAGAACGATCTTTGCTGGTCTATGACGGCGAATGTCGGTTCTGCGCGTTTTGGGTTCGTCGCTGGCAAAACAGCAGCGACGGACGAGTGGGTTACCTGCCGTATCAAACACACGATCTCCCAGAACGCTTTCCCGAGCTATCGCGGCCCGAGCTCGAAACCGCCGTGCACTTGCTCGAACCTGATGGCGACATCTACACCGGTGCCGAAGCCGTCTTCCACGCGCTTGCTAAAAACCCCAGGGAGCATTGGCTCCTCGACTGGTACCAACACTCGCCCGCGTTCGCCCGCAGCGCCGAATCGATCTACGCCTTCGTCGCCCGGCACCGCGGATTCTTCTCTGCGCTGACGCGCATTACCTGGGGTAAGTCTCCGGAACCCTCCACCTGGTTCGCCGTGCGCTGGACGTTCCTGCGCGCGCTTGGTCTCATCTATCTCATCGCCTTCCTTTCGCTCTGGGTGCAAATCGAAGGTCTGGTCGGTGAAAACGGCATCCTGCCCGCGAAGCTCACGATGGATTCTGTCCGTCAACAAACCCAGGCGGCTCATATCGGCTGGGACAAGGTCCACCTTTTCCCCACTTTGTGCTGGTTCGATGCCGGCGATGGCTTTCTGAAATTCCAATGCGCTGGCGGGGCTGTTCTTTCCGCACTGCTCCTTATTGATGTCGCGCCTTCGCTCTGTCTGCTCCTGCTTTGGCCCCTGTATCTTTCGCTAAGCGTTATCGGCCGCGAGTTCCTGGGCTTTCAATGGGACACGCTGCTGCTGGAAATAGGTTTTTTGTCGATCTTTGTCGCGCCGCTCAACCTGCTGCCCGGGCGCAGCCGACTGCCTCCTTCGCGACTTGCGCTCTGGCTTCTGCGCTGGCTCTTGTTCAGGCTCATGTTTTCCTCCGGGTGCGTCAAACTGTTCAGTGGGGACTTAACCTGGCGCAATTTCACCGCCCTGAAGTTTCACTATGAAAC
>CAZUVM010000186.1:0-6220 GCA_964623885.1 uncultured Verrucomicrobiota bacterium
CGACCTGGGCGTCCGCTTTGAGCCGCCGCGCGTCAAAGACCGAAATCTGGTCGTGCTTGGAAATCACCTTTTCTGAGACGATCAGCTTTGCGAACGCCTTGATATCGCCGTTTTTTTGATCGATTGCGACGCGCAGTTCACGGGCTGGACCAACTGCCTTTTTCGCAGCTGACAATAGCGCTTCCTGGACAGCACCCACCAGGACATCTCGGTTGATGCCCTTTTCGCGCTCCCAAAACTCCAAAACGGCTAGAAAATCAGCGTTCATACGTCTCTCAATAACGGCAACCCCATCAGGGGAACAAAAAAGTCGGCAGATCGAGCTCTTCCGACTTTGGCGGGCTGGCAAACCAGCAGTCTGTACCGTTCTAAGCTTACTTTAGGGGTTTAGGCAAAACAGGTCAAGCCGAATGTTTTTTGCTGATTTTAAAGCAAACCTTATGGTCACAGCCAGACTAATCGAGCTTTTCGACTGGTTTGGTTGGTCTGGGTGGCCGCGTTTGCTAGTTGGTTGGGCGTGGATTCCTTCTCCAAACCAATAGGTCGGCGTCCTGCCCCGCCGTGCGCCAAAATCTCTTTTTTCTTGTCAACCAGCTTTTTCAGTATATAAGAGTCGGAAAACCCAAGTTTACTTGCAACTCTGCACGGGCATTTTAAGGGCCGGGCTTGGACTTGCGCCATTGTTGGCGGCGAGCGTGCTTTTTGCCCAGCCAGCAGGGTCGCCAGTCGAATCGGAACTGCTCACGACGGAAGGGCAGGTCGAGGTTTACCCCGTCAACGGCACGCAATGGGCGCCCGCCCACACCAATCAGGTGCTGCATATTGGCGACCGTTTGCGGACCGCCGAGCATAGCCGCGCTACCCTCAGGCTCTCGGATCTGACGCTGTTGCGGGTTAATGAGCTGACCACACTCCAAATTCGTCCGCCGCAAGAGGCGGGGCGGCAATCATTGCTCGATGTCAGTGGCGGATCCCTCTATTTCCTGAGTCGCGAAAAGCCGGCGCGGCAGCAATTTCGAACGCCGCTTAGCTCGGGTGCTATCCGCGGCACCGAATTCAACCTGAGCGTCGGGCAGGACGGCAAGACGGCGGTCGCACTCATCGAGGGCGAGTTGACCCTGAGCAACGAACTCGGCCAGGTGGCAATGGCCTCCGGCGAGATGGGAACGGTCGAGGCTGGGAAAGCGCCCGCCAAGAGCCCAATGGTCGAGGCGATCAATATTATCCAGTGGTGCCTGTATTATCCTGGGGTCCTGGACGTGGAGGAGTTGCCGCTCAGCACTGATGAACGGCAAGCCCTCGGTCCGTCGCTGGCAGCTTATTCGAGCGGTGATTTGCTCCAGGCGGCGGCGAAGTATCCAAGCGGCAGGTCGCCGGGAAGCGACGCCGAACGCGTTTATCGAGCGGCGACCCTGCTGGCGGTTGGGCAGGTCGACCAGGCGGAGGCTCTCTTGGACCGTACCGGGACCGGCAATGCCGCAAAACTGGGCCTGGCGGTGGGAGAAGTCATCGCCGCCGTGAAAAACCAGCCGGGTCCGCGTGCAACTCCGGCCGAATTAGCCAGCGAGCACCTCGCCGAGTCCTATTACTTTCAATCGCACGGGCAACTCCAGGAGGCGCTCGATGCCGCCCGGGCAGCGGTCCTTAAATCCCCCAACTTTGGCTTCGGCTGGGCGCGCGTGGCTGAACTGGAGCTAAGTTTCGGCCACCAGGCGAGCGCGATGGAAGCCATTGACAAGAGCATCCAACTTTCTCCGAACAACGCGCAGTCTTACGCCGTGAAAGGGTTTATCCTGCTAGCGCAGAATCACATTGCGGAGGCCGAAGCTGCCTTCGACCACGCGATCTCGCTCGATGGCGCTCTAGGCAACGCGTGGCTCGGCCGTGGCCTTTGCAAAGTGCGGGGCGGGCATCGCGAGGAGGGGCGCCAGGATATGCAAACTGCCGCGGTGCTCGAACCACAGCGAGCCATTCTCCGCAGTTACCTTGGTAAATCCTTCAGCAACGCGGGAGATAACAAACGCGCCGAAAAAGAGCTCGGGCTCGCCCAGAAACTCGATCCGAACGATCCAACAGCCTGGCTCTATTCGGCGCTAGTGGAGGAAGAACAAAACCAGGTTAATTCCGCCGTTCGCGACCTGGAGCAGTCCAAGAAACTGAACGATAACGAGCGGTTGTTCCGTTCGAAGATGCTATTGGACCAGGACCGCGCCGTCCGTGGCGCCAACCTGGCTAATGTCTATCAGGACACCGGCATCATAAACTGGAACAAAGGTGTCGCGATGTCCGACTGGGGCGTGCGCGAGGCCTCGCGCGCCGTCAGCGACGACTATGCAAATTTTTCCGCGCACCAGTTCCTGGCCAACAACTACGACGCTTTGCGTGATCCGCAGCAGTTCAATCTTCGTTACGATACCCCCTGGTTGAGCGAATTGCTGATGGCCAACATGCTTGCGCCGGTCGGCGCCGGCAACCTGTCCGAATTCAGTTCGCAACAGGCTTACGCGCGGTTATTCCAGGAAAACCATTTCGGCGCCAGTTCTGACACCGAGTACCTGACCCATGGGGATTGGATTGAGCGTGCCTCCCAATACGGCGTCTGGGGCCCGGCCAGCTATGCCGTCGATGTGGAATACCGCTCACTTCCCGGCTGGCGGCCAAATAATCAAATCGAGGATTTCACCGGCACCGTCCGCGCCAAAGATCAGCTCACGCCGCAAGACAGCATCCTGATCGAGGGCATCTACTACAGCGCTGAGTTCGGTGACATCGCTCAATACTATAATAATTCTGGAACGATCAATAACCCCAACGCCCCTGCTCCCAGCACGACCTTCAGCGGGCATTCACGGCAGTGGGGAAATTTCGACCAGCCTAATATCCTGCTCGGATATAATCACGAATGGTCCCCCGGCTCGCACACGCTCGTCCTGGGAGGCCGCCTCAATGACCGGTTGTTCTACAGTGACCCGGTTTCACCAGTCACTTTTACTTTTGTCTCCGGGGGCCAGGTCGCCGCCGTCCTGACGCGTCCACTCTCCGTGCAGTTCGACCGCACAATCGAAGCTTACAGCGGTGAGATCCAGCAGATTTGGCAGACCGAACACAATACGCTGGTTGCCGGCGCCCGATACCTCACGGGGGATGCCTCGACTTTCGCCCAGATCGATAATCCTAACAGCGTTCCTCCCACTATTTCGTCACAACGCACGGAGGCCGATTTGGACCACTACAGTGTTTATGGCTACGAAACCATTAAACCGTTCGATATTTTGCAACTGACCGCCGGCATCAGCTACGATTTTGTCCGCTACCCTCAAAACATCGATACTGCACCGATCTCCACGCTCGAAGTCGAACACGACCAGGTCTCGCCGAAGGTCGGATTTGTCCTGACGCCGCTCCCGGATACGCATCTGCGCTTTGCTTACACGCGCTCCCTGGGCGGCAGCGTTTTCAACTACGACAACAACCTGCGCCTTGAACCGACCGAAGTTGCCGGGTTCAACCAGACCTTCCGGAGCCTGATTCCCGAATCCGTTGTGGGCGTAGTGCCCGGCACGCACTTCACCACCTATTCCGCTGGCATCGAACAATCGTTTAAAACGAGTACTTACCTGACCCTTGAAGGGCGAATCCTCGATTCTACTGGGGAGCGCAGCCTGGGTGTGCTGACCAACAGCAGTCCGTTTCCGGTGCCTGACAGCCCGGGCAATATCTCCCAGAGCCTGGATTTCACCGAGCAAACCGTGCTCGTTAGCCTGAACCAATTGATTTGCGATAATTGGTCGCTCGGTGCGCGTTACCAGGTAAGCCACGCGGATCTGAAAAGCACTTTCGGCGGCATTCCCACCGCCGCTCCGGGAAATCCGAGCGAAGACGTCAACGCCACTCTGCAGCAGCTGACGCTCTATGCCAATTATTACCATCGCTGCGGGTTCTTCAGCCAGTTTCAGGGGATCTGGACCGGGCAGCATAACGCGGGCTATGGGCCTCCGGGGCTTCCCGGCGATTATTTCTGGCAATTCAATCTCTACGCCGGCTATCGCTTCCTCCATCGCGCGGCTGAGGTGCGCGTTGGCCTGCTCAACCTCACTGACCAGGACTACACCCTCAACCCGCTCAACCTCTATTACGATCAGCCCCGCGGGCGGACTGTGTCGCTGGCGTTTAAATTCTATTTCTAGCGCAGTTACTTGAAATCAGAATTGTAGCCTTATCGTAGCTCTTGCCGTAATCTGGAGGCAGTCGCAGCGTGTGAACCTCAATCAAGAGGACAATTCGGGAAAACAATTCTTGGGATGACACCCTGACTCATGGCGCGCAATTCCCGCAAAGTACCCTGGTTCGGCTGCGCGATCGGCGCTGTACTTGCGATCCTGGCGGGCCTCGTGCTCGACGTTCGAATCCCCATCCGCATGCCTGTGTTTGAGGCGCCACTCGGTCAAGGCCTCGTCAACTACAGTTACGACCTACTGTTCGTCCCCCGTCATTTTATTAAGGCCGATGAGGTACGGATGATTTACATGGATGAGGAGTCCTACAAGAACCTGAACCAATCACTGCTTGCGATGTGGGACCGCGAGCTTCACGCTAAACTTCTCGAGTACCTCAAAGCCGCTCATGCCAAAGCCGTGGCGTTCGATATCGTCTTTAGCGATCCGGGGCCGGACCCGCAAGCAGACGACCACCTGGCCAGGGCGCTGAAGGACAATGGTCGAGTCGTTCTTGCGGTCGACGTCGTAACCGAGGGAGTTCAGCGCAGTGGCATTGTCGAAAAAACACTAACGCCGCCTGATTCACGATTCCGCGTGCCAGGCGTGACTCTTGGTACCGGCGAAGTTTCCCCGGATGGCGATTTGGTCATCCGCAAAGACGTCCGGACGTCTCCTGATGATCAAATCCCTTGCCTCGGATGGGCGACCGCTGAAATGGCTGGCGCCCCGATCACAAGAACGGAGAGGCATTACCAACGCGAGCGCTGGATCAACTACTACGGACCCCCGTTATACTTGCCCGCCGTAAGCTATTATCGGCTCTTCAGCCCTGACGGATTCGATGCCAGCTTCTTCAGCAATAAAGTCGTCTTCGTTGGTCAACACACAACTACAAAAGTGGGAGGTGAGCGGAAGGACGAATATGCAACGCCTTTTTCCTCTTGGGTGTCCGAAAATCGCTTCATTCCCGGAGTCGAGTACCAGGCGACTGCGTGCCTGAATTTGCTGCGTGGCGAGGTTATTTCACGTTTGCCGCACGAATGGGTTTGGTTTTCGGTGCTTGGTGGGGTTGTGGGTTTCGGGATCGTACGTTTCCGGCCTCTGTCCGCAATCGGAGTTGCCGTTGGTCTCTCCATAGTTGCAGCTGCCCTCGCTTATTACCTGTTCGTTAGCCATTACATACTTGCGGGTTGGCTTATACTCGCCGGCGTTCAAATTCCGGTCGCTTTGTTTTGGTCGATCACGTTCAACTCTGTCCAGCTCTACGTCCAAAATCGGCTCTACGAGCAGTCGCTGCGGATGTATCTGCCGCCCAAGCTGGTCAAAAAATTCTCGGCCAATAAAGAGCTGCTGAAGCCCGGTGCCGAGAAACACGTTCTCACTCTCCTTTTCACCGACATTGCTGACTTTACCACGTTGTCCGAAGGCATGGACCCCGACGAACTGGCCGCGCTCATGAACGCCTATTTCCAGCAGGCCGTCGGCAGTTGCATCCACAGAACCGACGGCACCGTCGTTAAATATATTGGCGACGCCATATTCGCTTTCTGGAATGCCCCCGAGCATCAGCCCGATCATGCTGTTCGCGCATGTGAGGCAGCACTGCGATTTCGCGAGCTGAACACACGGGCCATCCAAGGCCGGCAGATGCATACTCGCATGGGATTGCACACCGGCGTGGTCAACGTCGGCAACTTCGGCAGCGAAGAGCGCGTCGATTACACTGCCCTGGGTGAAAACGTGAATCTCGCGTCACGCCTTGAAGGCCTGAACAAGTTTCTCGGCACCGAATGCCTCTTAAGCGGCCAAACCAAAACGGAGTTGGGCGAGAAACTCATCACACGTCGGCTCGGCAGTTTCCGGCTCAAGGGCTTCGAATCCCTGGTCGAGGTCCATGAATTGGTCGGCTGGCCGGATGACGCAGAGAAGACCCGCGCCTGGCGAGAGGCCTTTACCGAGGCGCTTAAGACCTACGAGGAGCGCAACCTCGAGTTCGCGGCGAT
>CAZUVM010000187.1:0-39932 GCA_964623885.1 uncultured Verrucomicrobiota bacterium
GCAGGATTGGGCAGCCCGGGCTTATCGAATTCATCCGACCACACGAGTTTCCAATCGCCAGCCCAGAGCGAGCCAGCGGCCAGCGTGAGCAACCAAGTCGCGAATTGTCTTTTCATATACGCATTTGAGTTTTGCAACAAAGTGGTGGCGAGGCAATGCGGGATTGTCACGCGAATTGTCTTGCTTATGTAGCTCTAATGATAGCTAAGTAACCCGTGTGGGGGTTCGAGACTGTTCCAACCCACAATCAGAAAGGTTTCGGTATGATGAAACTATGCTTTTTCGGTTCGGTGCGGAGAGGTTTTCTAATCTTAATTCAGAAGCGGGCTGAGGTTGAAACTGCCGCAGCTACTGGCATTCCCTTCCCGCGAGCGGCGAACGGTCGCCGTTCGGTCGCTATATGGGGACATGCTTTTCAGCAATGGGCGTGCTTGTTCACACTCGCGTTTTGGTGCGTCGCCGCCTCTGCTGGCCACAGCAAGGTAGTAGTTTCGGCGGCGAGGCACAAGGTTCAGGTAAACAATGGTATTCTGGCCTCTGAGCTCGAAGCCAACGGGGCAAGACTGGTTGCCGATTATGGCAACTACCGATTGTATGAGGTGGATCAACTACCGGTCGGCATCGCCGGACGTAGTGAGCTTGAGCCGCGCGATCATTATAATTTCATCGAGCTGAATGCGGAACGGCTCGACACGAGCAAAGCGGAAGTCCAGGCGACGCGCAAAGCGCTCGGGCAGTTTCAAGGCAAGCGGCTTCACCTGGTCCAATTTGCCGGGCCAATACAGCCGGCCTGGCGGGAACAACTGGCTCAGGCTGGCGTGGCCATCGTCAGTTACATCCCGGAAAACGCTTACCTGATATACGGGGATTCAGCGGGGCTCGGCCGAATCCAAGCTCTGGCCGCTGCGGCGGCGCACATCCAATGGGAAGGCGCTTACCTCGATAATTATAAAATCCATCCGCGCGCCCGAGCGATTGATGGCCAAGGCAAGCCGCGGAATATCGGCACCGAACTTTTCGCGATTCAACTAGTGGCTGATCCTGCTGCAAACTCCGCCACTTTGGCGCTGATCGACCAATTGAAAAAGGAAGTGCAGTCGCAGCGCGAGGTCCTCAATTACGTTAACCTGATTGTTTCCTTCAAATCGCCAGAATTGATCAAGATCATCGCCACTCAGCCCGAGGTCGTTTCGATTCAGCCCTATTTTGAACCGCAAAAGTACGATGAACGCCAGGATCAAATCGTGGCTGGCAACCTGGTCAATGGGGTGCCTTCAGGACCGGGATATCTGACCTGGCTTGCGAGCAAAGGCTTTACACAAGCCCAGTTTACCAAGTCCAGTTTTGCGGTTGACGTTTCTGATAGCGGGATTGATAACGGCACGCGGACACCATTTCATCCGGGGCTTTACAATCTGGGTGATACCAATAGCCAGAGCCGGGTCGCGTACAATCGGCTCGAAGGGACCGCGAACTCCGGCAGCACGCTGGCCGGGTGCGACGGCCATGGGACCCTGAACTCTCACGTGATCGGCGGCTACGACGATGTGCTCGGTTTCCCGTACGCGGACGACAGCGGTTATCATTACGGCCTGGGCACATGCCCATTTGTTAAGGTGGGCTCGTCCGTCATTTTCGATCCAGATACCTTTACCCGGCCCAATTTCACCAGGCTGCAATCGGATGCGTACCGGGACGGAGCGCGCATCAGTAACAACAGTTGGGGTTCTTCCGGCTTTGGTTTGTACTCACCAGCCTCGCAGGAATATGACTCCTTGGTACGGGATGCCCAACCATCAAATTCTCCTAACCCCAGCCCGGGCAATCAGGAGATGGTGATCGTTTTCGCCAACGGAAACTCGGGCCAATTCGGCAGTGAAACCGTGTCACCACCGGCGACGGGCAAAAACATTTTCAGCATCGGCGCCGGGGAAAACGTCCAACCGATTGGGATCCTGGATGGTTGCGATTTGGCAGACTCGGATGCCGACAACGCGAATGATGTGATTTTTTTCTCCAGCCTCGGGCCCTGCGCCGACGGCCGGCACAAACCGGATTTGATGGCGCCGGGCACGCGCGTCACTGGCGGAGTCGTCCAGGCCGCTTTCCCGACCGGAACCGGCCAGGCAGATGCATGCTTTATCGGCTCGGGCGTTTGCGGATTAACAGCCACCTACATGTTTTTTCCAACGAACCAACAACTGTTCACAATTTCCTCTGGGACCAGCCATTCCACCCCGTGCGTAGCCGGCGCTTGCGCTTTGCTGCGCCAGTATTTCATCAATACGTACGCCAATACTCCCAGCCCGGCCATGACGAAGGCTTATTTGATGAACTCAGCCCGATACATGACCGGGACTGGCGCCAACGATACGCTTTGGTCCGATAGCCAGGGAATGGGCGAATTGGACCTCGGCCGGGCATTCGATGGGGCGAGGCGGGTTCTGCGCGACCAATTGGCCGCCGACCTGTTCACACAGAGCGGACAATCATTGACGTTTGTGTATCAGGTTGCCGATTTGAGCAAACCGTTCCGGGTAACGGTGGCGTGGACTGATGCACCTGGCAGCACAACGGGCCATGCGTATAACAACAACCTGGACCTCACTGTTACAATCGGCGGAGTAACTTATAAAGGGAATGTGTTCAGCGGCCAGTATTCGACACTCGGCGGAATTGCGGATAACGAGAACAATGTTGAAAGCGTTTTCCTCCCGGCGGGTACCTCCGGCCTGGTGACGATTACAATTACGGCCACCAGCATCAATTCCGATGGCGTCCCGAATAACGGCTTGGCGCTCGACCAGGATTTCGCCCTCGTCGCTTACAACGTTCTTCCGCCCCCGCCTATCATCGACAGCATCCAGCCGGCAAATCTCAAGGTCCTGATGGGCCAACCGGCCTCGTTTACGGTGAACGCCCACGGAGTGGCGGCCCTTGGTTACCAATGGTTCAAAGCTGGCAGCGTGATTGCCGGAGCGACCAACAGCCTGTATTCCATCGACTTTACACAACCTTCTGATTCCGGCGCCTACTCGGTCGTGGTGACGAACATCTACGGTTCGACCAGCACCAATGCTACGCTGACCGTGGTGCCGACGGTGCCGCTTCCGTTGGCGCTGGATACGCTCAACAGCGCGGCCTTCGGCTGGACGAGTGATCAGCCTACCCCGTGGTACGGTCAGACGAATATGTTCCGATTGTCGGGCACCAACGGCGCCGCAGGCCGCAGCTACTTCATTGGTGACAATCAACAAAGCACCCTCTACACCATCATTAACGGACCTGGAACGCTCAGTTTTTATTGGAAGGTTTCGTCGCAGACTAACGCAGATATCCTGTCTTTCTCCGATCAAGCTTCCGGGCTTAGCTATAATGCGCAGATTTCCGGGGAAGTGGACTGGACCAAACAGACTTATCTGCTGCCCGGTGGCTCACAGCTCCTCCAGTGGACTTTCGCCAAGGATGCCACGACTAGCGCCGGCCAGGACGCCGGGTTTTTGGACCAGGTCAGTTTTACGCCGGGCTTTATCCTTCCGACAATTACCACTCAACCGGTTGGCCGCGGCATCCTGGCGAGTGTGCCGGTCACGTTCACCGTTCGAGCCACTGGCACGCCGGTCCTGAGTTATCAATGGCGTTTCAACGGCGTCGATATTCCGGGTGCAACCTCGACCTCTTTGTCACTGACGAGCCCAACGGCTCTCGATTCCGGGTCGTACTCGGTGCGCGTTTCGAATCCTTTCGGGACGACGAATAGTGTTGACGCCTACCTGGGCGTCGTCCCCCTAGTCGTGCGCGGGGACAACTCGCTGGGGCAAATCGGCATATCCGTTCTGGCCACGAATGTGACCAGCATTGCCGCCGGGGCGTGGCATAGCTTGATATTGCGCGGCGATGGAACCTTGCTGGCTTGGGGTGAGAACTACGATGGCCAATGCAACGTCTCCGGTATGCACGATATCATGGCTGTCGCCGCGGGTGGCTACCATAGCCTGGGGATTCAGCGTGATGGAACAGTAGTGGGCTGGGGCGCCAACTACAGTGGTCAGGCATCGCCTCCGGCAGGATTGTCGAACATCACGGCCATTGCTGCCGGCACCTGGCACAGTCTCGCCTTGCGCACGGATGGGACAGTGGCTGCCTGGGGCGACAACAGTCTCGGCCAATGCAGCGTTCCGCCAGGGCTAAAGAATGTTATTGGTATTGCCGCTAACGGGAATCACAGCCTGGCGCTGAGTGCTGACGGCACCGTAATCGCCTGGGGCGAGAACACTGATGCATCCGGAAGTTTCGCCGGCCAATCCATCGTGCCGCCCGGGTTAGCGAATGTTACCGCCATCGGCGCCGGGGATTACAACAGCCTCGCGGTGACAGCCGGCGGTGGCATGGTGGGTTGGGGTGATAATTCCCAAGGCCAGTCCCAGGCGCCCGAAAGCGCCTCTGGTACCATTGGAATCGTGGGAGGAGGCGCTCATACCATCGCGCTCATGAGTGACAGCACGGTGGTGGCTTGGGGCAACGACTGGAATGGGCAGTGCGATTTCGGCGCAGGTGTCTCCAATGTGGTCGCCATTGCCGCCGGCAATTCACACAGTGTCTTGCTTGAGGGTAACCGCCTGGCGCCTCCACAGCTCCTTTATCCCATACGGAAGGCCAAACAATTCAGTATTTGGGTGCAAACCATGTACGGCAAGAACTATGCCCTGGAATATACTACTGCGTTAGCCGGTTCAAACTGGGTTCGGGTGACAACGGTTCACGGTAACGGCGCACGGCAGTTCTTTGTAGACCCAGCAGCCACTGGTCTGCAGCGTTATTACCGAGTGCGGCAGTTCTGAGAGGACACAGCTGTTTCGGTGTATTCACCGCTTAGGTACTGTTGAAGCGCAGCCCATCCGACTTGCGCAAATCAAGGAGATGGCGGAGAATCTCGGTTGTCCACATAAACCTCCAAATCAATATGAAACGACGTGTATTTCTTAAGACCGTGGGTGGGGCAGCCGGCGCTGCGGCGCTGGGTTTGCCGGATTTGTTAGCGGCACCGGTGGAAAAAGTGGCTGGCCTGGAACGGCGTGTCCTGGGCCGCACGGGACAGAAACTTTCGGTCGTATGCTTCCCGGGCTTGTCCCTGACGCATTGCGATCAGGACAAAGGCACGGCTGCCTTGCACGATGCATTCGAGCGGGGCGTGAATTATTTCGATGTGGCGCCGAATTACGGCAACGGCGACGCCGAGATTAAGATGGGCATCGGGATGCAAGGAATGGATCGCAGCAAGTATTTTCTGGCCTGCAAGACACATAAGCGTGACAAGGCCGGCGCGCAGATGGAACTCGATCGTTCGTTGAAGCGGCTCAAGACCGATCATTTCGATCTTTATCAACTGCACCACCTGGTGCGTCCGAAAGAAGTCGAGGACGTTTTTGGTGACGAGGGAGCGATGGATGTGATTCTGAAGGCGCGGGAGCAAGGCAAGCTGAAATACATCGGCTTTTCGGCCCACACGACCAAGGCTGCACTTCAGGCGATGAAGCAGTTCAAGTTCGATTCAGTGATGTTTCCGATTAACTTCGTCGAGTACTACACGCACGGATTCGGCAAGGAAGTGCTGGCGCTGGCCAACGAACAAGGCGCCGGTGTGCTGGCTATCAAGCCGCTCTCCTGGGGCGCCTGGCAGAAGGATGCGGTCAAAGACCGCGAATGGTGGTACCGCTCAACGGAAGAACCAAAAACTGTTTCGTTGGCTGTGCGTTTTTCATTGTCCCAGCCCGGTGTCGTTTCGTGTATCCCGACGTCATTTGTGGAGTTGCTGGATAAGGCCATCGAAGCCGCCAAATCGTACACACCATTGGATGATTCCGCGGTGGCAGAATTGAAACGCATGGCCGAGAACCGCGGCTCCATCTTCGAGGCCGAAGAGAAGCAAGTGGCCCTGAATTTGCCGCACCGCATGCCCGGCTGTCCATACAGCCCGCATGAGGAGGTGTAGGGTCGAGCTTACGGTCCCAGCCGCCAGCCTTCGCGATAGGGTGGATTCAACAGAAGATTCGCTTCCGGCGAGTTCGAGAAGCGCGTGCCGGCTGAGTTCCATTCCAGTTTCGTGCCGGGCAATTTGATGGCGATAACGCCCAGCAATGCCACTTCCGTGAGCGGCCCGCCGTAAGAAAAGTCGGAACCGGCGTGGTTGCCGTTTTTGATCGCTTCAAGCCAATTCAAGTGGTGCTCTTTGGCGCGGGGGATTGTCTTGGCCGGTTTTTTATACGCGTCCATGCGGGCCTGCGGAATCAGTCGAACCTGGCCGGCCCCATGTGAGCCGTAGACAATCGTTCCTTTGTCACCCATCACAACGGCGCCGGTGTCGACGTGATCGTCGGCCTCAAGTTCGGGCGGGCGCGGAATGTGTTCGGAGCCGCTATACCAGCGCAGTGTAACTGGGCCACGTTTTCCCTTGGCCGGGAACTGGTAGGTAATGATTTCACCGCGAGGGAATGAATCGCCCTGGGTTTTGGGATCGTAGTTTTTAACTTCGGCCTGAATCGTGGAGGGTGCGCCAAGATCCAGCGCCCAAAACACCGGGTCGACGACATGGCACGCCCAGTCGCCAACGGTGCCGTTGCCGAAAGGCGTCCAGGAGCGCCAGCGGCCCGGCAGATAGGCTGGGTGATACGGCCGCTTGGCGGCTGGGCCGAGCCACTGGTCCCAGTCCAAAGTAGCCGGCACGTCATGGTGCTCCGAGAGGCGAGGCAATTCATCGAGGGCGCAATTGCTGTAGTTGCAGCCGGCGTGGATCGTGTGAACGTTGCCGATGGCGCCATCCCAAACCCATTCACAAAAGTCACGAATCGAATCGAAGGAGTGGCCCTGGTTGCCGAGCTGGGTCACGACCTTTCGTTCGCGCGCAGCCTGCATGAGTTGGCGCACCTCATAAATTGAATGGGCCAGCGGTTTTTCGCAGTAAACATGCTTGCCGTGTTGGATGGCAGCCATGGCCGCGACTGCATGGAAGTGGTCAGGCGTGGCCACGAGGACGGCCTCGACGCTGCCCGCAATTTGGTCGAACATTTTTCGATAGTCGCGGAACTGTTTGGCGTCGGGGAACTTCTTGAAAGTGCCGGCGGCGTGATCCATATCCACGTCGCACAGCGCGACAATATTTGTGTGTGGTGCCAAAGCGTTGATATCGGCGCCGCCCATGCCGCCGACGCCGATGCCGGCCAGATTGATTTTCTCGCTGGGAGGCGTTTCGCCGCTCGCAGCAATCACGTGGCGAGGCACCACCGTCATAGCGGCTGCTGCGGTTGTGGTCGTTCGAAGGAACTGGCGGCGGGTGAAACGGGGGTGGTTCGGATTCATAACCTAAGTTGACGTCAGTCGGATTATGGGAGAACCGGCGGGCTTGGCGAGGAAGAAAACGTTGTTACGTTTCGGCTTGCATGAAGGGCAAGCCCGCCCGAAGCTACGGCACCAATTTTTTGACCAATGAAGAAAGAAAGTTCAATTCCGACGCGTGTGGGTATTTTGATGGGCAGCGATTCAGATTGGCCGACGATGAAAGCGGCCGCCGACGCGTGTGGTGAGTTCGCCATCGGGTGCGAGGTAAAAGTCATTTCGGCACATCGAGCGCCGCAAGACCTGGCTCGCTACGCGACGGGAGCGCACCGGCGCGGATTGGGAGTCATTATTGCGGGCGCGGGCGGCGCGGCGCATTTGCCCGGAGTGACGGCCGCCATGACGCCGCTGCCCGTTGTGGGAGTGCCCATCGCGGGCAAGTTCCTGCACGGACTCGATTCCCTGCTGTCGATCGTCCAAATGCCCGGCGGTGTGCCGGTCGCCACGGTGGCGATTGGCGGGGCGCGCAACGCGGGATTACTGGCGGTCCAGATTTTGGCGGTGGGTGACCGGGCGTTACAGGAGAAGTATCTGAAGTTTAAAACCCAGCTCAGAGACGAGTCGCGGGCGAAGAATAAGAATTTGGTTCTGTAAACGTTGTCAGCCGCCCATGCGCTCGAGGGCGCGGTTGAGGCGGCCAATCGAGCGGTCTCTTCCCAGGATTGCTAAAAGGTGGTACAGACTAGGGCCAGCGGTATTGCCGCAGCAGGCCAGTCGCGTTGGATGCACCAGCACGCCGACTTTAACGCCTAATTCCTGGGAGACGGTTTTAAGCGTAGCACCGATAGGGTCGGGCTCGAAAGGTTCAAGTTTCGCGAGCGCATCGCGCAGCCGCTCGAGACGCGGCTTGTTTTCGGGAACGAAATCGCGCTGGGCGGCTTCAGGATCGTATTGAATGTCTTCCCGGAAGTAGAAGCCGGCGTAGGCCGGAAGTTCGCCGAACAGTTTGAATTTGCCTTTGCAGGTGTCCAGCGCGGCTTTGACGTATTCGAGCGGAAACTTGTTGGTGTCGAGTCCGGCACGGGCCAAAGCATGGATAGCAAGCTCGTAAAAGCGATCGTCGTTCATTTCGCGAACGTACTCGCCATTGAGCCAAGTGAGTTTGGCGAGGTCAAACCGGGCATTGTGGCGAAGGATTTGCGGCAGATCGAATAGCTCGATCACTTCGGCCGGCGACATCTTCTCGCGATTGTTTTTGGGCGACCAGCCCAGGAGGCACAGGTAATTAACAACCGCTTCGGGAACGTAGCCTTCCGTCTCGTACGTGGTGAGGGATGCCCCTTGATCGCGCTTGCTCATTTTGGTGCCGTCGATGTTCAGAATGAGCGGGATGTGCGCGTAATGAGGCGGCTGAACACCGAACGCGCGGAACAGGGCGATGTGCTTGGCTGTATTGCTGAGGTGATCCTCGCCGCGGATCACATGCGTGATGTTCATTTCCAGATCGTCGATGACATTGACCAGGTGAAACACCGGTTGGCCGTCAGAGCGAACGATTACGAAATCCGGATCGGCCTGTTCGCGATCGGTCAATTCGCGACGGACATCCCCTACGACCAGGTCGGGAATCAGGATGGGTTCGCGCGGCATTTTGAATTTGATCGCGCCATCCTGTTCGTAAGCCAGGCCATGGGAAAGCAAGGCTTCAACGCGCCGCTGGTAGTTGTCTTTGCGCTGGCTTTGGAAATACGGTCCGAACTCTCCTTTGCTCGGGCCCGTAGCATCGCCGCTGCTCGGGCCTTCGTCCCAATCCAGGCCCAGCCACCGCAAGCCGTTGAGAATGACATTGACTGCTTCCTGGGTGTTGCGTGCAGCGTCGGTGTCCTCAATGCGCAAAACAAACGTGCCACCCGAATGCCGAGCGTAGAGCCAGTTGAATAAAGCCGTTCGGGCCCCGCCGATGTGCAGGAAGCCGGTGGGGCTGGGAGCGAAACGAACGCGAACTTTCATCCTGGTGACGATAACGGGGATGGGCCGCGTGGCAAGTGTGGATCAGGGATCAGGATTACGATTACGATTAGGAGTAGGAGAAGGAGTGGCGGCTGGATCTAATTTTTTCAGAAGTCGGCAAAGGGCCTCCAGGCGCGGAACTGATACCTCCGCTGCCTGCGCCTGTCTCAGCGGCTCAACAAACAAGCTCTCCAGTTCGAGCGCTTGGCCGCGTTCGAAATCGATCAGGGTGGATGCTTTGTAAGCACCCATCGTGCGAGTGCGCTCAAATTGTTTATCGACAATGGAGTCCGGCACGTCGAAGCCTAAAGCCCGCGCCGTTGCGCTGACTTCGAGCATGAGTTCATGCGCCAGCCTGCTCCAATTTGGATCGGCCAGCAACAAATCCGTCGTAAGCGTGCGCGGATTCGGCACGCGCAGGGCAGGGGACCAGTGGGTATTGCTTAACGCGTCATAACCCGCGACCCCGGCCACGCCCAGCCCGTTGAAAGGAATGTTCCAGGTCAGCTTTTCCCAATGTGCCTGTGCGAGGTTGTGGGTGACGTTACAGGGCACCCCGACTCGTTGAAACAACTCGGCCAGCGCCAGGGTGCGAGCTTCCGGCGGTCGTTGGAATTCGCCCAGAACAACCATGCCGTGATCGATATGATGGACCAATCCCGGTTCAATGCGGTTCAGACACACGAAACACAAGCCGCCCAGGATCTGATTTGCGGGAACAAGCCGGGCGATCGCTTCTTCATTGCCGAGCCCGTTTTGCAAGGTGACAACCATTGTCTGCGGGCCAACCAGCTGCGGCAGCAAACGGTCCAGCGCTGCGTTGGCAGTCGTCTTCAACGCAATGAGCACAAGATCGCTCAGGCCGATTTCCTCAGGGTTACGAGCACAATGCGGTCGGATGCGGAAATTCCCCTGAGGGCTGCGGATGAGGAGGCCCCGTCGCCGCACTACGTCGTAATCCGATCGTAGCAGCAGGTGGAGCTCTTGATCGGCGCGTGCCAGTTTTGCTCCGTAGAAACTGCCCACCGCCCCTGGACCAATGACAGCGATTTTCACGGAAGCGCTCTGCTTTGCGGGATTGTGATCATGGCGCGACAACCAGCGCAGGTCACTTGTGGAAATAAAAAAGGCACCCTGAGGGTATCAGAGTGCCTTTGCGAAATCGGGCAGGTTACTTCGCGCCCAGGATGGCGTCTTTGCAGGCTTTGGCGACGCGGAACTTCACCACGCGCTTAGCGGGAATCGTGATCGCTTTGCCCTTATTGGGACCAAACTGCATCGTCATCTGCCGCGCCGGGCGGTTCACCAGGACGAGTTTGCCGAGCCCCGGCAGCGTGAAAGTGTTCTTAGCTTGCTTGTAAGCGAGCTCGGAAAGGGTCTCGAGGGCCTGAACGGCCTGTTTCTTGGTGATGCCAACTTTCTCAGCGACGGTGGCGGCGATTTGCGATTTGGACAGTGCTTTAGCCATAGTCAGTAGTGTGTGTTTGTTGTTGTTTGGTTTATAATTAAAAGTCGTTTGACTTGATGGCATTAAAGCCAATCAGAAAAGTCGCGCAAGCAGAAAATGATTATTTTTTCGAAGAAATTTGAGGTTTGCGACCATGTAGTTCCGGTGAAAATGATCGGCGGGTGAGACCCCCTCGAGGTCGTTGCCGCCGCAGTTTGCCTTAACCAGGTGATTGTTGCAGCAGCCGCGCTTGACTTGCCACGGCCAGAGACGCAACCTTAAGTCCGTGGCCCTCTTCACGATTCAGAACGAGTTTCGGTACGAGATCGTGCGCCAGATATACGAAGGCGGCATGGGCATTGTGTACGAAGCCGAACAGCTAGGCACGCGCGATTTCGTCAAACGAGTGGCTATCAAAGTGATTCGGCAAAATTACGCCAACCAAAAGCAATTCATCGACAACTTCATTGGGGAGGCAAAACTCGTCGCCGACCTCATCCACACCAATATCGTTCAGACGTATCATCTGGGTGAAACCCGCGGCTTGTTCTTTATTGCGATGGAATTGATTCGCGGAGTAAACCTGGAACAGTTCTCGCATCAACTCGTTGCGAAGCAGCGGGTGCTGCCGAAAGAGCTGGCCGTGTTCATCGTGAGCCGTGTGGCGCGGGGGCTGGCCTATGCGCATGCCAAAACCGAGAAAGATGGGCATCCCCTCGGGATCGTGCACCGGGACGTGAGCTTCAAAAACATCATGATTGCGTTTGAAGGCGACGTGAAGCTCACGGATTTTGGCATTGCCAAAGCCCGCGGATTTCTGGTGGACAACGAAGGCGAAGTCGTGGCGGGCAAGGCGGATTACATGAGTCCGGAACAAGCCAATTTCAAAATCACTGACAAGCGCTCGGATCTGTTTTCGGCGGGTGTGGTCCTGGCACACCTGCTTTTAGGACGCAATGTTTTTAAGGGGCAATCGGCGGAAGAATCGCGGCAGCGGATGATCAATATGCCAATTCCGGATTTCCGAACGCTCGATGAACGGATCGATGAACGTTTGAACCATGTCCTCCATCGAGCGCTGGCGCGTGATCTGGACAAACGCTATCCTACTGCCGATGAGTTGCTCTATGACTTGGAGCACTACATTTATCACTCCGGCTATGGCCCGACCAATGAAACTTTGGGGCGGTTCATTCGGGAGTTATTCGATCAGCAGATTCCGGCGGGGGCAACCAGGCGCCCTACCGAGATCGTGGCATCGGCGCCAGCAATCACTAGCCGGTAACATCGGTCTTGCGTTCATTCGGGGGGCCGGGGAGAGTTTCGGCGCAATCAAAGCATTATGCGGGCGACTTCCTAGTCTCCGGTTCATCCTTTCGGCAGAATTATAATGTATGTCTGAGAACGTAGTAACTCTGGGTTTGCTCCAAATGGCTTGCTCAGACGATCCGGAGGCAAACCTCCAGAAAGCTTTAGCGGCGGCCGAGCGCGCCGCCCAACAAGGCGCCAGAATCATCTGTACTCAGGAACTGTTCCGTTCGCAGTACTTCTGCCAGGCTGAAGACCACAAGTATTTCGATTTAGCTGAACCGATTCCAGGTCCAACCACGGCTGCGTTTCAGAACCTGGCAAAGGAGCGCGAGGTGGTCGTCATTGCTTCGCTATTTGAGAAGCGTGCTCCGGGCGTTTATCACAATACTGCGGTCATCATTGATGCGGACGGGTCAGTGCTCGGGCGGTACCGTAAAATGCACATACCGGATGACCCGCTTTATTATGAAAAGTTTTATTTCACCCCAGGTGATCTGGGATTTCGGTCGTGGCAAACCCGCTATGCGCGGATTGGTGTTCTGATTTGCTGGGATCAATGGTATCCCGAGGCGGCTCGTTTGACCGCGCTGCAGGGCGCCGAAATCCTGTTTTACCCCACGGCCATCGGGTGGCATCCCACCGAGAAGGCCGAATATGGCCAGCAGCAGCACGATGCCTGGGAGACTGTTCAACGCGGGCATGCCATCGCCAACGGTTGCTATGTCGCAGTTCCCAATCGCGTAGGTCGCGAGAAACTCTCCGGCGAGGGCATCGAATTTTGGGGACAGAGTTTTGTGGCCGGAACCTCCGGCGAATTGCTGTCGCGTGCCACGGCAGCAAATAATGAGGAGCTAATCGTTCGCGTTGACCTGAACAAGGTGGAACAAACGCGCACACACTGGCCTTTTTTAAGGGATCGCCGAATTGACGCTTATGGTGATATCACACGACGGTTGGTGGATTGACGGCGAAGGAAAGTGAGCGCTCCGCCGCAAGACCATCGTCCGCTGGCTTGGATCACCGGCGCGGGCGGTTTAATCGGCAGTTGGTTGGTCCGGTTGGATTCTGACGAATCCCGCAGTTGGCGCGTCCGCCCGCTGCTTCGTTCGGATCTCGATTTGACTGAAGCCGAATCCGTGCGCCAATTGTTCCGCGAAGAAATGCCGGCACTCGTCATTCATTGCGCTGCCGTGAGCCGCAGCACTGATTGCCAGGCGAACCCGGCGCTGGCGCGAATGGTGAATTTCGAAGCTACGCGGCTGCTTTCCGAATTTGCGGCGGATATCCAATTCGTGTTCTTTTCGACCGACCTCGTTTTTGACGGACGAAAGGGGAATTATGATGAGTCTGCATCAGTCAACCCGCTGTCGATCTACGCAGAAACAAAAGTGGAGGCGGAAAAGGTTGTGCTTAGAAATCCAGGCCATACGGTAGTGAGAACTTCCCTCAACGCCGGGCCATCACCGGCAGGAGATCGCGGGTTCGACGAACAATTATTGCATGCGTGGCAGGCGGGCCAAACAACTAGATTGTATATCGACGAATTTCGTTCTCCCATCGCGGCAGAGGCCACTGCCGCCGCGGTTTGGGAGTTGCTAGCAAAGAACCAGCCGGGCCTTTATCACTTGGCCGGCGCCGAGAGGCTTTCGCGGTGGCAAATCGGCCAAATGTTGGCGGCCAGTCGACCGGATATTGAAGCCAGGTTTGAGTCAGCCTCGATCCGAGAGTACGGAGGAGCTCCACGAACTCCGGACTCGTCGCTGGATTGTGGCAAAATCCAAAAGCTTCTTGGCCGACCGTTACCGCGCTGGAGCGATTGGTTGAGTCAAGGCAACTCATTCGTTCAGGTAAAATCCAAATAGCTGCAGTGGGCACAGATGAGAGACAAACTCATGCGGAAGGTCCTGCTGAATATCGCGGCCGGCTAGCCCCTTCTCCCACCGGTTTTCTGCATCTGGGACACGCCCGCACGTTCTGGATCGCGCAAGAGCGGGCTCGTTCGCATCAAGGAATCCTGGTCCTGCGCAATGAGGACCTGGATCCAGGCCGCTGCCGACCGGAATTCGCGCAGGCAATGTTTGAAGACCTCCGCTGGTTCGGGCTGGAGTGGCAAGAAGGCCCGGACATGGGCGGACCCTATGGACCTTATTCCCAATGTGAACGGCGCGGATTCTATATTGATGCCTTTGAGAAGCTGCGCGGCGCTGGGCAAATTTATCCCTGTGCCTGCTCTCGCCAGGACGTATTGCGTGCTTTGCAAGCCCCGCATTCCGGCGAGGATGAACCTATTTATCCCGGTACTTGCCGGCCCAAGCGTAATGGCCAGAGCCGGGCCTCAAGCGATGATGGCGCGCCTCGAAGGTGCAACTGGCGGTTTCGCGTTCCTGACGGAGAGGTTATCACTTTCGTGGACGGCGGTTTCGGACTACAGGAGTTCACCGCGGGTCGCGATTTCGGCGATTTCGTTGTCTGGCGTCACGATGATTCGCCGGCATATCAGCTCGCCGTGGTGGTCGATGATTCGGCGATGCAAATTACTGAAGTAGTTCGTGGTGCGGATTTGTTAAAATCAACTGCTCGCCAAATCCTTATTTACCGCGCGCTCGGATTGGCAGTACCTGAATTCTACCATTGTCCGTTGGTTACCGATTCTGCTGGGGTGCGACTTGCGAAACGACATGATGCTCTAAGCCTTCGCCAACTGCGAAAGGAGGGGCATCTTCCCGAGGAACTGCGCGTCGGTTAGAAACTCTTGAAGCAGGCAACTACACTGTGCCAAGTGCTGGTTGTGTCTGGGCAGCGCCAACCGCTTTGTTCTTGGTAGGTCCGGCCGTGGGAGAGGTCAGAAGCGCTTCCGCGGACACGAAATCAGAGCCGGCCTCCAAGGCGTGTAGTTCGTAATCGGGCGGCGGCCGCACGGCAGCTCGCAAAAGCGCCAGGCAGAATAGCACCGAAAACGATACCCACGGAACCAGCACGTATACCATGGGGGGAACAGCAGCACACAGCATGCCCACAAATATGGTTTGGTCTGGAAACGCATTGCCACGATAGATTTCGTTCTAACCATTGGAACAGAGGAGCTTTCAAAGCTCATAAAACTTTTGCAGCGCCGACCTTCCCCGACTTGATAGAGAAGTTGTCTCGAAACGAGTCAAAATTCGCCCTCAGATGGGACAGCAGGAATGAGCTGATTAGCCATCCACATGATGAGCTTGCGAGCCTCTAATTCTGAAGGCGGCATGGTCTGGTTTTCGCATTCCATGCGGTGTGGTTAAATCTTGGTTTTCGATAAGACACCTTGTCTTGAAATTCCGCACGCTCAACCAGAATTGTTAGGTTGCGTCCCTTCCCGCGGGCCAATGCCTTGCGCTGCCGCGATTCAACTAAAGTTTCGCAAGTCCCTGTCTGCTACCAGCTTCGATTGTTGTTGCGGATCAGGTGATCTGAAGGAAGTCACGCCGAAACCTAACGGTTTTTGAAATTGCGGGTGTCTTGCGTTCCCTTGGCAGCCGTTATGCGTTAGGCAAGCAGCATCGTATGTTTGCTGGATACTTTGGTAGGGTGAGACGCGCGGCTCACGGAATTTTATTTTTGACCGCACTCGCCCTCCCGGGAGTGTCTTCAGGCACTACGGCGACTGGTAGCGTCTCGCTGGCGTGGAATGCGAGCGCTGACCCTACCGTAATGGGATACAAAATCTATTACGGCGTCGCCACTGGGACCTACACCAATTCGGTGGATGCAGGCTCGACCAACTCCGCTACCGTCGCGAGCCTGCCGACAGGCTCCACCTATTACTTTGCCGCCACAGCGTACAATAGTTTGGGCGTGGAGAGCACTTATTCGACTGAGGCTTCATTCGCCCTGACCTTGCCCAGCTTGCCCCCGACCCTCAACTCCATTTCCAACGTTGTGGTCAACGAAAACGCGGGCCCCCAAACAATCAATCTGTCAGGCATTTCTACCGGATCAACGAACCAGACCGGACCGTTGACGGTCACTGCTTTCTCGAGCGATCCCACTATTGTCAGTAATCCGACCGTGAATTACACCAGCCCGAATTCAACAGGCTCCTTGACCTTTGCTCCGCTTACCAACGCCTTTGGCCAAGTTACCATGACTGTGATGGTGGATAACGGCAACACCGTCAGCAACACAATCATTCGATCCTTCACAGTAACGGTGAATCCGATTAACAATCCGCCGACATTGAATCCAGTTGCCAATATGGTTCTGAATGAGAATGCCGGTCTCCAAACTGTGACCCTGAACGGAATATCCACCGGCGCAACGAACGAAATCCAGCCGCTGACCGTTGCCGCGGTGTCCAGCAATCCGACTTTGATCCCTAATCCCACCGTCAATTACACGAGCCCGAACGCGGCGGGCACCTTGACGTTTACGCCGGTGGCCAATGCTTTTGGTGGCGCCACGATCACGGTTTCGGTGAGTGATGGCCAGCCGACCAACAGCACAACGGCGCAGCAGTTCGTCGTCACTGTGAACCAGGTCGTGGCCGGGCCGCCGCCGGTTACTAATGCGATCGTTTATCCCAATACTTCGTTCCGATTTATTATCAATCAACCTGTTACCAACGGTGATAAGTTCAGTTACAGTTTAGCAAGTGCTCCCAGTGGTGCCAAAATCATAACGCACAAGGGAATCTCCGCGCTCGTATGGATGCCGACTAGCGCACAAGCATCTTCTACGAACGATATCAATATTGCTCTTTCTGACAATAACAACGCCTCTTTCAGCACGAATACGGTTGTTCGGGTGACGGTCCTCGACTATTTGCTAGTGGCAGCGGGCGCAACGAGCGTGCAAGCGGGCCAGCCCACCACGGTTCCGATTTACCTGAGTTCGAGCGATAACGTGACCAACCTAGTGTTCAAGCTGCCTTGGTCCGCGGCTCGTTTCAGCAGTCCTTCACTTTCCGTGGCATGGGCAGGCGTGGCCAGCAACTCGCTCACCATCCAGAACACCAACCTCGTCATCACCATCGCAGCACCCAAGCAGCCGTTGCAGGGATCTAATCTGCTCGCGCAATTGACTCTGCAGACCCTCACAAATCAGCATTCCGCCTTCGTTGCCTTGCCGGTTGCGATTGCTTCCAGTCTAAAGCCCAACGGCGTCACTTACTCAAATAATGTGAGTCAGGCGGGCGAGGTGGCGCTAGTTGCCGACGTCCCGCTAATGAGAGCCCTTAACGCCGGCGGACAAACCTTGAATCTCTACGGCAAAGTTGGAACGCAGTACCAATTGCAATATTGCACAAACATTGTCCCGAATGGGTCGTGGTATCCGTTGACTACGTATACGCATACCAATGTGCTCCAGCAAACATCCGTTAGCAGCCCAAGCTCCTCTATCGTTTATCGATTGAAACAGTAATTAGCTGAACCGACCTCCTTTCCCCTGGGACGGTCCATGCGTTTTCCCGCCAGTCCAGGCTTTACGCTTAGGATTAAAAAAGCTCGACATCTTGCCAAAGCGGGTCTATTGAAGATTGCAATTGAGGAGATTTATGGGACCGATAACGCAAACGATGAAGTTTGTTCCGGTGGACGCCGACTTGTTTGAGTCGGTGAGTTATGACGAAATCAGCCATACGCTCTACCTTAAATTTCGAGACTCTCCCACACTGAAGTTCGAGAAGGTGCCGAGGTTCAGGTATCAAGGCCTGATGTCTGCGCCCCGCAAGGACAATTACTACAAGACGTTCATTAAGAACCAGTTTTTGACCAAACCGGTGTAACTGGCCGCGGACCGCGTTCGGATGTGTGGGGATGGTCAGCCAATGATTGCTGTTTTTTCAGGCCGGCCAGGTTTCGCTGTTTAATGGTACAGTTGCACCAGGTTGTTGCCTCTTGCTCCTTTTACCCTAAACCGTTAGAAGGTGTCTTGTGACTATCAAAGATGCGTCAGCGCAATGCCTCCAAGGAAACACATGAAACTTTTGTCGGCCAATTCAATCGCCTCACAAGCTCAATCGGGTGAAGAGCGCCACACCAAAATCCATTTGAACCGCCGCCAATTCCTTGCTCGTGCGTTCCAAGCCGGCGCCTTGTTGGCCACTCCTCAAATCGTCCGCGCCGCCGTGCTGGGCAAAGACGGCACAGTTGCCCCTAGCGAGCGTATTGTTCTGGGCGGCATCGGGATCGGCCACCGCGGCACTTATGACCTCGGTTGTTTTCTTGAGGAACCGGACGTGCAATTCGTCGCCGTTTGCGACGTCAAAGCTGAGCGTCGTAAAGCTATCAAGCAGAAAGCGGATAATAAATACGGAAACCAAGATTGCGCGACTTACCGTGACCTTCGCGAACTGCTGGCCCGCGATGACATTGATGCGGTTCTAATCGCCACGGGCCCCAACTGGCACGCCACTGCGGCTATCCTGGCGGCGAACGCCGGCAAAGATGTTTACTGCGAAAAGCCCTGCACCAAGAATATTGCCCAAAGCCTTGCCCTGGCGGATACGTTCCGCCGAACAACCCGCGTCTTCCAGGCCGGCACTCAGCGGCGCAGCCTGCCCAATTTTGCTTTTGCGGTGGACCTCGCCCGACACGGAAAACTTGGCAGACTGCAGACCCTGCACGCCCAACCGTTGGGATTGAAGACACAATCGAGCGGATGGGCGGACGCCGAGCCCGAACCAAACAAGGAGGATGTGGATTGGAACCTTTATTTGGGGCCTGCCGCCTGGCGACCCTACAACAAAGCGCTTTTGGACGGGTTTAATTTCGAAAAGGGAGGTGGTCTTGTGGGTGGCGGGTGCCTGGAATGGGGCTCGCACTGCGTGGACTTATGCCAATGGGCGAACGACGCCGATGCCACGGAACCGGTCGAATACGAGCCTGTCGGTAAACAACTGCACGCTCGCTATGCCAATGGTGTCAAGCTGGTCATGCGTGATGAAGACTGGCTCAAGCTGGGTTCCTGTCCGGTGCGGTTCGAAGGCGATTCCGGCTGGGTAGAAACCGCAGACGATGGGGAATTGGTCGCTAGCGATCCGTCTTTGCTCGTCGGCAAAGGCGCTAAAGTCTCTGGGTACCCTGCTAACTTTCATATCCGTGATTTTCTTGACTGCGTGAAGTCGCGGGCGCGAACCCGGGCCAACGCCGATGCGGCCTGTCACGCGCATATTGCCTGTCACGCTGCCAACATTGCGCTGTTTTTGAATCGCAAAGTCCGCTTCGATCCGGTGAGAAATGAATTCATAGCTGATGAACAAGCGAATCGTTTGCGCTCCGAGGCGCTTCGTGAACCCTGGCGTATTTAAAGCTGATATGAAGCCCAATCTCATCATTCGCCCGGCACCCTGGATTGTTTCGTTGGCGCTCCTCACGATTGCGGTCGCCTCAGCGGCAACTGCCGGCACTGCCGCCATGACTAATTCGCCGGCAGAAAAAGAGCGACAACTCATAGCTGTGCTTAATTCAAAGGCGCCGCCTTCGGAGAAGGCTCTTGCGTGCAAAAAACTTACGATTTATGGCACCAAAGCGGCAGTGCCGGCATTGGCGCGGTTGCTGTCCGACGAGCAGCTTGCTTCGTGGGCGCGGATCCCTTTAGAAGCCATCCCCGGCTCGGCCCCCGATGCCGCTTTACGCAAGGCCATGGGCCAGTTACAAGGCAAACTGCTCGTAGGCGTGATTAATTCGATCGGTTTTCGCCGCGATCCAAGGGCCGTCAAGGAACTCGCCAGACATTTAGCCGGCAACGACACGGAAACAGCCTCAGCCGCAGCCGCCGCAATGGGGCGCATTGGCGGCGAGACGGTCGCTAAAACCTTGCAAGCCGCCCTAATCAACGCTCCAGCCGAGGTCCGCTCCGCGGTGGCACAGGCTTGCATAATATGTGCCGAAACTTTCACCAGCCAGGGCAAGACCTCTGAAGCTTTTAAATTGTATGCCGCTGTCCGTCAGGCGCACGTGCCCAAGCAAATGATGCTTGAGGCGACGCATGGCGCTATTCTGGCGCAAAATGCCTACGGTTTGCCTTTATTGGTGGAGCAATTGCGTTCGCCCGATCCGGCGTTTTTCAGTCTCGGCTTGCACACGGCGCGCGAGCTTGCCGGGAGCGATGTCACCCGTGCCTTGGTAAATGAGATGAAGGGCGCCAACTCCGACCGGCAGGGTCTCTTGGTGATGGCCATCGCCGATCGAAAGGATTCAGACGCCCGAGCTGCGGTAACGGAAGTGGTTCAAAGCGGAACGCCGAAAACCCGAATCGTGGCGATCGTCGCCTTGGAACGTCAGGGAAATATTTCGAGTTTGCCGGTCCTGTTGAAGGCCGCGACCTCAGATGACCGGGAAGTATCGGCCGCAGCGTTTGCGGCTTTGACCCGGTTTCCCGGCAATGACGTTAATTCAGAGTTGCTGGCTCGTTTGGCGCAGGCTGACGGAAAAACGCGGCCGGTCCTGATTAAGCTGGCCGCCAAACGGCGGATTGACAACGGCCTGCCAGCGATTGCCACAGCGGTTGGTGATCCTGACCCGGCGGTTCGCGCCGCGGCTATCCAGGCCATTGGGGTGCTTGGTGATGAGCGTCAGATTCCTGCTCTCGTTCAACTACTGCAGCATACGCAAGAGGCCACGGAACGCACTGACGTCCAAACCGCTTTAACGGACATTAGCACGCGCAGAGGATCTCGTTGTGTACCCCATCTTCTGCCGCTCGCCCATGACCAAGCCAGCGGCTTGCGTTTGATTTCGCTTCCGGTGCTTGCTTCCGCGGGCGGTTCTGACGCTTTGAATGCCGTGAATTCTGCGGTGCAGGATAATGACGAGGCGGTGCGCGACGAGGCGGTGCGCATACTGTCAACCTGGCCTAACAACTGGCCCGAAGACACCGCCGTCCTGGAGCCTTTGCGCGCCTTGGCCGGTGATCCACAAAAGCCTTCTTACCAGGCATTGGCGCTGCGTGGATATTTGCATTTCCTTGATGGTGACAAACAGCTCAAAGACACCGATAAAGCGCGTAAGATCAAAGATGTTATTCCTCTTATCCAGAGACCGGAAGAGCAGCAGTTGGCAGTCGCTCTGGCGCGTGAACTGCGCGGCGCCGATGCTGTTGAGTTGTTGTGTGTTTTCGCTGAGCAGCCTGCCCTTGCCAATGACGCTTGCGCAGCCATTCTCAAACTGGCCGCAGAGAAACAATCGGGGCTTTCCTCTGAGCAGCGTCAACGTGCCCTAAAAACGGTTGTCGAGAAATCCCAGAACGACGCCACCAGGAATAGAGCAGAGGAAATGCTTAAGGACCAGCAGGCAAGAAATTAGTCCTTCATAATCAGTATTCAATATTCGGTAACCTGGGTTCAAGTAGGCCACCTGTTAGCGGAACTCTGATTGCTTGCCAGTGTTGTCTAGACGGGCTGCCCGATTTTGTCATGCCTCGACAAAAAAGGGTGAACTTTTGCCAACGCTGGTGAAGTCCGGCAAATCATTCTCAACCACATTGTTGCCGTTCGGATCATAGGTCCAATCGGCCCTGCCGGCAGCGGCTTGAGACTGGCTTTGGGTGCCTGGAAAATGGAGATCCAGGAAAGATTGGGTGCTGGGTCCTTCTGCAGGATGAGGACACGCAAATCATGGCGGCAAAAGCTGGCGGACGACAAAGGTCTGCCGCGGGTTGAGAGAATAACGCCGAGAATGAGTTCCCGGTGGGGCAAGGGAACTGTCCTCATTCCAGCCCCGCGCGAGGTGGCTGCCCTGATGCAGAGTGTTCCGGAAGGCAAGCTGACCACGATTAACGAAATTCGGGCGGCACTCGCAGCCAAACACCGCGCGACTATTGGTTGCCCAATCGCCACGGGCATATTCGCTTGGATTGCCTCGCATGCCGCCGAAGAAGCCGCGGCTGCCGGCGAATTAGCCATTACGCCCTACTGGCGCACCTTAAAGACCGGCGGTCAGCTAAACCCAAAATATCCGGGCGGGATCCCCGTGATCCGTCGCCGCCTCGCCGCCGAAGGCCACACAATCACCAAACGCGGTCAACGCTATTTCGTTGCCGATTATGAACGAGCTTTAATCTCTGTGTTTCCATAATTTCAATCTTTCGATCATCAGCAGCCATGAGCGCAACTACCATTCAAAAGCCTTTTAGTTCGTTAAATCGCGAAGTTGTTCGCCATCCGTTAGACGCGATTTTCGCGCCCAAATCGGTTGCCGTTGTTGGCGCCACGGAAAAGCCTGGCAGCGTGGGCCGCACCGTCTTATGGAACCTGATGAACACACCATTTGGGGGGCCGATTTACCCGGTTAACCCGAGCCGGCCAAGCGTTCTGGGTATTAAAGCATATCCGAAGCTCTCCGGTTTGCCTGAGAAACCTGACTTGATCGTTGTTACGACTCCGGCCGCGACCATCCCCGGCATCATTGGCGAAGCTGCCGATCTGGCAATTCCGGGCGCGGTGGTGATTTCCGCCGGGTTCAAAGAAACCGGACCGGCCGGTGCGGAACTCGAACGTCAATTGCTTGCACACGCCCGCCGCGGGAATATGCGGCTGGTCGGCCCGAATTGCCTGGGGGTGATGAACCCCATGACCGGCGTTAACGCCACCTTCGCGGCCGGCATCGCCCGGCGTGGCAATGTGGCCTTTATCAGCCAGTCCGGGGCGCTTTGTACCGCCGTGCTCGATTGGTCTTTGCGCGAGGAAGTGGGTTTCAGCGCCTTCGTCTCCATCGGCTCGATGCTCGATGTCGGGTGGGGCGATTTAATCAGCTATCTCGGCGACGATCCCAACACGAAGAGCATTGTCATCTACATGGAAACGATCGGCGACGCTCGCTCTTTCCTTTCCGCGGCACGCGAGGTTGCGTTGACGAAGCCCATTATCGTCATCAAGCCTGGCCGCACCGAAGGCGCTGCCAAAGCCGCCGCTTCCCATACCGGCTCACTCACCGGCTCGGATGACGTGCTCGAAGCCGCGTTCCGCCGCTGCGGTGTGTTGCGCGTCAATAACATTTCCGACCTTTTCAATATGTCGGAAGTGCTCGCCAAACAGCCGCGCCCGCAAGGCAACCGCCTTACCATCATCACTAACGCAGGTGGCCCCGGCGTCCTCGCCACCGATGCTCTCCTTACCAGTGGCGGCGCCCTGGCCGAGGTTTCCAAGCAGACCATGGAGGAATTGAACAAGTTTTTGCCTCCGGTCTGGAGCCATAACAATCCAATTGATGTCATCGGCGATGCAGGTCCTGACCTGTATGCGAAGACGCTCGATACCGCCGGACGGGACCCGAACAGCGATGGCTTGTTGGTCATCCTCACTCCACAAGCGATGACCGATGCCACGGCAACCGCCGAAAAGCTGAAAGCCTTCGGCCATATCGTCGGCAAGCCGGTGCTCGCCAGTTGGATGGGAGGCAACGAGGTCGCCGCCGGCGAAGCCATTCTCAACCGTGCCGGCATCCCCACATTCGCTTACCCGGACACGGCCGCCATGGTGTTCACCGCGATGCACCAGTACAACGAGAACCTCCGCGCCTTGTATGAAACGCCGGTCCCCTCGGCGGATCCTGCCGATCTCGAATCCGGCCGGGCCAAGGCGCACGCAATGCTCGAATCCGTTCGCAAGACCGGTCGCACGATTCTGACAGAAGCTGAATCCAAAGATCTGCTCGGCTGCTACGGCATTCCAACCGTTGTGACGAAGATCGCTAAAACCGAAGCGGCCGCGGCCAAGGCTGCTGCTCAAATTGGTTTCCCGGTCGTGCTCAAGCTTTATTCGGAAACGATCACGCACAAAACGGATGTGGGCGGCGTTCAATTAAACCTAAAGGACGAGAGTGATGTCCGACAGGCATTCAATGCCATTAAGATCGCCGTCACGGAGAAGAAAGGCGCTCAGCATTTCCAGGGCGTCACCGTGCAGAAAATGATCAAGCTTACCGACGGCTACGAGCTTATCCTGGGCAGCAGCATCGACCCTCAGTTCGGCCCGGTTCTGCTCTTCGGTATGGGCGGACAACTGGTCGAAGTTTTCAAAGATAAGGCTTTAGGACTGCCTCCGCTGAATACCACCCTCGCTCGCCGCATGATGGAGACTACCCGCATCTACAAGGCGCTTAAAGGCGTCCGCGGCCGCAGACCGGTCGACCTCGCGGCCCTTGAGCGCCTCATGGTCGGTTTCAGCCAGCTCGTCGCCGAACAGAAATGGATCAAAGAAATCGACATCAACCCTCTCTTCGCTTCCGGCGACGACTTGGTGGCGCTCGATGCTCGAGTTATCCTGCACGATCCGAAAACGGCCGAGGAGCAATTACCTAAGCTCGCCATTAGGCCCTACCCGACCCAGTACGTCGAGCCCTTCAAGATGAAAGGCGGCACCGCCGTAACGTTGCGGCCGATTCGCCCGGAGGATGAACCGGCGATGGTTGTTTTCCACGAGAATCTGTCGGAACGCAGTGTTTATTTACGCTACTTCTCGCCGCTTCAGCTACAGCAGCGTGTTGCCCATAGCCGCCTGCTACGCATTTGCTTCAATGATTATGACCGGGAGATTGCCCTCGTCGCCGAGCGCAGCCTGGGCGGCGGCAAATATGAAGTCCTCGGTGTCGGCCGTCTCAGCAAAACCCACGGCTCCAGCTCCGCTGAGTTTGCCGTGGTGGTCACCGACAAGTCGCAGCACAAAGGCCTCGGCACCGAATTAACCAAACGACTCATAGAGATAGCTCGACATGAAAAACTGCAACGCTTGGTCGCTTATACGCTCCAGGAAAACCATGAAATGCAAAACATGTGCAAGAAGCTCGGTTTCAAAGTTCGTTCCGCAAGGGACTCCGAAGTCGTGATCGAAATGAGTCTGTAGTCCTTTGAGTCCATCACCTCGAAAAATGTATGAGTAACTCATTGCCCAAGTCTAATTCCGATGGTGTGCACTTCAAAACGCTGGATGGCAACGAAGCCGCCGCTTACGTCGCCTACCAGCTTAATGAAGTGATGGCCATTTATCCCATCACGCCTTCCTCCCCAATTGCGGAGTGGTGCGATCAATGGGCCTCTGAAGGCAGGCGCAACCTTTGGGGAACCATCCCGTCCATCGTCGAAATGCAAAGTGAAGGCGGCGCGGTCGGGGCCGTTCACGGCTCGCTGCAAACCGGCTCGATCAGCACCACCTTTACCGCTTCCCAAGGTCTGCTGCTGATGATCCCGAACATGTTCAAAATCGCGGGCGAGTTGTTACCCGCGGTTTTCCATGTCACCGCCCGCACCGTCGCCGCGCATGCGCTCTCCATTTTCGGTGACCACAGCGACGTGATGGCCTGCCGCTCAACCGGTTGGGGCATGCTCGCTGCCGCCTCGGTGCAGGAAACCATGGACTTTGCTGTCATCTCCCAGGCGGCATCGCTGCGATCGCGGATTCCTTTTGTCCATTTCTTCGACGGGTTCCGCACCTCACACGAAGTCTCAAAAATCCAGATTCTTGGAAAAGCCGACATGACCGCGCTGATTGACGACCGCCTTATCGCCGCCCATCGCGCCCGCGCCATGTCTCCCGACCGCCCGGTCTTGCGCGGCACCGCTCAGAATCCGGATGCCTTCTTCCAAGCCCGCGAAACTGTCAATCCCTTCTATGACGCATGTGCCAATATCACCCAAAAGGTGATGGACGAGTTCGGTGCGCGAGTCGGCCGCAAATACAACCTCTTTGACTATGTCGGCGCTCCGAATGCCGAGCGCGTGATTGTGCTGATGGGCTCCGGTTGTGAAGCGGCCCACGAGGCTGTTGATTTCCTGACGAAACGCGGTGAGAAAATCGGCATTCTCAAAGTCCGACTGTATCGCCCATTCGACAGCCGCCGCTTTGTCGAGGCGCTGCCCGCTACCGTAAAATCGATTGCCGTTCTCGACCGCACCAAAGAACCCGGCGCTACGGGTGAACCTCTTTACCAGGACGTCATTGCTGCTTTGTTTGAGGGCGCGGCTAATGGTTGGGGCAAACTCAAATCGCTGCCAAAGGTCATCGGCGGCCGCTACGGCCTCTCTTCAAAAGAGTTCACGCCGGCCATGGTCAAAGCGGTGTTCGACAATCTCGCCATCTCGAGTCCGAAAAATCATTTCACCGTCGGCATTAACGATGACGTTTCCCACACCAGCCTCAGCTACGACGAGAATTTCTCCACCGAGCCGGCCGAGGTCATCCGCGCAATGTTTTATGGTCTGGGCGCCGACGGTACTGTGGGGGCCAATAAGAATTCCATCAAGATCATCGGCGAGGAGACGCCTAACTTCGCCCAGGGCTACTTTGTTTATGATTCAAAAAAATCAGGCTCGATGACCGTCTCGCATTTACGCTTCGGCCCGCGAGAAATTCGGTCCACTTATCTGATCAGCAAGGCTAATTTCATAGCCTGCCATCAGCCGATGTTCCTGGAGCGCTATGACATGATCAAAGACCTCGTTCCGGGTGGCACTTTTCTTTTGAACACCCCATTTTCTAAAGACGAAATCTGGGCTCAACTTCCCACGCCCGTGCAAAAGGGTCTCATCGACAAGCAAGCGAAACTTTGCGTAATCGACGCGACCAAGGTTGCTCGCGACAGCGGTATGGGTGGCCGGATCAACACCATCATGCAGGTCTGTTTCTTCGCCTTGTCCGGTGTTCTGCCCAAAAATGACGCCATCGATGCCATCAAGGAATCGATCCGGAAAACTTACGGCAAGAAAGGCGAAGAGGTGGTTCAGATGAACCTCAAGGCAGTCGACAATACCCTCGCCCACCTTCACGAGGTCGGGCTGCACAACCAGGTCAACGGCACTGGCGGTTTCCTGCCCGCTGTTTCGCCCAACGCGCCGGAGTACGTTCGCGTGGTGCTCGGTAAACTCGCGGGTGGCCGCGGTGACGAATTGCCCGTCAGCGCTTTTGCCCCCGATGGCACCTTTCCGACCGCAACTGCCCAATACGAAAAGCGGAATTTGGCTCTCGAGATCCCCGTTTGGGATCCTTCGATCTGCATTCAATGCATGAAGTGCGTGGCCATCTGCCCGCACGCCACCATTCGCGCCAAGGTCTACGAGCCGGCCTCACTCACCAGCGCGCCGCCTGACTTCAAGGCCACGGACGCCCGCGCGCCGGAATGGAAAGGAATGAAATGGACCCTGCAAGTCGCGGCCGAGGATTGCACCGGTTGCGCGCTCTGCGTCGATGTCTGTCCGGCGCGCAACAAGACCGAGACCAAGTTCAAAGCCATCAATATGCGCCCGCAAGCTCCCTTGCGATTGCAGGAACGCGAGAACTGGGATTTCTTCCTCAAGCTGCCTGAGTTTGATCGCCGCAAGCTCAAGATCGGCACCCTGCGCCAGCAACAGGTTATGCAGCCGCTGTTCGAATTCTCCGGCGCTTGCTCTGGCTGTGGCGAAACTCCGTATCTCAAAATGCTCACCCAGTTGTTCGGTGACCGCGCCATCATCGGCAATGCCACTGGCTGTTCCTCGATCTATGGTGGCAACCTTCCTACTACGCCTTACGCCGTTAACGCCCAGGGCAGGGGACCGACCTGGTGTAACTCTCTTTTCGAGGATAACGCTGAATTTGGCCTGGGCTTCCGCGTCTCGATCGATAAACAAAAAGAATTCGCCACTGAGTTGTTGAAGAAGCTTGCGGCGCAAATTGGTCAAGATCTCGCTGAAAGCATCCTGAACGCGAACCAGTCCGATGAAGCCGGTATCTACGATCAACGCGAGCGCGTAGCCGCGTTGAAGCGGAAACTGCCGACCATCAATTCCCCCGAGTCCAAACTGCTTCTCAGCCTTGCGGATCAGCTCGTGCGCAAGAGCGTGTGGATTGTTGGCGGTGATGGCTGGGCCTATGACATCGGTTACGGAGGCCTCGACCACGTCCTGGCCAGCGGTCGCGATGTGAACGTTTTAGTTCTCGATACCGAAGTCTATTCCAATACCGGCGGGCAATGTTCGAAATCCACTCCGCGGGGCGCGGTGGCCAAGTTCGCGGCCGGCGGCAAACCGCTCGGCAAAAAAGACCTCGGACTCATTGCCATGACCTATGGCCATGTTTATGTTGCCAGTGTTGCTCTTGGTTACAAGGACGAGCACACGCTAAAGGCCTTCCTCGAAGCGGAGTCCTATCCGGGACCTTCGCTCATCATTGCTTATAGCCATTGCATCGCCCACGGTATCGCCCTTGATGCCGGCATCGGCGCACGCCAACAAAAGCTGGCCGTCGAATCCGGCCAATGGCTGCTTTATCGCTTCGATCCGCGCCGGAGCGACCGTGGTGAAAACCCGCTCCAGCTCGATTCCGCCGCCGCCAAGGCCAAAGTTCAGGACTACCTGCTCTCGGAAAATCGGTTCAAGATGCTCACCAAGAGCAAGCCGGAAGACGCAAAGAAATTCTTTGCGCAGGCCCAAACCGACGCCGATCGCCGCTGGAAGTACTACCAATACCTCGCCGGTCGCGACCTCAAACCTGCTACCGCCTCGGCTGCGCCTAAGCCGGCGGCTACTGTGGATCAGCAACCCTAAGCCCTTCAGCTCACATGAATCTCTCAACGACCTATCTCGGCCTTAAGCTGCGCACACCTTTGGTTCCATCCGCGTCGCCGCTGTCGGAAGACATCGACGCGATTCGCCAGATGGAAGATAACGGAGCTGCTGCCGTCGTCCTTTACTCTTTGTTCGAGGAGCAACTTCGGCACGACAGTGCGGAATTGCAGCAGCACCTCGAACACGGCACGTTCAGCAGTCCGGAGGCGCTCACTTATTTTCCGGAACCGGAGGAGTTCCGGCTTGGCCCTGAGGAATACCTCAAACACATCGCGAGCGCCAAGGCCGCCGTCCATATCCCAGTCATTGCCAGCCTGAACGGCTCGACCTCGGGTGGGTGGACACAGTATGCCAAAGCCATCCAGCAAGCCGGCGCCGACGCCCTGGAGCTGAATATCTATTACATTCCCACGGAGCTCGATCTAAGTTCGAGTCAAGTCGAGCAAAACTACTTGGATATTCTCAAGGCAGTAAAGTCTACCGTCAGCATTCCCGTGGCGGTGAAGCTCAGCCCCTTCTTTACTAACTTCGCCAACATGGCGAAACGCCTGGACCACGCCGGCGCCAACGGCCTCGTTCTGTTCAACCGCTTTTACCAGCCCGACATTGATCTCGAGAGTCTCGAAGTACGACCCAATATTCTGTTGAGCACCCCAATGGCCATGCGCGTGCCGCTTCGTTGGATCGCCTTGCTCTACGGCAAGCTCCGCGCCAGCTTCGCCGCGACCAGCGGCATTCACCGCGCTTCTGATGTCCTGAAGATGCTCATGGCCGGCGCCGACGTGACCATGCTCTGCTCCACTTTGATTCGTCACGGTGTCCGTCAGATCGGCGTTATCGAACGCGACCTCGTGGCTTGGATGGAAGAGCACGAGTATACTTCCGTGGCCCAGCTCAAGGGCAGCCTCAGCCAGAAAAACTGCGCCGATCCTTCAGCCTTCGAGCGCGCTCAATACATGCGCGCCATCTCGCAGTTCCCAATCACGCGGTAAACGCGGCGAGTCGAACGACCAGAGCGTAAATTTGGACCAACCTTGTCGGTTCAGTTTAACCACTAATAATACGGATAGAGTCTCGCGAGACTGAAGTCCGCCAGGAAGAAAGACAATAGCCCCCCGTTTTAACGGGGGGCTATTGTTTTTCGCCCTGCCGGGCTGTTGCCACCGTGATCGTTCTAAACAAAATGCGCTGCTGGCCCGAGCAACAGCCAGCAGCGCACCAACGGGTTCGGAGTGACCCCATCCAGAGATGTTTTAGAAAACTTCGGCCTTCAATCCCGTAGCCTGGCGAACCAGGTGCGCGATCCTTGAAAGCACCTTGAGCGGCAAATGGCCGCATTCGGAGTTGGCCGACGGCCGGGTTGCCGAATAAATTTGCACCAGGGAAATGTCTGCGCCGGCCTTCTTGAGTTCCAGTAAGCGCCGGGCATATTGCTCGATCTCTTCCAAAGGCGGTTCTTCGCCGCCAATCGCCGGGAAGAGGCTCTGGATTACTACCGGCCTCTGCCGACCCAGCATTAGAATATTCGAAAGGACCTTCTCCAGTGGCACATCCGGCCGGTTCACTCGGTTAATGTATGCCTGCGTTCCCCCGTCAAGCTTGGCCCAGATTTCATCGCTTTTGGTGAAATACTTGAGACCCTCCTGAACGTGGGGTAAATCCAGCCCGGTGGCGTTGGTAATGAGCACTAGCTTGAAGAATGGAGAACCTCCCAGCGCCCGCACATGAACGACCGACTGGAGCGCTTCGGCAAATCTTGGCGAAAGTGTCGGCTCGCCATCTCCGCTCAACGCGACGTGCCGAAGTTGCAGCAGTTCATCAGGCAGCGCGCGATACCACGGCCGCTCCCGCAACCGGCCCGCCCGCACAAAAGCCAGCGTCTTCTTGAGCTCCGCAGCCATCAAATCCACATCCAGCGCCACCCGCAACTCGCCGTTGCGGTGCACTTCGCAATAAATACAGCCGAAATTGCAGTTCTTGTCCGGACTCAGGTTTACCCCAACCGAAAGCCCCCGCGCCCGCGGCGACACTACGGCATATACAAACTGGTTATCGAGAAAATCGCGGGGAGCCCCAAAGGCCGTTTCATGGGCGTCATGCGGCCGAACCACAGCCTTTTTCTTCTTCTCCGCTGCTTCGGTCAAACCGACGTCGTGTGTAGTGGTGTCTTCCACAATGCTCTCCCACTTTAAAGCTGTTGTCGCGCCCGGACTACACGACCCTTGCTAAAAATTGGACATTTTTTGTCGATTCGATTGGCATTGGTTTGGTTTAGTTCTCCTGATTGCGAGACGCGTTTTCTCTCGGAGAATTAGCCCTCAGGATGCGGGGCTCTCGAAGCAATCAACAGTCATGCTGATTGCACAGAGGTATCCGCATCAAGTTCTTGCCGCAAATTTACTCGACGGCTCCGGCCACCTCCGTTAAATCGAGAAAGCCCTTTTAAGTAAGGTTGCCGATCATGTCTTCACCTTTAACCGAACTCAAACAAGCCGCGGTCATCAACACGCTCCGAGGTTGCCAGCTCTTCGCCGGGCTTCCTGCCTCCGATCTCCAGGCTATCGCCGCGATCACCCTCGTGAAATCTCTTTCCATCGGCGATTACTTGTTTCACGAAGGCGAGCCAGCGCACGGCTTCTATATTGTGCAGAAGGGCGCCGTAAACGTTCATCGCGTCACCCCCGCCGGGAAAGAACAAGTGATCCACATCTTCCGTGCCGGCGAGTCTTTCGCCGAGGCCACGCTCGCTACTATGGCGGGTTACCCTGCGGATGCGCGCGCGGTGGAATCCTCCCAGGTTTTGCTGGTTCAAAAGGCCGGGTTCCTCGAACTGCTCAAGCGCCAGCCGGATCTTGCGCTGCGGATGCTGGCCAGCATGAGCATGCATTTGCGCGTGCTGGTCGGCCAGATCGAAGACCTCACCGCAAAAGACGTCGAAACGCGCCTGGCCAACTGGCTCCTCAAACGTTGCCCGAGCCCCGATTCGCCCCAGCCCGTTCGCATCGAACTTAAGACTACCAAGCGCGTCCTCGCCGCCGAGTTGGGCACTGTCAGCGAGACTTTCTCCCGCACCCTGGCCAAGTTCCGCGAGCAGAAACTCATTGAGGTTGAGGGCAAAACCATCACGGTTGTGTCGCCGGCGAATCTCCGCGCCATCCTGCGCCGGAACCTGGGCGAGTAATCCAGTCTTGATGTTCCGGTTGGTGCGCTACGCCCTCGCCTCGCTTTGACATAGCGGCAACTTTCCGCGATAGTCGTTCCACTAAGCCGACAAACCAATCCATAATTCCTATGGCATTTACCGCAACGAAAGACCTGATTCTGCCCGCCACCGTAACCGGTTCCTGGCCGCGCCCGCGCTGGTACAACATGAATACCTGGGGGCGTCCCCTCGACACGGCCATGATGGACCCCTGGTTCCGCGAGCAATTCACCGACGCTCACGCGATCGTTGTTTCCGACCAGGCACGCGCCGGCCTCGATATTCTCACCACCGGCGATTATCACCTCGATGAGGATGTGGCGGGCCGCTCCTGGCATCATTACATGCTGCAGCGCTGGAAAGGATTCGAGCACGAGGAACTCCAAACCGAAAAGACCCGCTCGCCGTTGCTCTCTTATCCCGTCGGTACGATGCTCGATTCCATCTACAAAACCTGGCGCTGGCCCCGCGTTGTTGCCAAGGTCGAACATAACCCGAAAAACCCACTCGAATACGCCAAGATCTGGCGCATCGCCCAGCAGGCCGCGGCGGCTTCGGGACGGCCGGTGAAATTCGGCACCTGCTCGGCTCAGGTGCTTGCCTTTTTCCTCGACAGCCATACGCCCCATTACAAGCTCGACGACAAGAAGCAGATTATCTGGGACATGGCCGAGGCCATGAACCTGGAGCTGCGCCAACTCGCCGCTTCCGGCTGCAAGGTTATCCAAATCGAAGAGCCCACCCTGCACTTCATGGCGCGCTATAATCCCGAGCAGAAAGAGTTCCTCGATTTCCTCGTCGATGCCTTCAATCGCGAGGTCGAAGGTCTGGATGGCGTCGAAATCTGGATCCATACCTGCTGGGGAAACCCGAATATGCAGAAGGTGTTCAGCGACGAATCCTACGCCAACTCGATCGAAATATATCTCGAACGGCTCAAAGGCGATGTCTGGACGATCGAAGCAACGGAAAATAATTTCCGCGAACTGCCTCTGTTCAAGTCCTACAAAAGTCGTCTGAAGAAAAAAATCGCCGTGGGTGTGATCAGCCATCGCACACTGCAAGCTGACTTCCCTAATGTCGTTGCCGACCGTATTCGCCGTTGCCTGGAGTTTATTCCCGCCGACAAGCTCGTGCTCTCGACTGATTGCGGTTTCGGTCGCCAGGGATTCAATCGGCATCTGGCCTTTTACAAGACCACCGCTATCCCCATGGCCCGGAATATTATTCTTAAGGAACTTGGACTGCCCGAGCGTTACGTCCCCGCTGCAGACGACAAGCTCGCGTGGGATCAGCTCCCCGATGCCGAGTCCTTCACCCATTCGAAGCCGCTCCGCTAATACCGATCCTCTTGTAGGGACGCCGTCCTCGGCGTCCCCATCTTTAATGAACCCTGCGGCGGGAAATTTCGTCACTGGAGCCTCGATTCGATTTGGCGGAGCGCGGGACGTCCCGGCCCGCAGCGGCCGGAATTCACGCACTGAGCATCGAGTATTTTTCATTTAGCATTGAGGACCTGGGCATGATTCCTCTCGGCCGCGTTTGCGAAATAGTGCGGTATCCAATCAAGTCCATGGCTGGAGTGGCCACCGAATCGGCATTTCTCGGATGGCATGGGCTGGACGGTGATCGGCGATTCGCCTTCCGTCGGATGGGTGACGACAGCGGTTTCCCGTGGCTCAGCGCAAGTCGCCTCCCGCAACTTCTGTTGTACCATCCCGACGGGCTCGACCGGAACAATGGGGAGCCGGCGCCGACACACGTGCGCACGCCGTCCGGAGCGCGTGTCGAGTTGCGAAACCCGGAGCTGCAAGCTGAAATCGCTGCACGTTTGGGCGGCAGCGTCGAGTTGATGATGCTCAAGCACGGAATCTTCGATGAAGCGCCTGTCTCTGTTATCAGTCTGGCAACAATTGCTGGCATCGGCCGCGAAGCAAGGCTCGAACTCGATCGCCGTCGGTTTCGCGCCAACATCGTGGTTGAAACGGAGCGCAGCGAGCCATTTCTGGAGGATGAATGGGTCGGGCGGGTGTTGGTCTTTGGTGATAACGATCCGCGTCCCGCCGCGAGTGTCACTATGTGCGATCCGCGCTGTGCGATGCTCAACCTCGACCCGGAAACGGGGGAGCATGATTCCCGCATCATGAAAACCGTTGTGCGCCTCAACCAAAACAACGCCGGCGTGTATGCTACCGTCGTGCGAACCGGCGCAATCCGTGTAGGAGACCGGGTGAGTTTGGTTTAATGATACGCCCTCGCGAAGCGCGTGGACTGCGGTGTATTCCGCCGCTCTCAAAATAAAGATCGCCAGATTCCGAGCCTCACAGCGAACGGCCCCGGCGGCGACGTTTTCTGCTCTTCCGCTTTCTTCTTCAATATTTTGCTTTCTGCCAAAGGGATGCTGGGTTACCCTGCGGTCCAGTTCTCCACCGCGTCCTTGGTATTGAACCAAATGCCAAATCTCTGTTCACAACCAGCATAAACATGAAAACAAGAAGCAGCCTGGTAATAATACTCGCGCTGGCACTGACGCTGCCTGTCGCTGCCTTAATGATTGCCGCCCAAGTCGGGGGCCGCAATGTTCCTTCCAGACCGGAAGGCCCCTGCGATATCTACGCCGCTGCCGGCAGCCCTTGCGCTGCCGCCCACAGCACCACGCGCGCGCTGTACGCCTCCTACAACGGCCCGCTTTATCAGGTCATGCGCCAGTCGGATGGCAAGACCCTGGATATCGGCGTGGTCCAACCTTCCGCGTCGCCGGTCCCGGATGCGGGCGGATACGCCGACGCGCCCGCGCAGGACGCCTTTTGCGCCAACACCTACTGCTGGATCAAAACCGTCTACGACCAGTCCGGCAAAGGTAACCATCTCGTCCAGGCTCCTCGCGGCGGATTCAGCGGCCCGGCTATGGGTGGGTTTAACAATGTCCCACTGGCCGATATGGCGCCGATTACCATCATGGGCCACAAGGCCTATGGTGTCTTCATCGCGCCCGGCATGGGCCTCCGCTGGAATGACGCGCACGGCACCGCCGTCGATGACCAGGCCGAGGGACAGTACTGGGTTGTTAACGGCCACCACTATAACTCCGGCTGCTGCTTCGATTACGGCAACGCCGAGACTGATAGCCGCGATGATGACAACGGCACCATGGAAACCACTTACTTCGGTAACGCCGGCGCGTGGTATCACGGCCCTCCTCCCGGTCCGTGGGTCATGACCGACCAGGAAAACAACCTTGTGGGTTGCGTTAACCCGGATGGCTCCAAGGGTTGCCCGGACCTGCCGAACATCACGTGGCGATTCGTGACCGGAATCGCCAAGGGCGAACCGCACCACTGGACCTCCATGGGCGGAGACGCGCAGCAAGGCGACCTCAAGGTCATGTTCAGCGGACCGCGCGTAAATGCCACCTACGATCCGATGCGCAAGCAGGGGGCCATCCTTCTGGGCAACGGCGGCGACAACAGCAACGGCTCGCAAGGCACCTTCTATGAAGGCGCCATGACGGCCGCAAACACTTTCCCAACCGATGCCACCGACCAGAAGGTCCAGGCCAACATCGTCGCGGCCAAGTACGATGACCCGCGACTGACCGTGGCGCCGGCTTCGGCCACCGCCGCTCCGCCCGGTCTCCAGACCTTCTCACCCGGCTCCTCGCAGGACACAACCGTGACGTTCAAGAATACTTCGGGCGCTCCTGCGACAGCCGTCAAGTTGAGCATTTCCGTGCCCAAAGGGTGGACTTCCGTGGTTTCCGGCGGCACCGAGACATCCAAGACGTTCCCCGGCCCAGTCGCGCCAGGCGAGAGCGTGAGCGCGACGTTCAAGATCACCTCCGGGCGAGCAGCCTTCAACGGCGACCTGGTCGCCAGCGTTTCGTGGGCCAGCCAGGCGAGCGGCCAAACGCAATCAGAAAGAGCAGTCGAGAAAGTGCGCAACGTCAGCTCGATCAAGATCAACGAATTCGCGATTAGCTCCGGCTCTCCGCCCAACGCGTCCGGCTCGTTCATTGAGATCTACAACGCCGGCGACCGCGCCGGAGACCTCTCTAACTGGACGTTGGCCGAGCACCCGACCCAGCAGCCCATCTTTTCGTCGGTAAAAATCCCAGCGGGCACGAAGCTCGCGCCGCACGGCTTCTACCTGCTCGGCCTTTCCGACTCCGGGCTGGCGGTGTCCGCGCGCAAAGGAGATACCACGCTCTACGTCCGAAGTACGACCGGCATGTCCGCGGGCGACACGATTGAAATCGACACGGGCTCCGGTGTGGAAACCCGCAAGATCGCGAATGTCGGAACAGCAGCCGGCTCCAGCACGACGCTGTGGCAACCGCTCCCCGACGGTCCGGTGGTCACGATTCCAGCCGGCTCGACCAACGTGCCGGTCACGAGCACGGCCGGATTCGAGGTCGGCCAAAAGATCGGCATCGGCTATGGCGCCTCCTATCCCGCTGTTGCCAAGGCCATGGAACAGTACGAGGTGGTCACGGTCACCGCCGTCGGCAAGCCGGGCACGCAAGCCCGACTCTCCGCGGATGCCAAAGCCGGAGACACTAACATCAAGGTCTCCTCAGTTAACAACATTTCGGTCGGTGACCAGATCCGATTGGACATCGACAGCGTCGGCCATGGAATCGAAACCGTCACCGTCACGCGCGTCGGCGCGGCGACCAGAATCGGTCGCGGCCGCGGCGGTGCCGCCGGCGGCGCGGATCAGGGCGCCACTGGCCTCGATCTGGCGGCCCCATTAAAGTTCGATCATGCGGCCAACATCCCCTTCAGCGCCAGGGGCACGGGCGTCAGTTTCCAGCCGGCGACAGCTTTTGCCCATTCGAGCAACGAGCCTCTCCAGCCGCTCGGCACCGGCATCACTCTCGACAGTGCCGTGGCCAGGGAGCATCCTATCAATGCAGCGGTGCGTGACGCCGCCGTCAAAACCGCCGGATACCAGGGTCCTCCCGCGCCCAACCAGTGGTTCGGCGGTCCCGCGCTCTCTCCTAATGCCGGCAGCATGATCCTGCGCGACGCCGCCGGTCTGGTCGTGGATAGCCTCAACTACGGTGGCCTCGTCGATCCTTGGGCGGCCGAGGGTTACCAGGCCGCGTCCGGAGCGGGGCAGGGCGGTTGCAGCGTGACTGCGCCCGGCGGTGGCAGGGGCTTCGGCGGTCGGGGCGGTGCAACCGGCACATCCAATCGAAGCGCCGGCCGATTCCCGGATGGCGCCGACACCGACAGCAATTGCCACGATTTCCTTTTGCAGGCCGCTACCACGCTGCCGGTCGAATCGACCGCGGGCGCAAACAACATCAAAGTCACCAGCGTAGCAGACTTTGGCGCCGGTCAGACGATTAGCATTGATACCGGCGAGAACCGCGAAACTGCCATCATTTCTACTGTTGGTACGCCCGGCGCTACCTCGGTGAACACGGCCATCGAAGCCGGCGCAACCGCTGTCCCGGTCGCCAATGCTTTCGGCTTTAGCCCTGGCCAGACCATCACGATTGACAGCGGCACAAATCATGAGACCGCCGTTGTCGCCTCCGTTACCGGCGGACGCGGCGGCTTTGGTGGCGGCCCTCGCACAATTACTGTCGCATCACCGCTCACGCTTGCGCACGCCGAGGGTGCCCAAGTCTCCGGCAGTGGCATCACGCTCACTGCTGCACTATCTAAGACACATGCCAGTGGGTCGCCGGTCACCGGCGGCGTTCCCACGCCCGGTGCACCCAACCAGTATTTCCGCAGACTTCAGTGAGGATGATCGGATTGACATAGAGAATTGCCTCCAATGAGCCTGTTCTTATATCTGTGTTCATCTGTGTCCATCCGTGGTTAATCGAATCCGTTGGGGCTTGATAGGTTTGAGTTCGCTGGCTCTGGCCTTGAGCGCCTTTCTGAGCTGGCATTATCTGGCAGGCGGATCAGTGATCGGCTGTAGCGGCGGGAGCCCCTGCGAAGAAGTGCTTAGCAGTCGATGGTCGACTGTAGCGGGCGTGTTGCCCGTCAGCGGCTTGGCAGTAGGAGCGTACCTGGCGATTCTGATAGCCAGTCTTTCCATTGGTCCGGCCACACCGGCTCCCGTCCGACGCTTAGCCTGGAGTGCCATGCTCGTCCTCGCGGGTGCGATCGCCGGCAGTGCTGTGTGGTTCATTGTCGCGCAGAAATGGCTCATTGGCGCATTCTGCCCTTTCTGTATGGCCACTCACATCACCGGCCTGCTCCTCGCGGTTCTGGTATTCTGGCAAGCCCTGGGAGCGCCGGCATCCTTGCCGGCTCCGTTGGCAGCGCCGACGAATCCTGGGTCTTCCCATCTGGGAGCGCCGGCATCTTTGCCGGCTCCAATGTCAGCACCGGCCCCTCTGGGAGCGCCGGCATCTTCCACCCACTCCGGACTTGCCGGCACTATGCCGGCGCTTCCGTTTATTCGCCCTTGGCCCGTGATCGGCCTGGCTCTCCTCGGTCTTTCCTTCGCCGCCATTCTCGCCGCCTGCCAGATCGCTTTTACTCCACCGGCCCTCTATCGCAGCGGCCAATCTCAGGAAAACCTCCCCACCATCGATCCTCACACCGCGCCGCTGGTCGGTCCGCCGGACGCCCGCTACCTCGTAACCTTGCTCTTTGATTACAAATGCTCCCATTGCCAGCAACTGCATTTCATGCTCGATGATGCCGTACGCCGCTACGGCGGCAAACTGGCCTTTGCGCTGTGTCCAGCCCCGTTGAACACACAGTGCAACCCTTACGTCCCTCGGGACGTGGATGAATTCAAAGACTCCTGCGAACTGGCCAAAATCGCCCTCTCGGTTTGGGTCGCCAGGCGCGACGCGTTTCCCGCTTTCAACCGCTGGATGTTCTCGCTCGAGTCCGGCGACCGCTGGCGCCCCCGAAGCCTCGACGCCGCCCGGGCCAAAGCCGTCGAACTGGTCGGCCAGGCGAAGTTCGAGGCCGCCCGCATCGACCCCTGGATCGACCGGTATCTGCAAACCTGCGTTCGGATTTACGGCGACACCGGCAGCAACGCTGTCCCCAAGCTCGTTTTCGGCTCGCGCTGGGTAACACCCAAACCAAATGGCCCAGACGACCTCGTTTCGATCCTGCACGACAGCCTGGCCGTGCCCACGCCCTGATCCCGCCGCTCCATCCGGTGTAGCGCGGGCGTCCGCGCCTCCGGGTTTTGGCAGTGTCTCGCTGCCACGTTCCGCCATAATCTGTGACGCTCCAAATAGCTAACGCCGCAATCGGGGTTGGTGGCGGTACAATCGCCGTGGACCTTGATCGGTCAAAACCACCACTTTGTCCCTTTACGACTTTGTCCTATATCGGTGTGATGACAAACAGGACCTAGAAAACTAAAGATGGGCGAATGACCTTGCACGCCCATTCCTTTCTCAATCAGCCACCTCCAAATGACGCTTGACACCTTCGCATTCAGGTCACAAGGTAGATCCATGGACATGGAGCTTCTTTCAAATGTTTGTCTTTGGCAAAAATCTTTGTCCCATTTGTAATGTTGGGCCGTCTCGCACGCTATGCGCACATTCGCCTATTTGACCCTGTGGCTTACGCTGACCTCCTCCCTTGCGTATGCTTCGACGCAGGTCGTTATCACCACGAGGCCGAGGTTCGCTGACCGAGGCCAATTCACTTACCTCCTTCTGGCCGACGCCAAGCAGCGCTACGAGGTGGCGTGGGCCATGCCCCCGAAAATGCAATTCGTCCCTGTGGTGCTCGACACAAACCGCGTTTACACCTTCACCCTGCATGAGAAGCCGTACCGAGACATCACCATTCCGGAGTTGCTGAGGGTCCAAGCCGACGGCCAGACCATTTATGACGTCGCGGTGTGCGAGGTCCACAAGACTAAGATGGAGCTAAAGGAGGTACGAATCTCGTACGGGCTGCCCGCGCCAAGCGTGCTGCCGACCGATACCGAGAGGCGACTGTTTCCGCATTGCCGTGAGCAGGTCCTCGGTGGGTGCGTCATTTCACCTGACAGCCCGAAGACAGAAAAGATTTATGTTTGCAGCGAGTGCAAGAGCGGTTACGAAAAATGGAAGGGAGAAAACGCGAGAACCAAATGACCCAGCCCAACCACAGCATGCAGCGGATGGGAGCC
>CAZUVM010000188.1:0-35968 GCA_964623885.1 uncultured Verrucomicrobiota bacterium
GTGGCCGAACGACAGTTTGCGGGCAGCCTCCCGGCTGAGCATCCATGCTCACAAGTGCATTCTGCCAAGCAATATGACTCCCGATATGACCACCTGAAGAAACCAAAAGCCCCCTGAGTTGAACTAAATTGACATTACGCAAGAGAACTCATATGAAGGGCGAGCGACGGAGGGGAAAGCGACTAAGCCGTATCGATTCGGTGGGAGGGGAGCGTGCCCGCCTCGGGCGCAGCGGTTGGCGCCATCGCCAACCGCATTCACTGCTTCGCGTTTCTGTTCACCATTTGGTGAGCTCCTTGGATACGAACCAACCGGCGTGGGCGCCGGTTGGCAGCGCCCGGGGCGGGCGTGCTCCCCAAGGCGACCGCATCGATCCGGCTAAAGTGAGGGACAAAAATAAGGTTTTGCCGTTTTGGTTGCGAGTCTGGTGCGCCGTAGCTATTGTCCGCGCGTGAACCTCTATTTTCTTCGCCACGGGATTGCCGTTGAACCCGGGGCGCAAGGCTACACACGGGATTCCGATCGTCCGCTCACGTCCGAGGGCGAACACAAGCTGGCGAAGATTGCCGAGGCCATGGGCGCGCTCGAACTTTCATTCGACGTGATCCTCTCGAGCCCGTATGTGCGGGCTCGACAGACGGCGGAGATCGTGGCCAAAACCCTCAAGCTGACGAAGAAAATGGAATTCTCCGATGCGCTCGAGCCGGCGGGCAGCGCAAGGAAACTCGTGGATTTGCTGAATCACCATCGGCCTGATGACGTCCTGCTCGTCGGACATGAACCATCCATGAGCGAGTTGATTTCCTTATTCACGGCGGGCGATGCCAGCGCGATCCACGTGGTCATGAAGAAAGCCGGTTTTTGCAAGTTAAGCACCGACTCACTACAGCACGGACGATGTGCTGCTCTGGAATGGTTGCTGACGCCGAAACAGATGGTTCTGATGAGCTGATATGGGCAAGGCAAAGCGCATCGGAATCCTTACGGCCGGCGGCGACAGCCCGGGTCTGAACGCCGCGATTCGCGCGGTGGGCAAAGCGGCGCTGGGCTATTACGGCATGGAGATCATCGGCTTCCGCGACGGGTTCCGCGGCCTAGCCGAGGAGCACACGCTGCGCCTGGATAAAAGCACGCTGGCCGGCATTCTGACCGTGGGCGGCACGATTCTCGGAACCAGCCGCGACAAACCGCATCGGATGGAGATCGACGGCAAGAAGCGCGATATGACCAAAGTCATCCTGAAGAATTTCGAGAAGGATGACCTGGACGCGCTGGTCTGCCTGGGCGGCGGCGGAACGCAGAAGAACGCACTTCGGCTGTCGCAGGCGGGCCTGCCGGTCATCACGTTGCCCAAAACCATCGACAACGATGTGGCGATGACCGATGCGACGTTTGGGTTCGATACGGCCCTGGGCATCGCGACCGAGGCCATTGACCGGCTGCACAGCACCGCGCACAGCCATCATCGCATTGTGGTGGCGGAAATCATGGGCCATCGCGCCGGCTGGCTGGCGCTGGGCGCCGGCATCGCCGGCGGAGCGGATGTCATCCTGATTCCCGAAATCCCTTACGATGTGGGCGCGATCGCGCGCGCCATCCGCGAACGCAGCAAACACGGCTCGAACTTCAGCATCGTCGCCGTCGCCGAAGGCGCCATGAGCCGGCAGGATGCGCACGCGTTCGAAGCCGCCTGGCAACGGCGCGCGAAGACCAAGGACAAAGTCCACCGGCATGCGGCCGATCTCGAAATCGAGGCCATCGAACACAAGCACAGCGGCAACACACTGCGGCTGGCGAAAGAACTTGAAGAGCTGACGCAGCTCGAATCTCGGGTGACGATACTTGGATACGTTCAGCGGGGCGGCACACCTTCCGCCGCCGATCGGCTGCTGGCCACTCGCCTCGGAACGGCCTGCGCGGATTTAATCCACGAAGGAGTCTTCGGCGTGATGGTTGCCGCGCGTGGTGATGCTGCTGAACCTGTCCCGCTTGAGCAGGTCGCCGGCAAGATTAGAACCATCCCGCTCGATCACCCGTGGATTGCGAGCGCACGGCGCGTGGGGACGTGTCTCGGGGACTGAGCAGTAGCGCAGGCCTCCGAGCCTGCTGTGTCGCAGGCTTCCAGCCTGCCGACCCAGCGGATTCAGGAACGGCACGGCAGCATTCGGGGCGTTCGCCGACTCGGAGGTCGGCGACACAGCAGGCTCGGAGGCCTGCGCTACAGAGCCGCGGCCCCGAGTCCATAGGTCCTGAGTTTCGCAAAGTCTTTACGTCGCCTCACGCAACGCTCAGCGTCCATTGTCCCCCGGCGGAGCGAGCGGTGGTTGAACACCCAGATTGTTCCAGCGGACTACGAAAAAGGTGAGCGGCTCGCTGCCGGTGTTCACCAGCCCGTGGAAATCCCAGGGCTCCACGTAAAGGACGTCGCCTTTTTTGGCCGGAAACTCTTTACCATTGAGATGCCACACGCCGGAACCTTCGGCGATGGCCAGGAATTCCTCCTCGGCATGCCGGTGGGCCGGATGCACCGATTCTCCCGGTTTCACTACGGCGACGGCCGTTAACAAATTCGTCGTGCCAAAGGTTTCGCCGGTGAAGTAGGTGCGCATCTCGCCCCATTTATCGACGTGCGATTTGGCGTCATCCCAGGAAATCACTTTCGAGCGCAACCGCCGCGCCATGGGTGACTCGCCATGCAACACGCCGACTCCCCAGCCAAGGACAAAGACCACGAGACCCGCAGTTGCGAATACTACATAGCGCGCAGTTTTGTGATTGAGGTTCATAGGTGAGAGCCTCTCGAAACCGGGAGCGAATGTCAAATATGCCGGCCTGGCCATCTCCAACCAACCGCTTGGACCAATCGGATTAAAGCAACTGCAATTGGCGAGCCGCCGGCTCTCGCAGGCTTGCCACGCCGAGGCCCAGCAGCCGCAACGGCCGCGACACCAGCTTTTCACGGCCAAGCAGAAAACAGCCGAGCCGATAAATTTCCCGGGCTTCGGTCAGGGGTTCCTCGACTGAAATCTGCCGAGTCAATGTAGTGAAATCCCCGTAGCGGATCTTCACCTGGACCGTATGAGCGCCCAAGCGTCGGCGCTTGAGCCGGCCGGCGATGTCTTCCGCCTGAGCTCGCAGGCAAGCGCGCAAGACCTGACGATCTTCCGTATCGCGCAAAAAGGTCTCCTCGCCGCTGATGCTTTTGATTTCATCGCCCAATTCGAGCGGTCGATCATCTTCGCCGAGCGCAAACTGCCGCAGCTTGGGTCCGAACGATCCTGTGAGCGCCCGCAAGTCGCCGGGATAATCCTGCAGATCGCCTACGGTCTCGACGCCGGCGCGGTGCAGCACTTCCTCGGTGGCTTTGCCGACCCCATACAACGCGCGAACCGGCAACGGACGCAGGAACTGCACTTTTTCACGTTCCAGAATCAGCGTCAGCCCATCAGGCTTTTGATGATCGCTGGCAATTTTTGCCAGCAATTTATTGGCAGCGATGCCGATGGTCGCGGTGATCTGCCGCTCGGCCCGGATGCGGTCCTTCAACGCGCGGGCGATGGGCAAAGAACGCTGAAGGGACTCGTCCGCATCCCGCGCCTGGCATTGAGCCGAAAGATCCAGGTACGCTTCATCAATCGACATCTGTTCCACCAGCGCGCCGCTTTCCGCCACCAGGCGCATGATCCGCCGCGATTCCTCACGATACTCGTCCATCCGCGGTCGAACGAACACGCCTTTCGGACACAACCGCCCGGCAGTGACACTCGGCATGGCGGAACGCACCCCGAACTTGCGCGCCTCATAGCTCGCCGCGCAAACCACACCCCGCTGGGTTGGAGGCGCGCCCACAATCACCGGCTTGCCCTTCAAGCTCGGGTTGTCCCGCTGCTCGACCGAGGCGTAAAAAGCGTCCATGTCCAAATGAAAAATCACCCGAAACACGCGGGGAAAATATAGACGGGAAAATGGGGCAGACAGCAAAATGAGAGGTGGGGCAGGCTTTCCAGCCTGCCGGCAGATAGAATGTCTGCCCTACTGCTACTTCCGCTGCAACTGCCGCGTCGCACCCGTGTTAGCCAACCACCGTGCGTTGGTAAGTCAGTTGCGCCATATGCAGCGAGATAACTGATACATACGCGTTTGACAATCAACTTTACTGTTGACCGGGCATGTCAACCCGTTGTACCACTCAGACGTGAGGACGCCTGGTGCGGTCAATCTACTAGCTTTCTTAGAAAGACTAACTGGCAGCGTTACCAACCAGGGCGACATCAGTCGATTTCTCGCCGGCGAAGCTCTGGGCGGCGCGTCTGCCACGATCGAAAGCAAAACACTGCCACAGGTCGAGGCGACGTGGACGATGCGGAGGACACGGCGATCCGCCGTGCGGGAACGCACGGTGGTTCGGGTCCGCGGCTGCTCTTGCGATGATTTAAAGCGCTTTTTCAAAGCCCTGCTCGAGCGTCTCAAAGGCACCGATGCCCAGGAGTACCAAGATGGGCACTGTTTTGGATTCCGCACAAAATCGGGCGATTACCACGTTTTCGAATGTCCTGCAGGATTTACGGCGCACTTCCCGGGAACGCTTTTTGTTGTTATCAACCGGCCGAGAAGTCCGCTGTTATTTATCGAGCACGCGATTGCCGGAGATCTGTCAGGAGACCAGCCGCCTTCCTCAGACATCGCCAAAGTTCACTACGCGCACATCGCCGTCCCCAAAAGTGATTGGGTTTTGCTTGGGTTGAGTATTGTCGTGACGTTGAGCGCCGCCTGCTTACCGCAGGCGATTCGGTTGCATCTGGGTGGCCTGTTCAAAGGTCTTGGCATTTTTGGACTGTTCCTTGGTCCTGCGTTGCTAGTGCTGTCGGTCTGGGAATCCAACCGATACGACCGCACCTGGCGAGTACTTCTGGCGGTGTTGTTTTCCTTCGCGGCGACTGCGATTGGCTGGGGGACGCTTACGCTTTTCGTTCTGGGAAGGTTTTTTTAGTCCTCTAATGAAAACGCAATTCGAGAAGCAGACCCCATTCCGCTACCATGTCGGACTTCAGGTGTCGAGCGACACGGCGAAGCCTGATGAGATAACCGCCTTGCTCGAGCTCCAGCCGCATAGCACTCGATTGAAGGGCGAACTGTCCAACTTCGCAGGGATGGTGGAGATGCTGAGCGAAAGAGGGCGTGCGGCCATCACCCGCCACCACAAATGGTCTGCGAGTTTTGAGCCTGTCTCCAGGACAGAAACGCTCAATGAATGCCTTCTCCGAGTGGAGCGCCATCTCGGTGGTCGTTCGGACGCGTTGATCCGCCTGGCCAAAGATGGGAGCATCAAGCTCTACATTCATGCGTATCCGGGGTCGCTGCCTGAACCTGTTGACTGGAAAATCCTGGATCGGATTCGCACGAGGTACCCGGTCGGACTCTCTATGACGTTCGACTCTGCGCTCGAAACAGACCGGCCTGTGGATGAAACACGTCCGAAAAATGTAGTCTGATTTGCGTTATGCGATTTAGGGTAACACCGCTCCTGCACCCGCGGTACCTGGAACTGCAAAAGCGGAGCGCGTCTCTCGCCCGTCTGTGGGAGTTTGGGCATGCTGTGTTCGTGGTGTTCTTGTCTTTGGCAATTGTCAGCCCGGTTGCAGTGGCGCTCGTTCCGTTGATTGATCGCGATTTTCCGTGGGCGCGGGCTTGGTCCGCAGGTGTCGCGTCTTCTGCAGCATGCGGTTTGTTTGCCGCCGCCGGTTTCGCAATCAGGGTGTACGCGAGAAGAAAGGGAGAGCCATGAACGCAGATTTTAATCCGGACTTGGAGTCTGAGGTTCGCGAGATCGAGGCGCGTCTTCGCGAAACCCGAGAACACGTGACCGGCGAATTATCCAGGCAACTGCTCGACCCTACGCTGTCTGCCAGCAAGCGTGCGCAGTTGGAGGAGCGTCTGAAGGAGCTTAAGAAAAGGCGGAATCGATGATGAGTTACCAAATCGCGCGCCAGTTTATTCGGCCTACCGACAAGGCACGTCCGAAAAACGTGAAATAGTCGGCTGTCAGCGCCAGATCATTTTATGAGCGGCATCAGCATTGACCTCGTCGATTCCAGTTCGGACGAAGAACTGCTTCGCCTCCTCTTCAAAGAACTACAGACGCGCACCCCGGTGAATCACGGCTCAGATGGGTTCGTGTCCGAAATCCAAAAGCTGCCGCCCGGCCTGAGAGCCATGGCGGCCACCTATGAGCTCGACGTCTCGCTTGCAATGGATGATCTCGGTTGGCATTTCGGCAATTGGCACAACCAGGTGTTTGCGGAAGAGACCGCGCGAGGCTTGCATGAACTCGGCGCTGCAGAGCTGGCCAAAGTCTTTCGTCAGGCATTTGCGATTGCGAAGGAATACTGGGACGAACTTGGTTCAGAGAGTTGGATGGATTGGTATCACGGTTCGCCGCTAGAGAAGGCAGTAACACCGTTGAACAAGCAAGCCTGGGCGCTCCAGAGTGGCAGCGAGCAGGGAATTCTGAAATATTGGGTGGATTATGCACGGCATTATCCAGAGCGCATTGGAGCCGAGGGATCTTAATGCCAGATGGCCTACATGCGTGTAGCCGGTATGTGGGTGACAGGTTTTGTAAGATTCTGCAATCGCTTGCATTCTACTGTCAACCAACTTATATTTCAGCAGTGATGGATTAATCGGAAGGTTTCGCGATGAGAATGGGGTTTGCCAGGTTCGGGCGTTCACCAATGACCGAGTTGCCGGTTCGCCGGAAGCTCCTTTTAGCAGTGGTGGCATTGATGCTGGTGGTTGTTTGGACTGCCACTGCTTTCTTCAGCAGCGTTGGGATTACTTATCTGCGTACGGGGACAGCCGCATGGCTCAATTTGGCAGACTTGCCGAATTGGCAACCACCGGTTTGCGTGATCGGCGCTTTTTTGGTCATGGGGGCGCTGGTGTGGGGATTGCGTCTGATTCAAAGGCCGCCGATCCGGCTGAACAGGAGTCTATGAACGCTCGTCATTTCATCTGTTTCGGCGTGCTTTTGGCAGCGGTTACTGGTTGCAACACCACTCCACATTACAGGGGCGAAGGGCAGATCAGGAACACCTCGTACTGGGACGACGGTGTCGTGCACACGACCCAATACACTATCCGGTTGGCGTCGTTTGAAATGAGCGCGAATGTGCAAAGGGAGTTTGAGCTTGGGGAGTTGAGCTCGTGGCGCGAGCCCAGATTAACTGTTTGTGTGCGTTTCAAAGATCCACGTGCGTGGTACCACTTGGCGAAGAGTGACGCGAGGGAAGCGAGGGTAGGGGCCAGTGAAAACTGGCAGAATATAGATGACCTGAGGGGCAGATTTGGGTATCAGCTCTCGAACCAGTCCGGCGTCTTGCTGAGCCAACCCGAGGCGCCGCTTGGCGAATTCAACTGGGGGAGAGGTGAGTTCGATCGGGAAGTTGGGGACGAACATGAAATCAGCAAACTCGAGCATGTGGGGACGGCGGTTCCCAAGGGGAGCAAGCTCAAGCTCTCTGTGTCGTACACAGGTGATCCGGGCCTGACCAACCAGGCGGATTTCGTTGTCCTTTGGGGCTGGAGGTAAACGCAAAATCTCAATGATAACTTCTTACAAGCAGTCACGGCAGTCAGTGCCGGTAGATCTTTTCGTCGGGAGGTGTCAGTACTAATCGTCGCCCTATGCGTGCGCTTGGGTGCTACTTCACTGCCGGCGGCCGGACATTCGATGTGGATGCGTTCCTCCGGCGAAGCGCTTTGCAGGCGGACGCGGTTTTCTATCGTGGGCAGCCGCTCAGGGTTCCAAAGGGGAAGTTGCAGAAGGTGAGTGGGTTTTCCGTGACGATCAACCATACCAAGGTATTCGGGGACCTGGAGCGGCAGATTCCGAAGGCTTTGGGGTTCCTCCGGGCGCAGCAAAGGGAGCTATTGCGATTGTCCCGTTTTCCGGGCGTTTCCGATCGAAGGCTGGTGTTCCCTTGTTGTCGGCCGGAAGGCACTTACGGTGTCGAGAGATTTCCCGCAGAGTTGTTGGAGTTGGCGGGTTCTAGTCGGATCGAGATAGAGCTTACATTCTATCCCGGAGACTGAACCAAATGAAAACGACTAGCAACCGCAGGCAGTGGATCGCGCAGCTCGCATTGGGCTTCTCTGTCGTCGCGAGCTTGTGTGTGGCGCAAGCGCAGATACCAACCATTTTTGAGGCCAGGGAGGCGGCGAAACTGCTAGCAACCTTTCAAGACACTTTGCCGACGACTGAGCTGCACTTTTATCAGGACAAACTGTACGTCGGCAACAAGTGCGGCCTGCTTGAGATCGAGGGTGATTTACTCAAGAGGGTTTACCGTTGGAGCAAGGTTGATTCGGTCATCGAGGCGGTTTGGGAGGACGACGCAAATGGGCTGCTCTGGGTCATGTTGGCAGATGGCCACCGGCTGGCGTATTACGACGGCAAGATCTGGAAGGGCGTGAGTTTCCCGAAGCCGGCCCACGGACATTTTATCCGCGACGACGTGTTTAAGGGGTTTCGAGGTGTGTGCAACCAGAAGACCTTTTGGGTGGAGGGCGCGGGCCGTGCATGGGCCTGGGCCGGCCCGAGGTCGCGCAAGTGGAAGGAGGAGCGGTTGCCGTCGGAATTCCTGGCGTCGCTGGATTCGAGCCCCCTGGTCAAGCGCGTGATTCCCACCGAAGAAGAGATCTACTTCGTTAAGCATGATGAACGCGAGCCTCTGTCTATCATGGAGCGGGTGACGTTAAGGGCAGTTCCGAGTGACAGCGCCTACTGGTTTTTCAGAGGTGAGTGGCATGCCATCACGAATCAGGCGGGGACTTTCTATACTGCGCAAACGGTGACAGCGAATCACCAGGGGTACATTCGCACGCACGCGGGTGAGGTTCTTGGGCTGACGAAGGCGGGGATTACCAAACTGGATGCGCCGGGAAGGTGCGAGGCAATGGCGCGGTCTGCGACTGGGACTCTTTTGGCCAGCATTCGGGGAGCCGGGGTTTACGAGCTGAACGGTGAATGGCGCAGGCTGCTGAAGAATCCTTATCCGGACAGTGAGTCGGAGCACCGCGTGCTGTTGACGGCTCGGCCGGGCAGTATCGCCCTGGCAGTGAGCCCGGAGATCGAGGCGAGGTCGCCGGCTGCTGTTCATACCTCAGCGGAAAAACTCACGTATAATTCGTACCCCGGAATTTGGGTATCGGAGGGGCGAACGTGGAGGCAGGTTTCCATCGGCACACGATGAAGCGCCGCACCTTAGAGCAGTGGAAGTTGGTTGGCCTGCCGGTCCTTTTCGCCGGCATGGGTTGCCTCAGTCTGCTGCTCGTATTGGCCAGGCTTGGCATCTGGAAGGACAGCCGGTTCACCCTGGAGAAGTACGCTATTGGTGAAGGCGTAGCTTCGGCCAGATTTTTTGCTGTTTTTGGAACTGGAGCTTTCGCGCTGTGCACATACTGCATATATCATCTGCTTCGATATGATCTTGGCGCGTTCCGGAGGCGCAGAAAGTGAATGCCCTTGTCGAACGTTAGGCGAGCCTCAAGATAGCATTTTTTTTCGCGCATTCGCGATCGGGACTATGCATGGAACTGAATCAAAGCATTCATTTCAAAGGTATTGTCGGTCCAATTACTGACAGCAATCTGTCGGTTTTCTTAACAAAACTATAATGCGAGGGCGGTTGTCGAAGAAACTATTGATTTACAATGGAATTCCGCCTTTTTATGACTGGGCAGTCGCGAATTACGCGAAGAAGGCGTTGGAGGATCTTACATTTTAGGGCCAACCGACCAAGGTAAACGATTCAGCTTTTTTGGTCTGTAGTATGTTTGTTATAAACGTATTACGATGCTGCAAAACGGTAGTGTTCAAGTTTGGCATCGAAAGTGCCTTAAGGCCATCGTGCTCAAGTTGTGCAAAGCCTTACGTAGTATGAACCAACCTTCTGTTAATCTGATTCGTGGAATAAGTAGTTTGCTGTTGCTGTGCGCTGTTTCAGCGAAAGCAGTGCCGGTTACAGTCTCTGAAGTTGGCATCGGCGCCAACGAAGTCGTTAATATCACAAGTTCCACGCTCAATGGCGGGAGCCCGGTCAACGTTTATGCAGGAATCGTGAAGTTAACAGTCAATGGAATCCCAACGGATGGTTTCTGCATTGATCCGTTCCACTGGAGTGTGTCTGGCCCGCAATCCTACGACTCGGAGCCGCTCGCAGACGGCCCTAAGCCTCCCGGAGGTGCTATGGGAAGCCTCGCAGCAACTTACATTGAGAAGTTGTGGACGCAGTTGTATAGCCCCACGATGAATAATGCTACCGCTGCGGAATTGCAGATCGCGATTTGGGATGTCATCGCCTCGGACCCCGCTTCTAAGCTCAATAATGTTACTTTCACAGTAAATGGCCAGGATTACGGCGGCGCAGCCGCAGCGCTTGGCATTCAGAGCGACACCACTACGGTGCCGGCGAATCTAATGGCCGTGAGCGGCCCTTCGGGTCAGGATTATGTTGTTCCCAATTCCGGCGGCGGCGGCAGCGTGCCTGACGGCGGAACCACGATTATGCTGCTGGGTGGGTCTCTATGCGGATTGGCATGCATGCGCCGCAAGCTCTGCACGCAGTAATTATCATTGCTTTCAACTCTGTTGAAGTAAATCCCGCCAGGTGACGGCGGGATTCTTCTTTTGTACCCAAAACCGCGCTACCCGGCTGAGCGTCCAAAGCGAACTGATCGCCTCCGGCATTATGAAGTCACTTATTTCGAGCCTTGGGCGACCCATGCCGGTTGAGGAATAACAATCAAGTAATTCCACCAGGCCGTAATGGCATTGGAAAGATCGGTCGCGCGAAAATGCCGATTCCGGCCGTCCGGAGAGCCGTCCCCATACGTCAGATGCCAGTTGTAAGGATCGTAGACCTCAAAATACAGGGTGTTGTCGACTATCCGCCAGCCCTTCACCACGATGAAATGCCCGCCTGTATAGCCATAGAATCGGCCCGCTCTGTGTTCGCTCGCAAAATCAGCACCGAGATAAGTGGTATCGATGTCCAGAATCACCAGGCTGCCCTGGCTTAACACCTGCATGAGCTGATTTGTGCCCGTGTACCACACATTGGTATATGGAACAGAATAAAGGTTCAGGTAATTATTGATATCCCATGTGTACCACCACCCTCCTTCCTCCGGGTACAGGGCACGCGCGGCGGCGGCAGTATTGGTGAAGCTCGGGTTATACCATTTGAGCGCCATCGTGACCGAAGACGGACCGCAATTGGCGTTCGCATTGACTCCCGTGTCGGCCTGATCAATATACCACTCGTACGGCCGATCATTATGGACGTAACCATTCTGGGCCGAGCCAAGGCCCCAATTTGTTAGAAAAGGAGTTTCGTAGTAATAGCCCCAGTCGTACCAGAAAGTGCGGTTGGTGAACTCCAAGACCTGGAAAAAGCCTATCGGCAACGAGGCCGGTGCAAGGACGGTCCCTAAACTTCCGGTAGCACTCAGCGGTGCCAACACGTCGCTCCAAAACCGACTGTTGCCTGCCGTGCTCGACTGCACCTGATAGGAGTTGCCGGCGGTCGTCAGGAACTGCAACTGCATTTGTGCGTTGGTCCGGCTCGCGCCGATAATCCGGCCGCCATCCTGCGCGGCATCGGCAGGCTGCCCCAAGCTTATAACTCCGGCCGCTACGGCAATCAGCATTCCATGTACTAACGGGGAATGGGCTTTTGCCCGCCCGCAGGTGCCGGGCAGGACGCGGGCGACGAAGCATTTCGTCTCAGCGGGCATGGCGCGATACTATCAGAACGGACTGGAAACGTCAATTCGCAAGCAGTTTGTGCAGAAGTCAGACCTGTGGAGCTCCTTGTGATCAACCAGAAGGAAGCCATGTCGCGATGACTCGAGTCGAGACGACGGCGGAAAGAGTATATTTCATCCCGCCTGTAAGCGCGCCTGGCTGCCGATTTCGTTCAACTGTTTTCGGAATTCCGGCAGTTTGAGTTTTGCCTGCTCGAGCTCTTCGGAGCTCATGACGCTCTCGCAATGGGCAAGGCGGTCGGCGGCATCGTGTCCAGCAACGCTGAACCAGAGCCAGGCTTTCATTGGACTTTTAGGAATATCGAAGCCGGCGAGGCAAGCATCGCCGATCTGCGCTGCTGCAGAGCCGCTACCTTTCGACGCCTTCAAGTAAAGCGAGAGCATCCGAACAAACTCCTCGCTCCGACCGTTGCTGTCCGGAATGGTTACAGCGATGATTGTGCGACCCGGCTCGCCAGTTGAGCTGACCCCGCCCGACCGCGGAGACGCGGCGAGGTTCGGTTCGGCTAGCGAGTAAACGCCCAAATCGGTCATGGCCGCCTGGCATTGCCACTCGACGGCAGCTAAAAGGTCGCGCTCCGTACCGATGCCGTGCTCGTACCGTAGAATGAGGTTTTCGTAGGCCTCGGCGATTTTTGATCGGTTCCCTTCGAGATTGGATGCTACGGCACGTTCGAGGATTGCGATCGGGCGGTCGCCCTCGTCGCGTGGCTTGCCAATGCCGGCGGCGTAGAGACCGGCAAGATCGACCATGCTGAAGACGTGACCTTGGTCGGCGGCTTTGCGCATCCACTCGAGGCCCAACTCTTCATCCTGGTCCATGCCCTTTCCCGCCAGGTAACAAAGGGCCAGGTTGTACTGGCCGCCGGCCCAATTCTGTTCTCCAGCGCGGCGATACAAGCGCAAGGCTTCAGGCATGTCAGGTGGCGGAAGGCGATTGCCCGATGGAGTGTGTTCCCAGGATGGATATTCGAAATGTTGCCCCAGCAGGCACTGGGCCAAACCGTTGCCAGCTTCTGCGGCTTTCGTTAACCAGCGCAGTGCTTCTTTGAGATCGGTCGCAACACCTTTGCCGCCGCTGTAAGTGAAATACAACGAAATCATGGCGTCGAACTGGCCCGCCTCGGCGGCGCGGGTTACCGACTCCAACGAAACGTTGCTCCACTTGCGCAGGAGAACGGGGACTGAGATTGAGGTTGAATTCGTCGTGGCAGGTTCTGCGGCGCGAACCTCGGCAAAAGGCGGGAGCAAAAGCAGCAATGGTGCCAGCAAGGCATAGAGCGTCGAGAGCATCGGCATCCTTGCGGGTAAGTTCGCGCGAACCAAAATTCGGCGGCAGGAATGCCGGCATTCTCCGTCGTTAGTGTTCATGGTTTATTCCCGCGTTGAACGGGTTGACTGGGTTGCCATCCGTCGATGCCTTGGCGCGCCACACCGAGACGCGCTGTTCCAGTTGTGGCCGGGGTATGAGCCAATGACCGCCGAGCGTCGGGGCGGAAAAAACCAATCCCGCCGGCGTATCCAGCCAGAATGGGGCTTCGGCAATTCGACCGGGTTGAAAGCCCATGAGATCAAATCCGCCCTGTCGCGGATTGAATGGCTCAATAGCGCTTGATTCAAATGCGATCGGAATGGCCAACGGAGCGCGGGAACCTGGTGTGAAATAGAACAGCGTTGCCTGGCGCGCGTCCGAAAAGCGGGCGGGTTCCTTAAACTCAATGCCCAGGTGGTGCCACACCTTGCGCGGCGTGAGAATCCAGAGGTTCTTGCTCTGAGCCAGCACCCTTGCGGTGTTTAAATCGAAACCCGCCGGCCATTCCCAGCTCGGATTCGCGGGCGCGTATTCGCCGCGCGGCGCAAAATGAACCCCAGGCTGCTGTCGGAATGTCTCGGCCAATAGCTCCGCGGACGGCGCATCATTCCAGAACGCCAGCAATTGCCACTTGGCCGTCGATTCGGTCCGCAAAAGAACGCCTTCCGGGCTGAAGAAAGGGACCTTGAAGGCGCGCAGTGCAGCGGGAGGGATTTCCGGACCCTTTTTCAAGATCTGGGAAGTCGGCTCATAAGCGAAGAACTTGTCTCCGGCCAAAACGCCCAGATTGCCGTCCTTGCGAGCATAGAGGTAAATAGTCGAGCTGCACACCGGATCTAAATCACTCGCGGGCGGCTGTCGTCGAGCGCTCCCGAGGATTCGCGTGGCAAGGCTTGATGGGTCAAATTCCAGTATGCTGTCTCCAGTCGAGAGATATAATTTGTTTCCAAGTGAGAGGATGCTGGCTCCGCTTTCGATCGGAACCGCCGCCCTCTCCCAGGTGCGGTTGGCAAAATGAAACCGTTCGAGGTGATCCTGGAAACTTACATAAAGAGAATCTTTGGTGACCTCGAAACGATTATCGGGTTGTCCCAGCCTCTCCGGGAAAGGGAACTCATCGCAGCTGCCGCTCTGAGGGTCTACCGAAACACACAGGCGGGGGCCGTGAAAAGAGAACGTTTCATACTGGCCAAGGAAGGTGATTAGGGCCCAGAGCCGGCCATCGCGCGCGAGTAGCCGCTCGAAATGAGCATGCTGACCCGGTGCTCCACCCGGCGGCTGCTTCCAGCGCACAAATCGAGCCGTCAACGGTTCCTCCGCCGGGAAGACGGGCACGACTGGCGGAGCGTTCGTTTCTAAAGGCGGCAGGCCGCCCCGCGCGCGCAAGCGGTCTCGAATGATCGACACGAAATTATCTTTTCGCACCAGATGCTCCATCGCGGCTGCCAAATCCCGGGCCTGGTCCGACGGCATTTGCAGATATGCCGGCGGAAAAATGATTTGGAAGCGCCGGTTGTCAAAATTGGTCGAGCTCAGCAGGAATTCCCGTTCGAGCTGATAGCGGGCACCGGCGAAGGGTTCGCGCGTGAAGTGAACGTTGACATCCTCGTCCCCATAAGCATGGCGCAGGATCGTTTCGGTTTGCCCCAACGCCGCGGCATGCTCGGCAGTGCTCAACACCCAATCACGGCAGTCCCACAGAGCCCCCACCAATACGTTTTCGCGTTCGTGAAAGGTGATTTCGGGATAAAAGGGTGTATGCGCCAGCTTTAAGGTCAATCCCCCAAGTCGCGTGGCCGGATTGGTTGAGGCACAAAGTCCGTCCATGAATCCTCGCAAAACCTTCGGCACGGTTTTCCGTTGCTCCCATTGCCAGCCGATGATGCGGGGCAGGTTGGACGCTGCATAGCCTTGTTCGAGCATTGAGCGGAACAATGGCAGGCTATCTTCGGGTCGCTCGAACAAAAGACCGCCCTCGTTCCATTTGACCAAGTCGAACATGCCCAGTTCCTGGTTCATCGACACGGTTTCCGAACGGACGCGTACAAAACGCGCCCGCATTTGGGAGGGATCCATCGGTGGCTTGGTGTCGAGCAACTCAAGTAGCTCGCGCGCCTGCGACCGGAGCTCGGTGAGCTGGGCCTGGTGGGCTTCCGTCAGTTCAGCCCAGTGATAATAGCCGTCGAGAGTGGCGATCGCCCAGCGGAACAGGCGAAGTCCATTGAAGTACCATTCCTCGTTTAGCCTCGCGCCGTTGGTAAAGCCGAGCTCGCAATCATGATTGAATAACTCAAGCGCGCGCAGCAGGGGGTTGAGCTTGACGGGATCGGGCAATCCGGGGATGTAGATGTTGCCACCGAAGGTCCAAACCGGAACGGCGGCGTCGGCGTAGGCCTGAATGCGAAGTGCGGCCAAGGGTTCGGTCCGCCGCCCGAGCGCCCAAGCCGACTCGCTCGCCGCTTGCGCCTGGGCCAGCAGTCCCCAACGATACGCCCAATTGGCGTCAGCAAAAAACCGGTCGCCTTCTTCCGCAGCGTTCCATGGTTCCGCCGTCGACTGCAACTTCAAGGCCGCCAGCACGCGCGTGGCGAGGTTCTCTACACCCGCTGCGGGGTTGGTTCGGCTGCAACTCACCTCCATCGTTTGAGGCGTTCCGCCGCGTGGCGGGACCAGCCGGGCTCGGATGGTCAGCACCTGCGGCGAGTAGCCTTCGGGATCGAGCGTTCCTTCCAGCAGAAAACTCCCGCTCCAAAACGACGAGTCATCGAGTCCCTGCAGTGCTTTCTCCGAAGTCAGCACTTGCAAGTTGCGCCGTTCCAATACGAAGAGCTCGCGTTGGTGGCTTAAGCGCTCGCCCAGCAGCAAAGTCAGTTGGTGCTCCAAGTCCCGGCCCTCTGGCGACTGGACCGCCGAACGAAGACTCACGATCGAGATCGGCACAGCATCCTTCCTCAGAACGGTCGCCTTGGAGAGGAGCGGCGACAGGTGTCGATTTATACCAGCAGCCCAATTGGCCGCGCCGGCGGTTGACCAGGAAAATCGCTCGCTCGTCAGCAGAACGCCCGGCTTTACGGCGATGAAACTCAAGCCCAGGGACATATTAGTTGCGGCTTTGAACGGCTCCAAAAGGATCAACCCATCAGCGCCGAGGACCTGGCCGAGTCGCAAGTAATCCTTTCCGGAAACTGAGAGCTGTTGCTCACGATAAATCCGATCGATTTCTGACCGCTCCAGCAACTGAACGTCTTTGTGTTGCGAGAGTTCGACGGTCAGCAGTTCACCGGCTTGCGACGCTTCCGGAGCCTGAACCACTATAGCCAGACGCGCCGCAACCGTCTGCGCGGCGGCTGCCTTGGCCAGCACCACGACGGCCAGCATCATCAAAGGCAAAACATGCCGTGCCATTCCCAAGCACGCCCGCCGTTTTCCTTCTGAGTCGGCCATCTTCGCAAACTTTTAGCAGATAAGACAATCGCCGGCGACAAATCCTTTGGATTTTCGATTGCAGGGGTTGACCTAGCCAGACGGACTTCGGCGGCGGATTTGTCCAACAAGCGGAATTGTGCGAAGATGGGCCTATCCTATGAAGACTGGAGTTGCCTTAATGCTGGGCCTGTGGTTGGGTGGAATTGCGACCGGCCAGGCACAGCCGAAACCTATGGAGAACACGACAAATCAACTCGAGAGCGCGGTGGTGGGAGGCGGGTGCTTCTGGTGCACCGAAGCCTTATTCCAGATGCTGCCCGGGGTCAAATCGATCACCAGCGGCTATGCCGGCGGTACGACCGAAAACCCCACCTACAAACAGGTCTGCACCGGAACAACCGGCCATGCCGAGGTGATCAAAATTGAATTCGATCCCAAATTAGTCTCGTACGGGAAGATCATTGACACTTTCTGGGACGCGCACGATCCCACGACGCTGAACCGCCAGGGGGCCGATACCGGCACACAGTATCGCTCCATCATTTTATATAACAGCGACGCTCAAAAACTGGCCGCCGAGAAATCAAAGGCGGCAGCCCAGAAGCGTTTCAGCGATCCCATCGTGACCGAAATCATTCCGCTGAAGAAATTCTATCCAGCGGAGGGTTACCACCAGAATTACTATCGCAACAACCCGAACCAGGGATATTGCCAGGTGGTCATTCGGCCCAAGGTCGAGAAGTTCGAGCACAAGATGAAGGCCGAACACTGAACAGACAAAACTGACTAATTCAAAAGGGCGGCCGTTGCCGGACCGCCCTTGGCAATCTTCAAATTTGAGGCTGGCTCAGATTCCTTTTTGGATCATGTACTTGAGCAATTCGCCAACGCGGCAGCTATAGCCCCATTCGTTGTCGTACCAACTCACCAGCTTGAAGAAACGTTTGTTCAGCTCGATGCCTGAGCCCTGGTCGTAAATCGAGGAAGCCTTACAATGGATGAAGTCGGTGCTGACCACCTCGTCTTCCGTGTACTCGAGGATGCCCTTGAGATAAGTCTGGCTGGCCTTTTTCATGGCCGCGCTAATTTCAGCATAGCTCGTCTCTTTGACGGTCCGCACGGTAAGATCGACCGCCGAGACGGTGGGAGTAGGAACACGAAACGCCATGCCGGTGAGCTTGCCTTTGACTTCGGGCAAGACGAGGCCGACGGCTTTGGCGGCACCAGTGGTGGACGGAATCAGGTTAATCGCGGCGCTGCGGCCCCCCTTCCAGTCTTTCTTGCTGGGGCCGTCGACCGTCTTCTGAGTTGCGGTGTAGGAATGGATGGTGGTCATCAACCCCTCTTCCACACCGAAGCCTTCTTTGAGGAGGACATAAACGATCGGTGCCAGGCAATTTGTAGTGCAGGACGCGTTCGAGACTACATGGTGCTGCTTGGGATCGTACTTCTCGTGGTTCACGCCCATGACCAGCGTCGGGCAATCGCCTTTGGCGGGAGCGCTGATGATGACTTTCTTGGCGCCGGCGGCAAGATGGCCTTTGGCTTTCTCGACGTCGGTGAACAGACCGGTCGATTCGATCACGAGATCCACGCCAAGTTGTTTCCACGGCAATTGAGAAGGATCCTTGGCGCTGACGACCAGCATCTTCTGTCCGTTCACGATCAGCACGTCGTCTTCCGGTTTATCCGCGGCGGACTTGGCAGACCCGACCGTGCCATTGAACCGTCCCTGCGTGGAATCGTATTTTAAAAGGTAGGCCAGGTTATCAGCGGGGACGATATCACCGACCGCCACGACCTCGACGTCCTTGCCGACCAAACCCTGTTCGACCATCGCCCGGAAAACCAGGCGTCCAATCCGGCCGAATCCGTTAATTGCAACCTTCACTGCCATATTTCAAGTTTCTGTTTAAGTGTCAAATTTGACGGCGAACTATAGCGGCGGCGAGCGCGTGGTCAACGAAGAAACAAGGGGTTTGGGAGGGTATTTGTCGCGCTGATGGTAAATGTAAGGCGCCAAAGTGCCGGGCTTTTTCACCGGTTCGTTCACTGCGACCGTTTAGGGTTGATGTTGGAAGTGGACCAGCAACTATGGGTCTTGATGAAAGCGCTCGTAGTCGTCGCGCTGTGTGTCGTGCTCGCCGTGGCGTTGGAGGCGGCTTCGCCGGGTAATGCGCCGCCTCTGCCGATCACGGGAACCCGAATTGTGAACGTGAGCACCGAACCGCAACTGCAAACGGCGATGGGCAACCTGCAAAGCGGCGACACCATTGTTCTATCGAATGGCGTCTATAACCTCACCAGCACGCTCTACATCAACGGCCGGAACAACGTCACTATCCGCGGTGCCGCCGGCAGCACAAATGTCGTGCTGGTCGGTAAAGGCATGGACAACACCAATTATGGCAACGTCCCGTTCGGCGTCTGGTCCAACGGCACCAACACTACCATCGCCCATCTGACCATCCGCGACACCTGGGACAACGAAATCATTTTTAATTCCGGCGCGCAGTCGCCATTTGTCTATTGCGTGCGCTTGATCAACGCCGGGTCGCAGTTCATCAAATCAAATCCCACCGACGTCAACGCTGGTCTGGGCGTGAACAACGGGCTAGTCGAGTATTGCTGGTTCGAATACACAGGCAGCCCCCCGGGCGACCACGGCTCCGGCGTAGGCTACTTCAACGGTATCAGCGCCCATGCAGCGCAGAATTGGATCATCCGCGGCAACCTGTTTAAAAACCTGCACAACCCTGATACCGCTGCTTACCTGTGGAATCCGTCGGTGCTCTTCTGGAATCATTCGGTGAACACGCTCACCGAGCAGAATACCTTCCTCAACGTAGACCGCGCGGTGGCTTATGGTCTGCAAAACACCACACCCTTCTTCGACCATGCGGGCGGCGCTATTCGCAACAATTTTGTCGTCCTGGTGCCTGGCTTGATGAGCGCGACCCGGACGGCCAACTCGGACGGCTCGCTCATCGCCTGGAACTCGCCCGGCACGCAAATCGACAACAACACGGTCCTGCTTAACAGCAATGAGTTTTATGCGGTTGAATTTCGCTTCGCCACTACGACTAACGGCACCGCCCGGAACATCCTGTCCGACGCGCCTATTCATCTGCGCGACAGCGCCACCGCCACCCTGAGTTCGAATTTGGTCACAGCGACGTCTGCAATGTTCGTAAGCGCCGCCACGACCGATTTGCATTTATTGGCCTCGGCCACAAATGCAATCGACAAGGGACTCACGCTTTCGACGATAACCAACGATTTTGACGGCGATCGCCGCCCGCGAGGCGCGCGTTCGGACATCGGCGCGGACGAATTCACGACCAATGCCCCACCGCAAATCATCGGCGTAAGTGTAATCGGCAAGAACGTTGTGCTCCAATTCACCACATTTCTCGGCGAAAGCTACGATGTGATGCACGTGGACACTCTGCTGACGACCTCCTGGAGTCTCGATGCCAGCAATTTACCCGGGACGGGCGGGACAATCCAGGTTACGGAGACGAACGGCGTGGGCCCGCTCAGCCGGTTTTTTCGATCGCGAATCTCGCCATGAAATTGTGGTTCATTGGGCTACTGCTGGCATTGCCAGGCTCTCTCCATGCGGTCTTGACCCCACAGGATGTGCTGTCAATTAAAGATGGCCGGTTTTTTCTGGAGGGCGCTCCGTACGCGGAAATCAGTTTCAACAAGTTCGATCTGTTCTGGCAACTGTACGATCAGTTGGCTGAAGGCAAGGCGTTGAATGCGACAAACGTTATGGTCCAGGCGCAGGATAAAGCTCTGCGCAACTTGCACGAATTGGGCTTTAAATCCATTCGAGTCTTTGCGCTCCCCTGGGGGCCTGCCGGCCCCGACTCCTACGCCGAATCGCAAAAGCGAGTAAACCTTTACGCCGCTTTGGATAAGATGCTGGAATTATGCGATGCGCACGATATTCGCGTCGTGTGGTCGCTCAGCGCAGCTTCGTTTACCGACACGAAATTGGTGAGCGGCAGAGGTTGGGTTTTTGGCGAGGAGCAACAGCGCGAGTTGATTGCGAACCGGGAATCCCGTGGCCGTAAACTGCTCTATCGTTACCTCCATGAAACGGTAGCCCGCTATCGCGATCGCAAAGCGGTGCTGATGTGGGAGATTTCCAATGAGGTCACCCTCTCGGCCGATATCGGCGACGCGGACCGTGTCTATAATGGTGAGCGCATGCCGACGCTCAAGGAGGTGGCCGGTTTCTTCGACGATGTTGCCCAATGCGTTAAGGCTGCCGATCCGTTGCGCCTGGTCAGCAGCGGCGGCTCGAACATGCGCGAAAGCCAGTGGCACCTGTACCAGGGCAAAGGCTGGAGAACCGATAATTTTGAAGAACAGTTCAAATGTTTCGAGCTGCTCTACGCGAACTCCGCCGTCGACCTGATCGACATTCATTCCTATCCGGACAACAAACCGGGCTACGCCATCATAGGTACGAACGGCGCCAAGATGTGGCTGGACGATAAGGGTTACATGACGATTGCCCAACGGTTGCGCAAACCGCTGATGATCGGGGAAATAGGACTGCATGCGATCGCGCGGAGCGACAACAAAGTTTGGCACGAAACGCCCGACTATTTCGAAACTTACGACGACGCCAAAGCCGCCAGGCCATGGGTTGTGAAAACACTAAACGACGTCATCGAGGCCGGTGTTCCGCTGAGTTACTGGTGGTGTTATCAATCCGATCGGGCCGGTGATCAAAACGATCCACAACGGTTTGACATCGACCGGGATCGCAACCCGGAACTGGTCGCTTGCATTGCCGATGCCAATCGGAACTTGAAAGCAAAGCTTCATGCTCCACGCTAGCGCCGGCGGCGGACGAACTTTGCCTTTGACCCGAGTGGTTTAAGTCTTAATTTGGGGACGCATGAAACATTCCGGCAAGGCCAGAAGGGCGGCCTTCAAAATGATCCTCCTCTCCTTTATTGCCGCGGCGATCATTTGGGGACTGGGAGTTTTCGCCGGAACCGTGGTTGCGGTGATCACCGCTGTGGCGGTCGCCATCACGCCTTTCGTGATCGCGCTGTGGTTTCTCTTTGCCATCTTCACGCTCTATTTTTTTCGCGACCCGAACGCGCGCGTGCCGACCGGCGCCAACCTGGTGGTTTCGCCCGGACACGGCAAAATCGACGCCATCGATACAATCACCGAACCGCGGTTTATGGGAGGCGAATGCCAGCGGGTCTCGATGTTCCTTTCAGTCATGAACGTGCATGTGCAGAATGCGCCGATTACCGGCAAGGTAAGCTTCTTCAAATACTCCACCGGCCAATTCCTGAACGCGCTGAGGACGGAATCCGCGATGCATAATGAAAACGTGTTGCTGGGCTTTGAAGCCAGCGAGCCACCGGCCCAAAAAGTCGGCGTCCGCCTGATCGCCGGGGTGATTGCCCGGCGCATCGTGCCATTCGCGCAAGCAGGCGACGAGGTCCGGCGCGGCGACCGCATTAGCCTGATCCAATTCGGTTCGCGCGTTGACGTTTACCTGCCGCTCAATGCCAAGATCCGGGCTAAACTTGGTGACAACACGGTCGGCGGTGAAACGGTTCTCGCGGAATTGTGCGCTTGACCCATGTCACTTCCTTCGCCGTCATCTGCCGACTCCGCCGAGCCAAAACTTAAGATCTATTTTCTGCCCAATCTCCTTACGGCGGGCAACCTGTTCTGCGGTTTCGTCGCGCTGACCAAAATCGTTGAAGCCGATATTTCGACCGGCGACTTCCACCAAATCGAGGTCGCCCTCGGCTTCATCCTGCTCGCTTGCATTTTCGATTTGTTGGATGGGCGCGTGGCGCGTATGGGCGGCGTGGAGAGCCCCTTCGGCCGCGAGTTCGATTCGCTCGCGGATCTGATCTCATTCGGCGCCGCGCCGGCGTTCCTGGTCCATCGCGTGGTCCTCAAGCAGGTGGCGTTGTTCGAAGGTCATCCGGAATGGGGCTGGTTCATTGCCTCGATTTACCTCATTTGCGGCGCGTTTCGGCTGGCTCGCTTCAACTGCCTCGCTGCGCAGGCGAACCATGCAACCACTAAAGATTTCCTTGGGTTTCCGATCCCTTCCGCCGCCGGCCTGGTTTCGTCTTTGACGCTGCTGATCATCGAGCTGAACCAGAAAGATCGCACGCTCGGCAATTGGAGTTATCTCCTGATTCCAGTGCTCCTGTTCCTTTCGGCCATGATGGTCAGCACCGTGAGATATCCCAGTTTCAAATCCCTGGGTTTGCGTTCGCCCAGCAGTTTCAAGCGCGCGATTATCGCCGCGCTGGTCATTGGATTCCTCGTCGTTCTGTGGAAGTTCATCCTGTTCTATGCGCTTCCGGTATTCTTCACGCTTTATCTGGTGTACGGATTCATCCGGCCTCGGATTTCGCGCCAGGTCCGCCGCGAAATCGAAGAGGATGAAGATGAGGAAGAAGGAGAAGCAGCGTAGATTCGATGCTCCACCTTCATCCTCTCCTGCTGGCCGGGTTGACGGGTTTTTTGAGCGGGCTGTTGCTCTCAATACCGGTCGGCCCCATCAATTTGACGATTCTCAACGAAGGAGCACGGCGCGGATTCGGTTGGGCGGCGTTGATTGGATTGGGTGCGACCGTGATGGAGGTCATCTACTGTTTCATCGCCTTCACCGGCTTTGCCTCGTTTTTCACCCGCGGCTACATCCAGGCGGCGATGGAATTGGGCAGCTTTGTTTTCATGCTGTTTTTAGGCTTCAAATTTCTTTCCGCGCGTTCGCTCGAGCCCCCGGTTAAGTTCGGAGCAGTCGCCGAACGATTCGAGACGCGCGTGGAGGAACGGTATCAACCCCACTCCGCGTTTATGACGGGGATGGTGCGCGTCATGGGCAACGTCGGCGTGTTGGTGTTCTGGATTATCCTGGCGGCCAATTTCATTTCGCGTGAATGGGTCTCGCCGGACTGGCCGGGCAAGATCGCCTGCGTCACTGGTGTGGCCCTGGGGGTCGGCTCGTGGTTTCTGGGCTTGAGTTGGGTCGTTTCGCTGGGCCGCGGAAAATTCAGCGAGAAGAGTCTGCTGCGGATGGAGCACTACTCCGGCGCGGGCTTGCTGGTGCTCGCCCTGCTCCACGGGGGCACGATCGTTTGGCACTTGAAGAAAGCCCAATACTTCCACTCCTAGATTTTTTCATTCCAAGCGTTGCCAAATTGTGTTTTTCTGGAACGGTAAGCGATGACGCATCCTTTAACTACGACCACGTTTGAATTGCCGGGGTATCGGGTGGTCAAATCTTTCGGCGTTGTGCGCGGGATTATCGTCCGGTCACGGTCGATCGTGGGCAACTTCGGCGCCAGTCTGCAGAGCCTGTTCGGCGGCAATATCTCGCTGTATACCTCGCTCTGCGACCGAGCACGCGCGGACGCGTTCAATCTGATGCTCGAGCACGCGGGCGAGTTGGGCGCCAACGCGGTGATTGGCGTGCGGTATGACGCCACCGAAATCTCAGCGGGCATTACCGAGGTCCTTTGTTATGGGACCGCGGTATCGGTCGAAGCGACCCGCTAGCATTTGCCGCGGGCAACCGCGGCAATCAGTTATTAACTAACGCAGATCAATCATTTTCACATGGCGGGACATAGTAAATGGGCCAAAGTTAAGCATTTCAAAGGCGCGCTGGATGCCAAGCGCGGCAAGATCTTTTCCAAACTAAGCAAGGAAATCAGCATCGCCGCCAAGCTGGCCGGCGGCGATCCGACGATGAACCCGCGGTTGCGGATGGTGCTGCTCAAGTGCCGCGCCGCCAACATGCCCAATGATAACATCGAGCGGGCCATCAAGAAGGGCACCGGGGGTGGTGAAACGTCCAATTTCGAAGACTTGACTTATGAGATTTTCGGACCACACGGGGTTGCCCTTCTGGTCGAACTCAGCACCGACAACCGAAACCGCACCGCCTCGGAGATTCGGAGCCTGGTAACCAAGAACGGTGGAACCATTGCGGCGCAAGGCGCGGTGAGCCGTTTGTTCCATCGCAAGGGCCAAATTATAGTCCCGCGCGAGGGCGCGAATGAGGACCAATTGATGGAGGTCGCCCTGGAGGCGGGCGCTGAGGATTTCAAGGCGGAGCCTGAAGGTTACGAAATCCTGACCGATCCCGGCCACTTTGAACCGGTTCACAAACAAATCGAGGCCAAAGGGATCAAACCGGCTGCCGCCGAAGTGACGGCCTTGCCGTCGGTCACCGTGCCTTTAGCTGAGCCGCAGGCCACGGCGGTCAACCGCCTGATCGAAGCGCTGGAAGATCATGATGACGTGAAGGAGGTCTATTCGAACGCCGAATTCTCCTGACGGCATCGAAGCGAGCGGGATGAAGATTAAACGGTTGACCGAGGATTCACTGGTCGCGAAGGCACTGGCTCGACTGGCGGAAGCGATCCTGCGTTACCGCCGCTGGCTGGTTTACCCGCAGATCGTGCTTTTTGTCCTGTGCGTCTTGTACGTGATCTTCGGAGTGCCGCCGCTCGGCCTTAAACCCCTGCAGTTCGATACCAGCCGCAGCAACCTGGTCGGCACCAACAAGGTTTATCATCAGAATTTCCTGAAATTCAAAAAGGAATTCCCTACGCAGGACGACCTGGTCGTCGTCGCGGAGAGTGAAGACCCCGAGAAGAACCGGCAATTTGTCGAGCGCCTGGGCGCGCGCCTCGAGGCCGAAACCAATCTTTTCCGCGACGTGATGTACCGGCGCGATCTGACGATGCTTGGCTCCAAGGCCCTGCTGTTCGTGCCCGAACCCGACCTGCAGGAATTGAAGAAAACGCTCGCTGATTACAAGCCGTTTCTGCAGCAATTCAGCGGGACAAGCAACCTGGTCTCATTCTTCAATTTAATTAACAAGCAGTTCCGAACTGCCAAGCGTGAGAAGAGCGCCGAAACCGATGCGCTCATCAAGGCTTTTCCGGCCATCGAGCGCATCGTGACCGGGGCGACGCGGAGTTTGCGGCTCACGGGCGTCCCGCCGTCACCGGGTGTCAATGCCCTGTTCAGCCAGGACCCGGACACTGAGCAGCAGACCTACATTACCTTTGCGCACGGCACGATTTACGTCGTTACCTGCCAGGCGCCTACAGACGAGTTGAATGGCGACGCCGTCGACCGGCTGCGACAGCTTGTCGACCAGATCCGGCTGGAAGTGCCGGGCATCAATGTAGGCTTCACCGGCGAGTCGGTGCTGGAACACGATGAAATGGAGCAGTCGCAAAAAGACACGGCGCTGGCCAGCGTGGTCTCACTGGTGCTCTGCTCTTTGATCTTCATTTATGGGTATCAGGAAACCGGCCGGCCGGTAAAAGCAACCCTCTGCTTGATCGTTGGTCTCGGCTATACGATGGCATTCGCCACCGCGACGGTTGGTCACTTGAATATCCTCACGATCACCTTTGTTCCGATTCTCATTGGTCTGGCGATTGATTACGGAGTGCATTTGATTTCCCGTTACGAAGAGGAGTTGCGCCGGGGTCGGACTGAAGCCATGGCCCTCAATAAGGCCATTGTGTACACCGGACAGGGAATCTTTACTGGCGCCTTTACTACCGCCGGAGCCTTCCTGGCGATGTCGTTCACAAACTTCAAAGGCATACAGGAGATGGGCATTATCTGCGGCGGCGGCTTGCTGGTTTGCCTGATACCCATGCTCACTATGCTGCCCGTGCTCCTGCTCAAGGGCCGCCAAAACGTGATCGACCACCAGCAGGGAGACGTGGATGCCCGCCGCGCGCGCATCGAGAACCTTTGGCTCCAGCGGCCCGTGCTGGTCACCATCATAACCGTGATTCTTTGCGCCGCCGCCGCGACGCAAATCCATAAAGTGTATTTCGATTACGACCTGCTGCACATGCAAAGCGCCGGACTGCCGGCGGTCCAGTTCGAGCGAAAATTGCTCGATGCGGATAAGTCCGTTCTTTTCGGCGCCGTCATTGCCACCAACCTGCAGGAGGCGCAGTTGCTCGAACAGCAAATTACCAATTTGCCTGCGGTCGGCAGTGTCGAGTCGATGACCCCATTCCTCACGGAAGATCAACCCACTAAGCTGGAGACCATTGGCGAAATCAAAGATGTCCTGGCCTCAATTAGATTCCCCGCGCCGGATGCCCGTCCTGTGGACATCCCCCAACTGAGCGCGACGCTTTACTCGCTCTATGGATATTTGGGAATGGCCTACGATGAGTCGCAGGCCGAAGAACCGGGGCTGGCCAAGCAATTCCTTTCTTTGCGCCAGGCCATCATCGATCTGCGTAAGACGATGCTCAATGGCAACGAGATCTCCGGCAATCATGCAGTCAAGCTGGCGCGTTATCAGACAGCGCTTTTCGATGATATCCGGGAGACCTTCCAGTCGTTGCGCGACCAGGATAACAGCGGACCGCTTCGGGTGCAGGATTTACCCCAGGCTCTGCGCGACCGCTTTATTGGCGTGACCGGCCAGTACTTGCTCATGGTATATCCGAAGAAGGACTTGTGGCAGCGCCCCAATCAAAAAGAATTCATCGAGCAAGTGGAAAGGGTTTATCCGAACGTGACGGGGACTCCCGTTCAGCTTTATCATTACACGGACCTGCTAAAACGAAGCTATGAAGAGGCTGCCCGGTATTCGTTGGTGGCTATCGTTTTCCTCGTTCTATTCCACTTCCGCAGCCCATTCTGCGTCGCCCTCTCCCTCGTGCCGGTTGGAGTGGGATTCCTCTGGCTGGGCGGCCTCATGGGAGCGCTTGGTGTGCCGCTCAATCCGGCCAACATCATGACCCTGCCTTTGGTGATCGGCATCGGTGTCACCAATGGCATCCATATATTAAACCGTTATGCAGAGGAGCAAACCCCGAATATCCTGGCACGGAGTACAGGAAAAGCAGTGCTAGTGTCGGGGCTGACAGCCATCGCCGGGTTTGGGAGTTTAATGCTGGCAAAACATCAGGGAATTCAAAGCCTGGGGCAGGTTATGTCCGCTGGTCTAGCGACCTGCATGATCGCCGGCCTGACCTTTCTGCCCGCGTTATTGAACCTATTGATGCGGCCACCTGCAGTAAAGAAACAACCCAGTGCCGACAATGCACGATCGACACTGGGTCGGGAGGAACCGAGGTTAAAAACCTCAGGTATGAGAACACATTAGAAAAAATGGGTTTTAATGTCAATATCTATCTAACAGGGCGGAATTGGCGTAAAACCCCGGTTTCGGTAACGTTATCGAACCTTCTCCCGGCTATCTCCTTTTCCAATTGGCTATGGCTGCGTGTTTGAATCCAAACCTCAGCGCAAGTCCTTGTATTGCAGGCATCGAACCGGCGAAAAGCCAGGCGAGCTGCCATTTTGGGCGTTGGGAAAGTTTACAGGGTGGATCTGTTCTGACCTTATTGGGTGGTTTTGCGGTGCTCATTTCGGTTTTTTGCGCAATTCGAGCCTCAGCCGCTGATGCCTTGAGTGCTGGATTCATCTACGACCAGTTTCCCCTGACTCTGGCTCCAGGTCACCGCACGGAAGCTGCGGGGCCATTCTTCTACAAAGAACAAAAGGAAACTGAGGAGACCCTTGCCTTTCCGCCGATTTTTTCCTACGCGAAGGACCCGGCGGTGGAGAGTCAGGAATTTGACTTTGTTTATCCGGTGGTGACTTATACGCGATTCGGCGGGCAATATCGTCTGCAATTCTTTCAATTGCTAAGTTTTGCGGGAGGCCGGACCCAAACAGAGGATTACCGGAACCGGCTTACGCTCTACCCAATTTATTTCCAACAACGATCATCGGATCCCAGCCAGAACTACACGGCATTGGTTCCCTTTTATGGCCATCTGCAGCACCGGATGTTTCACGACGAAATCTTCTTCGTCATGTTCCCTTTTTATGCAAAGACGCGGAAGAAGGACATGATCACGGAGAATTACGTCTATCCCTTTGTCCATGTACGCTATGGGCCCGGGTTGACAGGTTGGCAATTCTGGCCGTTTTATGGCGAAGAACACAAGGACCTGACCACGAAAACGAACATCTGGGGGGATGCGGAACAGATTCCCGGGTACGATCATCATTTCGTGGTCTGGCCGTTCTACTATGACGAACGCGACAGTCTGGGAACCGAAAACCCAATGCACAACCAGGCGCTCATTCCGTTTTATGCGTTCACGCGCTCGCCGCAGCGCGATTCGACAACGCTGCTTTGGCCGTTCTTTTCCAAAGTCGACGACCGTGAAAAGAAGTACCGCGAATGGGATTTCCCGTGGATGTTCTGGGTTATTGCGCGGGGCGAAGGCAAAACCATGACGCGTTTTTGGCCGATCTTCAGTCACGCCCATACACCGACCCTTGTGGATAATTTCTATCTCTGGCCGATCTATAAATACGACGCCATTCATTCCGCGCCGCTCGAGCGCGAACGCACACGCATCGCGTTCTTTCTTTTCAATGATATCAAAGAAAAGAACACCGAAACGGGCCAGACGCGACGGCAAACTGATCTCTTTCCTTTGTTCGCGCACCGGCGCGAGTTAAATGGCAACACCCGTTTTCAGGTGCTGGCGGTCCTGGAGCCCTTTTTGCGCGGCAGCCATAAAATCGAACGCGATTATGCGCCCATATACTCCCTCTGGCGCACCGAGAGAAATGCGGAGACAGGCGCCTCCAGCCAATCTTTGCTGTGGAATCTCTACCGTCGCGATGCCGCCCCGGAGCGCAAGAAAGTTTCCGTTCTGTTTGGGTTGTACCAATACCGCTCGTCGGCCGAAGGCAAGCAAGTCCGGTTATTTTATATCCCGATCAAAAATCAACACCGCCTCGCCGGGACCTCCGCCAGGCAGTAAAAACTTGGAAAACCCATTTTAATTGCCGGCACGAACGCAATTCCCGAACCTTGCCTTATGAAATCTACCTCCCGCGTGCGACTCGTGGTAAGTCTCCTGTACGCGGTCGCCGCAGTGGCGGTCCGAGGCGAGCTGACTCTCACTAATTTCAGCTCGACCAATCTCATGAAGGTCATGCCGGTCGGCGATTCGATCACCGACGATTGTTCTACGAATGGCGCCTGGCGTCTCTTCCTGCAACCGCTGCTCGACGGCAACGGAATCGCCTTTACCAATACCGGCCGGAACCTCAGCACATTCGTTACCGGATTTACCAAGCGCAAGCATGAAGGTTATTGCGGTGCGGTCATTGGGCCGCCGGGAGTTTTTCCGGTTTATAATTACAGCACCACTGACGCTTATCTGCAAAAGATCGTCGGCGACGCCCTGCGCATCACCAACAATCGGCCGGACCTGATGCTAATCCTGATTGGCGCCAATGACATCGGGCATGGACGTGATCCCTGGATGGTCGCAACCAACGACATGCCGATCCTGCTAAGCGTGATCTTCTCGAACGTGCCGAACGCGAACGTGCTGCTTGCCAAAATCACAACGTTGCAGGATGCGAGCCTTGGCTACAACTGGAACGCCACTAACGTCATTATCTATAATGCCGCCTTGCAATGGATGGTTAACCAAAGGCAGGCGCTCGGACAAAAGGTTTTCCTGGCGGACATGTTTTCAGCCGTCGATTACGGCACCATGTTTCTCAGCGATCACCTGCATCCAAATCCGCTGGGGTTAAAGGCCATTGCCGCGGAATGGGCAGCGCGGATCGAGACAATCCTGATTCGCACGAACAAGGCAACCCGGGTCTACATTAATGGCGGAGCGGATTGGAAATACTCGGATATCGGGCAGGACTTGGGAACGAATTGGGCACAGCCCGGCTACGACGATAGCGGCTGGTCGCATGGCATCGCCCGGCTCGGCTATGGGGACCCCGCCACTGCCAGCAGCGTCAGCTTTGGTTCCGACCCGACCAACAAATTCGCAACCACTTACTTCCGCCGCTCCTTCGTCGTGCCTTGGAATATGGTGGTCACCAATGTCAACGTTCGCCTGGCTTGTGCCGATGGCGCCGTGGTGTGGCTGAATGGCCAGGAGCTTTTCCGCACGAATATGCCAGCGGGTCCGATCAATCACACCAGCCCGGCCTTGAGCCAGCGAACCGGATTCACGCCACACATTTTTTACCCAACCAATATTAGCATGGGCGCGGCGCTGCCGACCGGCACGAACCTCCTGGCCGTGGAAGTGCATCTGAGCTCGCCTACAAATGCCACGCTCGGCTTCGATATGGAATTGATCGGCACCGGCAGCATTTTGCCGAATCCTTCCTTGTCTGTCGCGCCGACCGGCACGAATCTTGTTCTGAGATGGCCGGCAACCAATGGCGGCAGCTTCACCCTGCTGACCACCACGAACCTAAGCGCCGGCAATTGGACCACCTCGTCGGCCGCACTGCAAACGAACGGCGGCCAGATCGTGGTGACCCAATCGCCCGCCGCCAACCTGCAATTTTTTCGGCTGCAACGGCCGTACCCGTAGCGATTGGGAGTAGCCCGTCCGCAGCTCAGACGTACAGATAGACATATATAGCGAGCGCGATAGCAGCGATGCCGGCAAATGCGGCGAGCGACCAGAGCAGATTCCGCTGACGCGCGGCCATGGCAAACGTGGCGATAATCACGGCGGCCTGGGCCGCGAGCATCCCGAAAAAGAATCGCTGGCTGCGGGCATGGTGGCGTTCGGCGGAATGATTGCTTTTGCGAACCTGCAGCTCATAAATATTGGCGATCGCCTGGTTCAGCCGCGCCTCCGCTTCATATCGTTGCGCGGTGTATTGCAAGCGGGCTGCGGCAAAATCCTTATAGATCGCACTCTGGCCCTGTGGACCGCCCGACATCGTCCGGCGCAGCTTTGCCAGCAAAGAATCCACTCGATCTATCGCCTGGTTGATCGGTTTCGTTCCGGCATCAAACTCCTGTACGTGATCGCAGGCTACCCGCAGTGCCGCTTCCAATTCCTGGTCGCTGACCTGCTGGAGTCGTTGCCAAATCTCCGTCTCCGGCCTCGAATTCTCAACGCCCTCCATCGCCACCCTGATATTCTCGCCGGGGACGGCCGGCGCGGCCCCGGCCGGTAATTGGCCTGCCTTCATGAGTTGGATGGCTTGCTGTGCCGGTTGGGAGGCCAGGGCTGAATTCAGTTCATTTTTGCACGTCACCATCTCGGCCGAATCGTTTGGCGCCGTCTGGACACTGCTTTGCAGGAGTGCAGCATCCAGCGGGCGAAGATCACCGTTGATTTGCAGCAAATCGACCGTGTTCCGCTGGAAGGCCGCGCGCACGCGTTTGGCTTGGAAGAAACTCCATTGATCTCCCGCCTTTGATTGCAGTTGCGCTCCCAGCGCGCGGTCATATTGCGCCCGCGTCATCTCGCTCGAAGCGAGACCAGCGAGCATCGTGGCTATCACGGTCATGATTACCGGCGTTGCGGCCAGGATTTTTCCCCACTGGTTCTGGGGCACTGTGCTTTTGAGTTGTTCGGGGATGGTTACTTTCATGCCGCCGACAGATTGGAACGCCTTCGCTGGAAAGCGCAACTGGATTCAGATGTACCACTCCGAGACGCGCGCCGCGGCGACCGCCAACGGGGAAAGTGTCTTTGGCCCAAACCCATTGGGGCATTCGGCCCTTGCACTGTCGACGGGTAGCAAGCGTTCGCGAATACCTTCGGTCAGGTCTTCGAGCATGGCGTACCGCCGACGGTACATCGAACGTTTCCCGGCTTTTATCTCGGAAAGCGGGCGGAGTTGGGGCTTGGCGGGCAAGGTGAAGTTACTATCGCGCCCGGGCTTGCCTCCACACTCAATCCAGAATTCATCATAAGAAAAGGCAAAGGACCTTCGCTTTCGGAAATGACGATAGATATGATTTGCGTCGCCGACTGCGCGGATCACCTCAATCGACCAGATTTCAGCTAATTGCTGAAGTGCAAACAACAGCAGCGCCTTTGGTCGCAGGCCATTCATCGCTCGGGTGATCGCCACCACGCGCTCACGTTCGTTGACCACCCGGCAACCCTGCAGGCCCCCAACGAAGATCTCTGACTCGCCCGGTTCGCCCGCCACTATGCAGAAAGTCAGCGAGAAAAACCTCGCTCCGGACATTTCGTCACAGAACACGAGACTCAGCTCGCCTTCTTTCTCGAACTCGTCGCGGTAGACCAGGCGCAGCCCAAACCGCCCCGCATCACCTGGCGAAAATGCTGCAATGAGAAAGCCCCGGCGCGCAAAAGTATCCCCCAGCATCCGTTCCGTGAAATGCTGGTCGATGAAACGATAATGATATTGAAGCGCCTTTAGGCGCTGCCGCGGAGTCAGGTTCCGGTGCAGGTACGGCCGTTGCAGTTTGCTCAGAATCCTTGGATGAGTTTCCGCCACGAGCGCCAGCTTGGGCGACTGGAGCGCGCAAAATAACTCGTGCGTTCGACTGGCATATGCCAGGCCACGCACGCAGTACTTGAACTGCGAAAGCCGGTCACGCCAGCTGATGCCCGGGTATACTAGGGGTGCAGTTCGAACCAATTCATTTAGCAGCGCCATGCTCGGGGACTAAGCGGATCATGAGCCCCGCCTCTCTGCGAAACAAGCGCAAAACGAATCGCCAACCCGGCATCAAAAACCTTCGAGGGCCAGGTCCGTCAGGAAATCGACCCAATCCACCGAGATCGGCGCGGTCAGCTCGTAAGATCGCGCGAAGTCAGCATCGAACAAATCCTGCTTCAAACGAGTCGCAAAAGCCGGATCGGAGGTGGCGACGTTTTGTTCGTGGTTGATGCGCAGACTCAGGTGATTGAGGTTCGCTGAGCCCGTGCATGCCCAACCGTCGACCAACAGGGCTTTAACGTGAGTCATGCCGGGGTAGAAATAAACGCGAACACCGTGCTCATAAAGGTAGTTGGCTATGACAAGGTTGCTGCGACCGCCGGCTTTGAAATCATTCACGCACGGCAACACCACCCGCACATCCACTCCGCGGTTGCGTGCCTTGACCAAACCGAGGATTACCCGTTTATCAAAAAGGTATGGATTCTCCACATAAACGTATTTTTGCGCCTTGCGCAGGGAACCCAACACCGCTGAGGCAAATGGTTTCCACAGCGTTTTGGTGGGCAGGAGGCGGAGTTGGGGCGGAACCGGATTGGGAGTAATGATTTGCGGTTGAATCGTTGCTATGTGGAAGGCGGGAACCAGGCCTTCGTGCTGGCGCCGAGCGGCGCTGCCGGCTTGCGGTGGATCGGCTAACCCCCGAACCGATTTCGGTAACGGCGGATCGGCGGCCGGCGTTTCATCCGAGCTAACTTCAACTCCCGTGAGCGGGTCGCGGTAACGCGGGCCCGCGATTAATTCGGCGACGTAGGCCAGATCGCCAAGGGGTCCCTCATGGGCCCACTCGCGTTTGAACTCCGTTTCCAGTGATTCGACAATCGGACCTTCCAATTCCACCATCATGTCGTGCCATTCGTAGCGATACTCCCGCCCGAGGTTCATCCCGCCCAACCATGCGCGCGAGCCGTCGGCCAGCAACACTTTCGAATGGTCGGAAGAAAACCACGGGTTCAGAAAAGGTCTCACGTGCACGTCCGAACCTTTGCGCAGGTACGGAAGAATCGACGACGGGCCGACGAAATCGTCGGGGAGGGGTGTGGCCGGCGGGGTCGTCCCGGCGCCAAGACTTCCCAGCCGGTCGAATATGACCTGAACCTGCACTTCAGCGGAGCGTTCCTTCAACTGATCGGCAACGCCCACACCAATGTCGTCTTTATCAAAAATGTAGACGTCGAACCGCAGATGATTGGTTGCGTCGGCAATGGCCTCGTGTAGTCGCGCAAAGAACGGATCGCCATCGATGAGCAGTTGCATCGTGCCTTGCTCGCGCCGCGTACCGGTGTACAGGTCCAGCCAATGTTCCCAGGCGGCCAGGTCCATTTCCGGTCGATGAGCCAGCGGAGGCGGATTGCCCGGCTTAGGCAAAGGCAGGCGCATGAACCGCACCACAGTTTGGAGCCCCAGGTCCGCCAGCCGCGCCGCGCTGGAGACTGGGTTTTTCAGCAGCGCTACTCCGTGCCCTTCAATGAACAATGCGCTCAGGCCGTCCGCGGTAGTAGCCAGGTTGAACGCACGTTCGGAAGTATCGTAGAGGGCCGCCGGCGAAATGAAAACGCATCGATGCGTTTGCCGATCCACCAGCAGCGGCTGCGTGAAGCGCTTCGCATTGGGCGCCATGAGCACAAACATCGTGTCCCCGGGATGCAATTGGGCGAGGTGAGAATCCACCACGCGCGCGATATGTTCGAGCGTCTCATCAATAGGAAACCGATGCTCGATCACGACGTTCTGCGGCAGCTCCGTTGCCGATGCCAGCCGCACATTGCCTTCCGCGTCCCGATAGAGCAGGCGATCGGCCAGGAACGCGGCGTAAAAAACTCCGTGGCCATTCGTCTTTGGCGCCAGCTCGGCAACCAGATTCGTGGCCAGTTGCCTCCATTCCGTTCCGGCGATGACGGTGGCTTCATGCCAGCTTCGTTCGCGCTCCGGCATGCGTGCCAGGCGTTGGTCCCAGCGCAACAGCGCAGAATGGACCCGATAATGGCCGCTGGGCACCCGCAGGTGGCTCCAATGCGCGCTGAAAGCTTCCACCCCGCCATCGTGGGGAAAAAAGAAACGCACCTGCTCGCCTTTAACAAAGACTCGCGGCGGTGGCGCGTTCGAAGCGGTCAAGCTGCGCCATTCGTCCAGCGACTGCTGCTTTGTTGTGGCGGCGTTCCCAATGGATGCGGCAACCGCCAGCAGCAGGAGAGCTATTGTACGTGCCTTTCGAATCATTCAACGCGACTCTGAGTCTATTGATTCCAACAGGGTGTGACCGATGCGTCAAGGCGGGACGCACCGACCGCGAACGGACCATGCCAATTCCCGGCACCCGCAATTTGAAAAGCTTTCGGGAAGGAGCGCGCGACGTCCCGGCGCGCAGCAGCCTCGAAGCGACAAGAGCATGAAGAATTTCCTGAGCGCATCATCCCGTCAAAGCGCCGCGGGCCAAGGACGTCCCACGTCCCGTGACATAGAACGAATGTCCAGTGGCTTTTGAAACCTTTTCGCTTCAAGTTGCATCCCTGTGAAACACCAGCACCAACTCGATCGCGGGTTCACCCTTATTGAGTTGCTTGTGGTCATCGCGATTATTGCCATCCTTGCCGCTTTGCTGCTGCCCGCTTTGAGCAATGCCAAAGAAAAAGCCAAGCGCACCAAGTGTCTCAGTAATCTCCACCAGATCGGGCTGGCCATTAATACCTATTCCCAGGAAGCCAACGATAATCTGCCGCGTGTGCCCGATCCTGCTGCCGGTCCCGGCGCCGGACTGGATACCGCCGGTTCCTCCTTGTGGGATGTGCCAATCCTCACGGGCGATACCTTGTCGAACAACGGCAAGAGCCGCGA
>CAZUVM010000189.1:0-25663 GCA_964623885.1 uncultured Verrucomicrobiota bacterium
GGCGAACCGTCGAGCGGTTGGACGGTCAATCCGAGCATCAACACGCGCAGCGGATAGCTGCCGAACACGGCGGCGGTAACGGGGATTTGGACCGTCTGACCAGCCGAAGCACGGATATCGCCGCTAGCGAAATTGACCGAAGCCGATTTGCGCGCGAGGAGAACGGGTGGCGGTGCGATGGGCCCATTGGGATAAGTAGTGGCGCCCAGGACGCCATTGGTCCAGAAACGGCGGAACAGGCTCAAAGACGGGTCAAGCGAGCGACGGAAGGTGACATACACGTCGCAGACGTCGAGTTGGCCATCGCCGAAAGCAATCTGGTTGATCAGAGTGTCATTCCCATCAAAGAGGCCATCTTTTTGAGGGTCGGTGAGGAGAGCACCGGCCACCAGGTAGCCATTGCCGCTATCCACGCCGAGAGCGCCGCAGGAGTCCATGCTGTCGAAGAAGTCACTGCCGAGCGGCGGATAATTCAGATTATAGACAGCGGACTGAAAGACCTGCATGACGTCGCTGTTGTCGAGATTGGTGTCGCCGAAGTCGCCGGCATTGAACCAACGGAACGGAGACGAATCGCCGGCAAGGTAAAAGCGCTGGCCGATCGAGACGTCCTTGATAGAGTTGATAGCACCATTGCTCAAGGAGCCGGTTACCGGCAGCGCGATATACACGCTGTCATTCGGACTGCCAATGCCTTTGATAGTGGCGGACGGGCGGCCGAGCTGGATCTGATAGGTGCTGGACGCCGAGGCCGTCGGTGGAACGACGAAGGCATAACCGCCCAGGATGACCTTGCCATCGGCAGGTTTGAACAGAGTATCATGCGCCATAGAGTAGGTGATGAGAGTCTGCTCGGTTGTGTTATAAAGATTGGTTTGCCCTTGTCGTTCGAGCCAACCAACGCCAAGCAGGTTTTGGCTGGAGTTGGTGAAGACTCCAGATTGGAACCAGTTATTGTTGTACCAGAAAACGCTGGTCGGCACAGTGGGCGGGGCATTAGTTCCCCAACCAACGAACATGGCAGGCGGAATCGGCATATACATATCCGTCGTATTCGGGATCGGTTGCATCAGCATGGATTGGAAGTTATAGGCGCCTGGTGCAACCGCCGGGCTCGAACCAAGGTTCGTGACCGTGACATTAAACTGCATGCTGTCGATAATCACACCTGGAGCAGGGCTCAACGTGACTGGAGCGTAGAAGCGCTGGCCCGGAGAAGCGACGAAGTCACTAGAGGCTTCGCCCGAAGGGAAACCAAACGACACGCTGTTGGGAATGAAAGCCGAAGAGAGAAACGCCTTGGTAACAATATCACTCGGCTGGTAATTAGCGCGGAAGGCCCGGATTTTGAAATTCAGGTCCGAAGACGCGTTTAACGAAAGGTTTAAGCCACTTTGGAAAGGACCGAAACTGTTAGTACTGGCCGGGTCGGGGTCGCTGCCATCAATGGTATAATACATGACAGCATTGGTCGTTTGGTCGTTGATAGTGAACCAGGCGGCATTGTCGCCTATGATCAGCGGGTTGGCGGCCTTGAACTGGAAACGGGCCGAAACGACCGGGCTGCTTTGGTTACCCGCGATGCTGGCGGCTTTGACGGTCATATCAGGACCGGCAGGCAGAATCGTAGGCGGCACCTGGCTGGGCAGCATGCCATCCTGGTATGAGGGGGGACTGCTGCCCACCGTGAGGGTCGGATTCGGAATAGAGGTGCCGTTGGTTGGTGTGGCACCGACCGTATAGTGGGTCTCGACGCCGTTTGTGGCGATGAGGATTTCCACGATTGTGTCATTGTTGAACACGTAATACGCCGAGGAATTCGTTTCGATCACAGATGTAGGGATGGACGGTGGAATGAAGTTGATCCAGCCGATCTCCGGAGCGGGCGGCGGCGGCGGCGGCGGCGGCGGCGGCGGCGGCGGCGGGATTACGGGCAGATTCGCACCCGAGACTTTCCGAATCAGATGATAGTAATCTTCAGTCGTGTAGAGACTGCCGTCGCTGGCGAGGAGCAAGCCCTCAGGAAGGCGGGACTCTACATAGCCATATGTATTATAATTGATGTCAGGGGGGCCAACTGAGCCGTCCCACCAACCAGGGTAGGTGCCGGGGCCGGTTACCCACCAGCCCTCGTCCACTCCGTAAAGATTAGTCACGGTGCCGCTGGAATTCACCACTTTAACGCGGTTCGTGCCGTAGTCGCTTACGACGAGCAGACCGCCACCGGCAGCAGCAATGCCGTGGGGTGAGACGAATTTGACGTAAGGTTTCGGACCGAAATGATCACCAATGCCATTAAAGCCGGTATTGGTGGTGCTAATACCCGACACAGGATCAACGCGCCAGATACCTGCGCGCGTAGCATCGGCTACCGCAAGTTTACCATCAGAATCGACGGCGATACCCCAGAGGGTGCCGGCGTTAGCCACGGGAATGGTGACTAGCGTGCCGGCAGGTGGCATGACCGAGGTGATCGTGATTTGAAGGATGGAGTTGTTATTGACGGTAACATAGAGGACTCCGTCCGGCGATGAGGCGATGCCATTGGCATTCACGAGTCCCGACACGAGCGTGCCAAGGTCATCGCCAAAGGCGTCGAAAACTTCGATAGAGCCGTTGCTGCCGGTGCCACGGTTGAGCACATAGACATTATCCTGCGTATCGAGGACCAGTCCCACCGGCTTGTTGATATGATAGGTGGCGAAAGAGTAGGTGAAATCGCCACTGAGGTTGAGAACCCGGACAGCATTGTTGTCACGATCGGCTACAAACAACAAATTCCCTGTGGAATCGACGGCAAGTCCCATCGGCGTATGGAACTGGGCTGCTTGATCGGTTTGGCCATCGGTATACCCGGCGAAATTTGGATTAAAGGCATTGGGACCGCCGGTAAGAGTTTTAACGCTGGTTGCCTGGCCCGAGGCAGCGAGAAAGCTCGCCACGACGGAGACCCAGGCCCAGGCACCGCGGCGGTGCAAAGCCCGGCACGCGTTCTGGAAGAGGGACGTTTTCATAAGCTTTGTGCTTAACTCCGAATTGGGATTGGTTATGGTTACGGATTGGCCGAGACGCTGTCCGAAGTCGTGCTCGAATTAGCACTCGAGGTGGGCTTTACGGATTCGTCGTAGCTGCCTTTAACACCTTTATCGCTCCAATCCTTCGGCTTGCCGCTATCCCATGAAGACCAGTCTCTTTCCAGCGAGTCGGTCGCCGGCACTGGAGTCTTGAGGAAGCTGCTCGGGGTCGGTTGGAAATCCTCGTCCGCAACGATGGTAGGGGTCAAGAAGACCAAAAGATTCTGTTTGTTGCGATTCTTCGAGTCCCAGCGGAACAAGAGACCAAGGCCGGGGATGTCGCCAAGCACCGGGACTTTGACGTTGGCAGTGTCGATTTCATCAGAGATTAGGCCACCCATGACAAGGGTATTGCCGCTGGGGACCATGACCGAGGTGGTGGCGTTGCGGGTGAGAAATTCGTTAACGGAGTTAACCACGCCGGCCACGGTGGTCTTAACCTGCGGACCAAGGCGAAGAACGCTGGGATGCACTTTCAGGTTTACGTAGTTGTTAGCCGAGATGCGCGGGGTGACTTCAAGCTTTACCGTGAGGTTGGAATAGGTGATCTGCGATCCGCCGGAGACCTGCACTGTTCCCGCGGTGACGTTCACGATCGGATACATTGTGCCGACTTCGATTACGGCCATTTCATTGTCCAGCGTGACCGTCCGCGGAGTCGAGATGACTTTGGTTTCGGTGTAGGTGTTCAGGAAAGAGAGCACCGCGTGCACGCCGTCGGCGTTGAGGAAGAAGGTTTCCGGGTTAAAGCCACGGGCTGTGTCGGCGGTGAGACCGCCGGCGCCAATAACCGAGTTCAGGATGGTGCTGACGGACTGGAATGGAGCGGCAGCCGGAACGGTTCGGCCGCTGGGAAGCGTAGTATCCGCACCGGCATCGCCAGGCCGCGTGGTCGTCGCAGTGCCGGTGGTGGCACCGTTGCCGAAGGTAACGTTTTGAGCCGCCAGCGTGCCTGTCCAATCAACACCCTTTGTGGTCGCAGGATTGAATTGCGTTTCCATCAATCGGGCTTCGATTAGGACCTGCCGCGTCTGGGTGTCGAGCTTTTCCACGAGATTGTCGACTTCGACCATATCCTTTTCGGTGGCCAGGACGACCAGTTGGCTGGTGCGAACATCAGGGACAACTTTGCTGCGTTTGTCGGTGAGGACGTTATTGAGCGCAGTTACAATGTTGCTGGGGCTGGAAAACTTGAGCTGAATCACTTTAGTGACGAGCGGATCCGGGGCGGCCGGGTCCTTTACCATGATGCGGGCGATTTTGCTCTTGGGATCTTCCACGAGCTGCAAGCTGTAGTTATTAAGTAGAGCTGAAAGAGCCTGTTGGGCGGTGACGTTTTCCCAGCGAATCGAAACGTTCGGCTGAGGGGCGGGACGCCCATCGGGGCCGACCTGGCCGAAAGAAACCTTCGGATCCAGCATGTAATTGAGGCCGGCTTGGCGGGCGAGATTCTTAATTGCGTCGGTGAGGGGCACATCATCCATTACGATGAGCGGAATGAGAGCGCCGGGCGCAGCGGCGTTGGTGTCGGCCCCGGTCGGCGTGGGCGCCGCGCTAGTGGCAGGAGCCGCAGCCGTCGTGGCGTCAGCCGTGGGCGCATTGGTCGCCGGAGCGGCAGCCGCCGTTGTATCGGTGGCAGGCGCATTGGTGGTCGGCGCAGTTGCGGCAGCGGCGTCAGCCGCGGGCGCATTTGTCGCCGTGGCCGCTTGCGCCAGTTCTGGCGTGGCTGGCGCAGCCTGGGCCACATCGTTGGTGGCGGCCGGGGCGGCTGCAGCCGCAACGGTAGTGGTGGAGTCGCTGGCAGTGGTGGCAACATCGGTGCCGGCGGCGGTGTTGGTTTGGGCGTAGACGGCCAAACTGGTGGCAGCCACCCCAACGAGTGTGACGAGGAACAGTTTAACTTTCATGCGATTAAATTTTTGCTTTCACCAGACATCGACGCGATGCCCGCTGTTTCACTGTGGGGCTTCTAAGCAGTCGGGGTGCCAAGGGTTTCCCTAGGCAGTTTGGGGGGTGGGAACTGAAGAAATTGGGTACTCGACTGGGAATTTGTCCAGCAATGAGACAACAATCCGGTGAGGGATCGGGGAATCCTGTGAAATTGCGGCCTGGCGCGTTTAACCGGCAGATTTCACCTGGCGCGTATCTTTGCCGGTCATTTTATCGCGCTCCACCTACCACTGAGCTTATCCGAAGAGGGGTAAGGAAGAGTTTCTGTGCGCGATCAAAGCCGGCGCTAAAACCTGAAGTTGACGGCGACGCTGACGGATTGAGTTTCGGTGCGGCCGAAGCTTAGGCGATCTGAAGCTGTGCCGAAGGTATCCTCCGCGTCGAAGCTCGACGGGTCGGCAGCAAGGAAACGGTATTCAATACACAAGCTTAGGCGAGGATCGAGGGCATAACGTAACCCGGCAAAAGCTTGCCAGGCGAAGACGACGCTAACGTCGCTTCCGTGCAGGCTCACGTTCCCGATGGTGAGATCATCGAAGCTGAAGAACGTTTCGGAGAAACCCACGCCTGCGCCAATGTACGGACTAAACCGGCTGTGGGTCGGCAACTGCAATTTAGCGTTCACCAGAAAAGGGACGTTGCCGAAATATCCGTCATGAATGTGGGAGGCCCCTGAGATCGTGTCGATGCCGTTCTCATAGACTCCGATCTCCCCTTCCAGAGCGAACCAGTCGGTAAACCAATAGCCCCCGCCGAGCCCGAACCGGAAGCCGGGATTGAGTTTAAGCTTGGCATCTGCCGGCAGCGGAGCGCCGAAAAATTCACGGAGTTGCACGTCCTCAGTCCAATTCCCACCGGCGTCACCTTTCACATAGAACCCGGAATCCTGACCGAGACTCCGATAGGAGCCCAGGAAAAGGAGGGTGCTGCAGCCGCCAAGAACAGCCACTTTTTTGAAACGGTTCACAGTCGTTTGCTTTCGGGCTACCAACGCGCCCAGCTCACTGATTTTCACGGGTTGCCAATAGTGGTTCCGAGAAGAATTGTCAAATCTGAACCCCGTGCCACCAATGATTTTAAAGTTGGAGGAGCGGAGCTTGAGGGCCCCGACTAATTCAGGAAAGAAGTCTCGTTTGCCTGCAGCAATGCGTGCGCGTATTCCTGCCAGGCGGTGAGCGGGGGCCGGCGAGCGACGTTCTGGCCTCTGCGAAATTGCGGGCGTTTGGGGCGGAAGTCCTGCCCGTCATTTATGATGGGCCGAACCGCATTTTCATCTGCTGCCAGGTTTTGCTTCTCCGGCATATCGGCAATGAACTCCAGGCCGAGCCTGGTTTCTTCGGGGCGCGGCGGGCGTTGATAGATACGTTCGTAGAGGAATTCGATCCGGGCGGTGTCATCCTTACAGGCGTCGAATTCAGAGAGCGCTACCAGGCGTTTGGCTTGCTCGACTACCAACGGGCTGTTCATCAAAAAGAGGGCTTGTTGGGGGACAGTGGTTTCATGACGCCTCCCGCTGGGCAGGTCGGGATTGGCAAAATCGAAGTTGATCAGGACATCAGCCACGTCGGATCGATCGACGCGTCCATAAATAGTGCGACGCGTGGAATATGGCTCTTTCTCGATATCCACAGGGCGGCCATACATCGTCAGATCCAGATAACCGCCAATGGCCAGCAGCGAATCACGCAATGCCTCGAATTCAAGCCGTCGGATGTTGGCTCGCCAAAGCAGTCTGTTGTTGGGATCGATCTGGGCAAACCGGGGATTATTGGCGCTGCTTTCCTGATACACGCTGGAGAGCATAATCAAACGGTGGATTTTCTTGATGCTCCATCCCTCTTCCACAAAACGAGAGGCGAGATAATCGAGCAGCTCCGGATGGCTTGGAGGCTCGGACATGGTGCCCAGGTCGTCGGGAGTAGGCACAAATCCATCGCCGAAATGGTGCTGCCAAATCCGGTTGATCATCACGTGCGGCGTCAAGGGATTGTTCTTGCTGACGATCGCCCAGGCCAGGTCCAGGCGACCACTGCCATTAGTGAACGCTGGCCGGGAAGTGCCGGCCAGGACCTCCAGAAAATGCCGCGGAACAATTGGGCCTTTGTTTCCGGCGTCGCCCCGGATGAACACCGGTGAATCGTGTGGTTTGATTACATCCTCGAGCACCATGGCCCGCGGCGGCGCGCCAGGATGCGTTAGTTCGAGTTGGGCGATCTTGCTCTGATTTTCGCGCTCCTGACGCTGGAGTTGCTTCAGGCCTTCGCGGTTTCGGGCGCGACGCAGTTCGCGGAATTTCTCCTGGATTGTTTCCATCTCGCGCTGCCGCTCCATCCGCTGCTTGTAATAATCCGCGTATTCGGAGCCGCCAACGTTCTTTTCAATGACCGGCTCAATCGGCGGCTCGACACAACTGGCGAAGACACCGTGGAGCGAGTAATAGTCCTTGGTAGGAATGGGATCAAATTTGTGATCGTGGCAGCGGGCGCAGGTTACCGTGAGTCCGAGAAAACCCTTGGTTACAACATCGATTCGATCATTGATGATGTCGTTCTGCATCCCCATAAACCGGTCGCCCACCGTCAAGAACCCAAGCGCAGCCAGGTTCGTGGGGTTTTGGCGGGTCGCAGGTATTTTGTCAGCCGCTATTTGCTCAACGATGAACTGGTTGTAGGGCTTGTCTTCATTGAAACTGCGGATGACGTAGTCGCGGTAGGTCCAGGCAAATGGATAATTGGCGTCCTCACGCTGCCGGCGCACCTGCCCCTTAGTGTCGCTGTAACGCGCTACGTCCAGCCAATGCCGCCCCCAACGCTCGCCATAGTGGGGTGACGCAAGCAGGCAATCGACCACTTTGGCGAATGCATCCGTTGAGTCGTCTTTAAGGAAATCGTCAACTTCCTGGGCCGTAGGCGGCAGCCCAATCAGATCAAACGTTGCGCGTCGAATCAGAGTGCGCTTATCGGCCGGCGGGTTGGGTTTGAGATCTTTTTCCTCGAGCTTGGCGAGAACGAAATTGTCGAGGGGCGTCTGGCACCAGGAACTGCTTTTCACCTCGGGAATTTCAGGTTTTCTCAATGGTTGCCAGGCCCAATGGCCTCGGGCGGAATTGGTCCAGTTGCCTTGTGCGAAGGTGGCAATTCGCGGGTCGGGCGCGCCCATTTTCACCCACGCCGCCAAATCGCTAATGACGTTATCCGGAAGCTTGTTGCCTTTGGGCGGCATCTGCAAATCGGCATCCGCGTAGTTCACCGCCTTAATCAGCAAGCTGTGATCCGGATCACCCGGCACGATGGCCGGGCCGGTTTCGCCACCTTTGAGCAGACCGTCGCGCGTGTCCAGCAGCAGTCCGCCTTTGGGGCGCTCGGCCTGTCGGCTGTGACATTTGTAACAGTTTTCGACCAACACCGGGCGGACGCGCGTTTCGAAAAACTGAAGCTGGGCGGGGGCAAGCTCCGCGCCGTATGTCGCAAAGGTCAAAAAGGAAGAAACGGCCGCGAGGACGAGGGACGATGACGAGGACGAGTTCATGCGCTCTGAGGTGCTCCTCTTAAGGGGACCGAAACTGGAGGGCACAAGGCGAGGTCATGCGATGACCGAGTTGACCACTTGGCCGGCGACGTCAGTGAGGCGGAAGTCGCGACCGTTATACCGATAGGTAAGTTTTTGGTGATCGAATCCAAGCAACGCCAGGATCGTGGCGTGCAGGTCGTGAATGTGGACCTTGTTTTCGACGGCGGCAGCGCCGAACTCGTCGGTGGCGCCATAAACCATGCCGCCGCGCACACCGCCGCCTGCCATAACGGTCGTAAAGGCTTTGGCATTATGATCGCGGCCAGGATTGTCATTGCCGTTGCGGTCCCGGACGGGCTTGCGGCCGAACTCGCCGCCCCAAATCACCAGTGTGCGATCGAAGAGATTTCGCTGCTTCAGATCGGTGATGAGGGCAGCCAGGGGTTGATCGATTTCTTTGGCGCGTTCTGGAAGGCGCTCTTCAATATCCTGATGGTGGTCCCAGCCCCCTGCCCAGACTTGGACGAAACGCACGCCACGTTCAACCAGTCGACGGGCGATCAACAACTGATTGCCTTGAGACGTGCGGCCGTAGGCGTCCCGGACCGTCGCCGGCTCTTTGGCGAGGTCAAACGCATCCGTGGCTTCGGTCTGCATTTTGAAAGCCATTTCGAACGCCTGCAGGCGGGCCTCGAGCTGTGCTTCCTTTTGCAGGTTCTGGCTGTGGAGTTCGTTCAGCTTGTGCACCAGGTCCAACTGCCTCCGCTGCTCGGGCAAGGGCGTGTAGGGGTTACGGATATTATGAATGATCTGGTTGATGCCGGGCAGCTTGGTATTGATGCTTACCCCCTGATAAATACCCGGCAGAAATGATGATTGCCAATTGGAGCTGCCGCCGGGAGGTGTGCCTCCGGGTCGGAGAGAAATGTAGCCCGGCATGTTCTGGTTCTCGGTTCCCAGGCCGTAAAGTACCCAGGAGCCCAGGCTTGGCCGCACCAGCCGCGTCGAACCCGTATTCATGAACACTGTCGCCACTTCGTGTGCTGGAATATCGGTGTACATCGAGCGTATTACCGCCAGATCGTCCACCAGTTCGCCGAGCTTCGGAAATACTTCGCTTACTTCGATGCCGGAATTCCCTTTTTTCGCGAATTTAAAAGGCGAAGCCATTGCCACACCTTCCATGCCAGGAATACTCTGCCCGTCGTATTGAGCCAGGGCGGGTTTGGGGTCCCAAGTATCAACGTGCGAGGGTGCACCCTGGGCGAAAATGTGAATGACATGCCTGGCTTTGGACGGCAGCGGTGGATCACGGGGCGCCAGGGTGGGGACCCCCTCCGCTCGCGCGGAGGCAATCATCTCATCTCCAAGAAGGGTGGCCAAACCCAACATCCCAAAACCCATGCCGACGCGACGCAGGAATTGACGCCGGGTGACGAAGTGGTCCTCCAGGCGCGCGGAATGCTCCTGGATATATTGCGCGCTACTGCTCATAGTAATATCAATAACATAAAAGACGCAGCGGACCAGCGTTTGGTTAGCGTAAATTGCAGCTTTGATGCCAAGAAATGGCTATTACTAAGTATATTAAAGGGGAATGTCAGCACTGCGGCGGTCACCTGGAGTTCCCAGCCGAGCAGACCGGGCTGGTAGCCGATTGCCCGCATTGCGGTCAAGCAACCGAGTTGTTGCTGGCCCGCCCGCGGGAACAGTCCGCGGTACCCCGCAGCTCACTTATTTGGGCGGTCATTGCACTGGTAATCCTGGGATTGGGTCTGGCCGGCTCATTACTGGCTCTGCGGATGGCGCAGCGTAAGATGGGACCGCGGAAGTCTCCGCCTCAAGTGGCCACGAGCGAGCCGTCGGAGCCTACGATGTCCACAGACCCGCTGGCTCAGCAGGGTTTCTCTGCCTCGTCGGTTCAGCTTGAAAAGGCACCGGGCACCTCACTTGTGTATGCGACGGGACTTCTGAAAAACATGGCAAGCCGCCAGCGGTTCGGCGTGAAAATCGAGCTCGCATTGGCCAATGCCGAAGGCAAGCAGGTTGGGACAGCTACGGACTATCAACAGGTGTTGGAGCCGGGCGGCGCATGGAGGTTTCGCGCCCTGGTGGTGGATGGCAAAGCGACGAGCGCCAAAGTTCTGGCCGTTAAGGAAGATCAATGAACCCGCATTTATTTCGGCTTTAAAATGCGACTGAGGATATGCTGCTTATGGTTTTGCCGCAGGTGGTCCGGTTTTTGATTACCTTGCGTTGCGCGCGCCCAGTGCTCGCACGCTTCGATCAGGTTCCACTCTTCCTTTGCCACTGAATTCTGAGCCAGAAACCCGCTCCACTTTCGCGCCATGGTGCAAGCTCGTCCGCGCTGAGGCATGTGCGCCATGAGCAGTTAGCCGCAAAAGCTAAGGGGGCTGGGACCCTAGACAGGTTGCCAGTTTAGCGCACAAAATGGTGAAAGGCCAGAGCCGCGATCGTCAGTACCAGCAGCAGACCGCTGGGCATGAATTTTTTTGTTTTCGTCAAGCGGACCGCAAAGACGACGAGCAAGGCGGCCATGATTAGCTCCGCCAAACCTCTCCCCGCTCCCGGCTGAAGCAACCCCGGAATCGTGCATATAATCAGGAGGGCGGCCGCGACCGCTGACGTGATGAGTGAGATTTTGCTGCCGGCTTTGAGAAAGCCGATTAGTCCTCCAACCAGCAACAGCACGATATAGATCCAAAGCACGGTGGCTGAGCTCATAATTTGTGTGGCGAAACTTACCTGCCCGGTTTGCCAAAGAACAACAAAAAGAGTTCAGTGTTCGCGGATACTTAGGGCCAGGATTCCTCCGGGTTCGCATTCCGCCATAACCACAAAAGGACGGCAGCAAATCTCACAATCGGTCGTGATTTGTTGATCCGGCAGACTTGTGTCAAGCATCAGATCGAAGCGCTGACCGCAGAAAGGACATTGAAGTGTGACTGCGACTTCCATAGCTGCTCTTTGGACACGCAAGGTGGTGGGCAGTTCAACTCTCAGAAAAGATAGTCATCCTAATTTGACGGTTTAGCTAAGCTGAATTAGTGTTTTGCCGTGCCGAATTGGCACAGCAGGTATGGACGAGCCGTTGCGCGTGCTAATCGTCGAAGATTCGATGGAGGATACATTTTTCATCGTGCGTGAGCTGCAGCGTGGCGGATACGCGGTAGACTTTGAGCGAGTCGAGACGCAGAAGGCGATGGAGCAGGCGCTCGACCAAAAGGAGTGGGACCTGGTCATCAGTGATTACCAAATGCCTGGTTTTGATGGTTCCGCGGCCCTGGAACTATTTCGCGCAGCCGAGCTGGATGTCCCTTTTATAATCGTTTCCGGAGTATTGGGTGAAATCCGGGCGGTGGAGATGTTGAAGTCAGGCGCGCACGACTATGTGATGAAAGACAACCTGGCTCGGTTGGCCCCGGCGACCCGGCGGGAATTGGCTGCGGCCCAGGAGCGGCGTAACCAGCGGCAGACCGAGTCGGCGAAAGCCTATCTGGCGTCCTTGGTTCAATCCTGCGAAGATGCGATTATCGGCACAACCCTGGACGGGACGATCGTGAGTTGGAACGAAGGGGCGCAAAGGCTATATGGGTATAGCGCTGGCGAAATGATCGGTTGCTCCGCCCACGCATTGGTTCCTTCATATCATCCGGACGAGCGTGTTGAAACCGTGGATCGGATTCAGCACGGCGAGCAGATTCAAGCGTTTGAGACAGTGCGGCAACGCAAAGACGGATCGGTCATCGACGTTTCTCTAACCATTTCGCCAATCCGTGACACACGGGGAGGGGTGGTCGGGATATCCATCGTTGCGCGGAATATTGCCAGGCGGAAGCAGGAGGAAACGGAACAGCTTTCTTTGATCCAGGAATTGACTGCGGCTTTGTCACGAGGAAACGAGCCGAGCTGAACCGCCTGCGACGCTCGCAGCAGCGGTTTATTCAATAAAAAAATCCTCAAAAATCGTGTTCCGCTGGTGAACACTTTCTTCCCAGAATCGTCTCACTTATGTATGAAAAAACTATTTTTACTCACTGCAATTCTGCTCGGGGCCACGATGGCCTCGCATGCCGGGGTGAGGATAGGCATCGGATTTGGGATTCCGCTGCCCGCACCGGTCGTAGCCAGCCCCCCGCCGGTGTATTACCAGCCGCCTGCACCGGTATACCGTGCGCCCGCACCGGCATATCAAGCACCTGCGCCGGTATATAATGCGCCGGCTTATGTGGCACCGCCGGTGGTGGCAGCTCCCCCAGTTTATGCGCCAGGGCCCAGTCTCTACCTCGGGTTTAGCCCGTTTTGGGGATATGGAGGGGGTTACCACGGAGGCTGGTATCATGGAGGGTGGGGATACCATGGGGGCTGGGGACATGGCGGTGGGGGACATGGTGGTTGGGGACATCACGGTGGTCACCGGTAGGATAGTAGATTAACCGTGATTGGTTTCGCCATTGGCGAAACAGAAACAGGTAAAGAAAGGCCGAGGCTTTGCTCTCGGCCTTTTTTCATTGCTGCTGCTTCAGCCGGTGCCAGGCCTTTCGATATTTCTCCAAGCGGGCGCAATCAGCTTCTTTGACTTGCTCGAATCGCCGCGCGTCCATGTTGTCTTCCAGGTCGGCTAACTTGACTCGCCGTGCCAAAGGATTGCTGCCCGAGCGCTCGACAAACTGTTCATAAGGCTCTCCTTCGATCTTGGTCACGCAACGCAAGGCCGAAAGGATGGGTTCACCAAAACCCTCTTTGGCCAGAGCCTCAAATGTCCAATCGGTGTCCTCCACGACGTCGTGTAAAACCGCTACCGTTTTTTCGGCGACTGTTTCGAGCCGGTTCATGACGCGCAGCGGATGCAGAATATAAGGCGCGCCGTAGCGATCTTTTTGTCCTCGGTGAGCAGTCACCGCAATGCCGATGGCCTTTTCGAGTAACTCTAGATCATCAATCACGGAGGGAATATACGTGTCGCAACACTGACCAACAACAAGAGTACTGCGCGAAGGTTACCGATACCGTTAAAGAAGGTTACCGAAGGTTACTTAGCTGCTCAGGATTTGCCGGTTTAGCGAGCGGGCGGTATCTCAAACAACTTTATGCAGAATCGCGCCCACCTTTCCTTTATCATCTTTCACAGTCGAAATTGGGCGATTAGATTGCCTGCCATGAATGAATCCGGGCGTCGATTCGAGGGGTTACTTTCGCGATATTTTGAACGGTTTTTAGCTGATACGCCCATGTTTGCGGGTGCTTACGCCGGTTTGCGGTCAGGGGAGGGCAAACTGGGGCGCTTTAACCTGGAATTTCATCAGAAACGAGAGCGGGAACGGGTCAAAGCATTGCGCGGCTTAGAGGAGATTTCACCGCGAGAACTGACAAGCGAACAACAGTTGGATCGGCTGGCCTTGAATAGTCAGTTGCTGAAGGAATGCGAAGATTATGCGCGGGGCCGTTACGCGCTTGAGCCCAATGCTCCTGAGCAATTGCTGAATATCCTGCTTCACGAATTGATGCGCGGCGATGACGAGCCGGTTCGAGCGGCGGCGAATTTGCGATCCATATTGAAGGCCGCGCCTGATTTTCTAGCAGAAGCTGCCACGGCACTGCGCCAACCGGAACGGGTCTGGCTGCGCGTGATGCAGCAAACGGTGGCGGGAGCGCCGGCGTTGCTGCAGGGAGTCGAGAAGTTCCTGGCCAATCAAGGCAATCACTCAGACCGGGATGCGGCCGAAGTTAGATCGACACAGCGGGCCCTTGAACGGTACCGTGACCGAGCAAACGTGAAGTCGCCGGCGCCAAACGGTTCATTTGCAGTGGGCCGCGAGGCGCTCCAACGCAGAGTACGGGACGAATTAGGTCTCGATTACACCTTGGGGCAGGTGGAAGCCTTGGCCTTAAGCGAGGTGGAGCGCGTCGGGAAATTGTTGAAGACGGCTTGCGCTCGTTTTGGACGCAATCGTTCCGCCGACGAGGTGATTCAGAACGCGCGCAGCAAATGGCGGCCGGGCAAGCCGCTGCTCGAGCTGTATCAAGCGGAAACGACGCGAATTGGCAAAGGATTTCGCCTGGCCAGAGCGGTCACGTTCCCAACGGGAGACGAACTGCAAGTAAAACCGGTGCCCGAATTCTTGCGTTCGTTAATCCCAACCGCGGCTTACACGCAACCCGGCGCGTTTCAAAAGCGCCAGCGTGGCGTGTTTTGGGTGAACGACCTGAGCGTCACCAAAACAAACGAGGTGGAAAAACTGGCCGAGCAACAACAGCATTTCGGAATTCCGCTCACTTGCGCGCACGAAGCCTATCCGGGGCACCATCTCCAGTTCGTGACAGCGAACCGGCATCCGCGAAAATGGCGACGGCTGTTTGCGCACGCAATCTTTTACGAAGGCTGGACGCTGTGGTGCGAGCAAATGCTGGTAAATCTGCGGCTGGATCGTTCGCCGTGGTTACAGGTGCAGCAGCTCCATGATGCGCTATGGCGATGCCACCGGATTCTGGTCGATTTGCGGCTTCAGACGGGGCGTTATTCTTACGAACAGGCGGTGCGGCATATGGAACGGAATCTAGGATTTACGCGGGCGCGCGCCGAGGCGGATGTGAACTGGTACACAGCGCAAGCGGCTGTGCCGATGGGTTATTGGCTCGGCCGTCTGGAGAATGAGCGTTTGTATCGGCGGCTGGTGCAGGGCCGTGGTTGGGCCCTGCAGAAATTCAATGATTGGTTGCTCAGTTTCGGCACGATACCTCAGGGATGGATTGAGAAATACGGCCTCGACTGATTGGTTTTCTTCCGAGGGGTACTACGCTATGTTCGCCCCATGGATTTATTGCCGTTCAAGAGTTTGCCGCCGCACCGGCCGCGGCGGTTTGTGCCAAAGGAACTGGATTTAGGAGATTGGCCGAAGGTCGCTCCCTGGTTTGATCAACTCGAGGCCCGGGCGTCGCAGTGCGCGGTTCCGCAGGATTTGGAGAAATGGCTGCTCGATTGGAGCGAATTGAGCGCAGCACTTGATGAGGAGTCTTCCAAGCGCTACATCGCGATGACCTGTCACACGGACAACCCTGATGCGGAGAAGGCCTATCTTCATTTCGTGGAACACATCGAGCCGCAGGTCAAACCGCGGCAGTTCAAACTGGCACAGCTTTATATACATCACCCGGCGGGGAGTGCTATGCCGCTGACGCGTTATCAGGTGTTCGACCGGGACACCCAGGTGCTGGTTGAGTTGTTCCGTCCGGAAAGCGTTCCGCTCGAAACCAAGGAGGCCAAGCTCAGCCAGCAGTACCAAAAATTGAGCGGGTCACTTACCGTGCAGTTCAGGAGTGAGGAGAAAACCCTGGTCCAGATGGGCCGATACCTGGAAGAGCCTGACCGGGAATTGCGCAAGGAGGCTTGGCAACTGGTGGCGCAGCGGCGGTTGCAGGAGGCGGATAAATTTGAAGAGATTTTCGATCAACTCATCCAGTTGCGTCAGCAAATCGCCCGCAATGCCGGCTTTCCCAATTATCGCGACTATGCATTTCGTAAAATGGGACGGTTTGATTATACGCCTGCTGATTGCGAGCGGTTTCATGCCGCCGTTGAAACGGAGATCATACCGGTGATTCGTGAATTACAGGCGGAGCGCCGGCAGCATTTGAATGTCGAATCATTACGGCCGTGGGATCTCGCGGTAGACCCCCTGAACCGTCCGCCTTTGCGTCCCTTTGAAAAAGTTGAAGATATGGTTGCGCACACGCAGAAGATCTTCGATCGGCTTGACCACGACCTGGCGATTGGTTTTCAGCGAATGCGGGATCTGCGCCTGCTCGATTTGGCGAATCGCAAAGGCAAAGCGCCGGGAGGATATCAATCGACCCTGGCGGAGGCACGGGTGCCGTTCATCTTCATGAATGCCGTGGGCGTGCAGCGCGACGTGGAGACGATTTTGCATGAAGCGGGACATGCGTTCCATGCCCTGGCCACTCGCGAAGAGGATCTTTACGCGTATCGCGGCGCGCCCATCGAGTTCTGCGAGGTGGCCTCAATGAGCATGGAGTTGTTGGGGAACAAGTTTCTCGAATCCTTTTACTCAAGCCCCGAAGCCAACCGTGCGCGGCGGACGCACTTGGAAGGCATTATCGGGATCTTTCCGTGGATTGCCACGGTCGATGCTTTTCAACACTGGATCTACACTCATTCAAACCACACTCGGGAAGAGCGGACGAAAGCATGGCTCGGGCTAATGGACCGGTTCGGCGGCGACGTAGACTGGACCGGGTATGAAAACGCGCGGGCAAATCTATGGCACCGGCAACTGCACATCTTCATCCACGCTTTTTATTACATCGAGTATGGGATTGCCCAGCTTGGCGCTTTGCAAGTTTGGGCTAACGCACAGCGCGATCAGGACCAGGCTCTGGACGACTACAAAAGGGCGCTGGCTCTGGGTGGTTCGCGGCCGCTGCCCGAGTTGTTCCGCTCGGCGGGTTGCCGGTTCGAGTTTGGACGCGAAACAATGGGGCCGCTGATGAGCCTGGTGCGGCAAGAGCTGGCGAAGTTGCCAGTGAAGCAGGTTTAAGGGAAGTCAGGCCTGGTGACGCGGATTGCCAATAGCCTATACCTCTATCCCGTATGCTTTGATTTTGTTGTAGAGCGTCTGCCGGCCGATGCCGAGACGCTTGGCCGTTTCAAGCTTGTTCCCGCCGGTTTCCTTTAGCATCTGGATGATTGCGTTGCGTTCGACGCCTTCCAGCAAGGTGAAATTCGTATCCATCGATTCTTCGCCAGCAGCCTTGCTCTTGGTGACAGAGAGATCAGCCGCGTCGACTTCCTCGCCTTCACACAACAAAACAGCGCGCTGCACCTCGTTCTGCAGTTGCCGGACATTGCCCGGCCAATCGAACACGGTGAGTCGCTCGACGGCGCCGGCGCTAAACCCCTTGATACCGCGATTGGCCTGTGCAGCGAAACGTTTCAGGAACGCATTGGCGAGAGGCATGATGTCCTCGCGGCGTTCGCGCAACGGCGCCAGGTGATCAGAGATCGCGCTGATGCGATAGTAGAGGTCCTCGCGCAATTTGCCGTCCTTGATGGCTTCCTCGGGCCGGCGGTTCGTAGCCGCCACAATGCGGCAATTGGTTTTATAGGCGGTTTTGCCGCCGACAGGCCGCACTTCCTGATCCTGTAGAACGCGGAGCAGCTTGCTCTGGGTGTCCACCGGCATTTCGGAGATCTCATCGAGGAAGAGCGTGCCGCCTTCGGCCTGGCGGAACAGCCCCTCGCGGTCGCTGTGCGCGCCGGTAAAAGCACCTTTGACCGAGCCGAACAGCTCGCTTTCGATCAGTTCACGGGGCAGGGCGGCGCAATTTATTTTGATGATGCGGCCTTTGCTGCGCGGACTGAAGGCATGGATAAGATCAGCGATGACTTCTTTGCCGGAGCCGCTTTCGCCAGTGACCAGTACAGTAACATCACTAGGCGCAATGCGTTCGACGGTGCGAACGACTTCGCGCATGGAGGCGCTTTGGAAAATCGGCGAGGAAGTGCCGCTCATGGTCTCAAGGGCGCGGCGCAGCAAGCTCGTTTCCTCCATCTGACGCCGGTGTTCCATGGCATTGCCGACGTCCGCGAGCAGCTTGGCGACTTCGAACTCGGCGGATTTGCGCAGGAAATTGAATGCGCCGCGTTTGGTGGCCTCGACGGCCCAGGAGACGGCCTCGTCATCACTGGGTGCACCGGTCAGGACGATGACTTCAGTTTCCGGCCAGCGCTTTTTGATGCTGGGGAGCAGCTCGAGGCCATTGGCATCGGGCAGCTTGACGTCCAGCAGCATGACGTCGGGTTGCTCGCTCCCGTAGGCTTTTTGGAGCGCCGCCTCGCTATCGGCTACGCTCACCTGGTAGTCGCCGTTGAGGGCATGCTCGATGAGATCGCGCATGCCTTTTTCGTCATCTACAACCAGAACTTTGCCCTTCATAAATCGTCGTCGTGATTCAACTGGCAGGCGCGGGTGAAAGCCCGGAATATGGCCTGGTGCGCCGAGTAACGGTCGGCCAGGCGTTCCGGGTGAAACTGCACGCTTAACAACCAAGGCAGGCCTCGTGCTGCGCCTGGCTTCAGTTCCAGGCCCTCAACCACCCCATCCTGACTCGTAGCGGTGACGCGCAACGGCTCGGCCACTCGCCCGACGGCCTGGTGATGCGTGCTGTTGACACCCAGTGTCTGCTTGGCGGTTATCTTGGCCAGTATCGAACCCGGTGTCAATCGCACTTCGTGCACGATTTCGCTGCGTTTATCCATGCGCCTATGGCCCAAAGCCCCAGGCATTTGAGTTGGTATATCGGCGATGAGCGTGCCGCCGAGAGCAACGTTGAGGATCTGATGGCCGCGGCAGATCGCCAGGAGCGGTTTGCGCTGCCGGAATGCCTCATCGATTACCAGCAATTCGCGGAAATCGCGTCCGCCGCTGTCCGGCGTGACACTGACCGTTTTGCTGAGCTTCGCTGGGAGGGGCTTACCATAAAGCCGCGGGTCTACGTCGTCACCACCGGTTAGAAGCACACCATCGCTGCGGCGGACCATTTCAGCAATGCTCTCGCGGGATGTGGCCGCCGGCATCGTCAACGGCAATGCTCCAGCGTCCAGCAATGCGCGTTGGTAATTAGCAGAGAGGCTGATTGATAAGTCGCTGAATTCCTTGCCTTTGGTCTCGATGTCAGGCGAGACCAGGATCAGCGGAGGTTGGTTCATGCGCCGGCAGACTATGGGAGCAAAGCGATGGTGTCAGTAAAAACTGCGCCGCGCCTCACGTCACGCATCACGTTTCACGTCTGCGTCCGGGTATCGCTGAAGGATTGAAGCTCTAATGCGCTCTTCTTCCTCGGGCCGGATGCGCCGGCGGTTGATGAGCCGGTGGACGGCATCCAGCAATTCCAGCCAATCCTCGAGCGGTGGTTCAGGAACGTGCTGCCATTGGTCATAACGTTTCTCGCGCGCGTAGAAGACCCAGTCGCGTCCGACGTGCTGGGCATAGACCTGGAGCCGGACTCCTTCATCGGTCACGCGTTTCCAACTGATTTCTGCCTTGGGCATCCGGCCTAGTCGGGTAGATCGATACTGACGACGGCCATGGCGGCGATGCCTTCGCCGCGGCCGATGAAACCGAGGTTCTCGTTTGTCGTGGCCTTGATGCCGAAACGCTGCGGCGGCAATTCCAATGCCTCGGAGAGGTTCAGTTTCATTTGTTGGACATGCGGGAAGATTTTCGGCGCCTGGGCAATGATGGTGGCATCGATATTCACAATTTTGCCCTGGCGCACGGCCACCAGGCGCGACGCTTCGTGCAGGAAAAAGCGGCTGGGCGCGCCACGCCATCGCGGGTCGGTATTGGGGAAGAAGTGGCCGATATCGGACTCGCCGAGAGCGCCGAGCAGGGCGTCGCAGATTGCATGCATCAGCACATCGGCGTCGGAATGGCCTTCCAGGCCTTTAGGATGGGGAATCTCGACGCCGCCCAGGATCAACTTACGATCCGGCACGAGCGCATGAACATCATATCCAATCCCAATGTGAACCATGCGCGAACTATAGGAAGCAGAAAGCCAGCGACAAGGAGAAAGGGCTGGAAGTTGCGGGTGGCTAAGCTATCCGGCCACGGCACAATCCAGCACATTCTAAACGACTTAAGGTTAGAAGAAGATCGGGAACGTAATACCGCCACGACACATGATTGACAAAGAATCGAGGGTTGAGCATATTTGAGTCATGACTGAGCAAGTACGTTACCGTATTGAGAAAGAGTTGGTTAAACAGGTTGAAGAAGTTTGCGACGAGTTGGGGTTAGCCCCGTCGCAGGCGGTCTCGATGTTTTTCTCGCAAATGGTGAAGGTGCGCGGCTTGCCGTTTCGGCCGGCGGTGTTTCCGGCACTCGAGGAATACGGAGCCACTATCGAGGATGTCCGCGCAGCGGAGCGCTCTGCTCTGCAAGAGATCCGAGCGGATCGAAAGGCGGGCAAAGTGAAGCGATTCACCGGCAAATTATGATTCGGGTCGATGTCGGCCCGAGATTAATTCGCACAGCGCGCGAACTGGGGCCGGAGATCACCCGCAAGGCGGAGGAGGCGCTATCATCGATCGCGGAATCGTTTGGCGCCCCGCATCGGCATGGCGGGCTAGGCCTGAGAAAGCTTGGGCCGAACTCGTATGAGGTTCGGGTCTCCTTGCAATGGAGGATTGTGATGATCAAAGAAGCCAATCGATTGACGGCGTACGACATCATGGACCACGACCAGGTGCGCATTTGGCTGAAAAGCAGAGGAAAGAAGTAGCGAGACCGGCATTACTCCGCCCTCGGCAGGGTGAAATAAAACGTTGCGCCCTGGCCGGGCTGGCTGGCGACCCAGGCTTTGCCGCCGTGATTCTGGACAATGTGTTTCGCGATGGAGAGACCCAGGCCTGTGCCGCCTTGTTCACGCGAGCGGCCCTTATCCACGCGATAAAACCTTTCAAAGACCCGGTCCAGCGCTTCGGAGGGTATGCCGGGTCCGTCATCCTGAACGGCAACTTCGACACTGTTTCCGTCTGACAAACGGGCGCTGAGCGTCACAGTTCCCTCGGTACGGCCGTATTTGATCGCGTTATCGACGAGGTTGTAAAGGACCTGCTCGATACGGTCCGGATCGGCGTGAACGGGCATGTCCGGTACCGTATCGCGAAGCTTGATCTGGCGAGCGGCTGCGCGCCCGTCCAAATCCGTCACAACCTTCTCGGTTACAGTCCTGAGATTGATGGGCTGCACATTGAGTTTGAGGCGACCGGATTCCAGTTCTGAGATCGTCAGCAGATCATCGATCAGCAAGCGCAGGCGCTCTGAATTGCGAGCAATGGTCTCCAGAAACTTCGCCGCGACTTCGGGGTTGTCTTTTGCTCCGTCGAGGAGTGTTTCGACGTAGCCCTTAATGAGCGAGAGCGGCGTGCGCAGTTCGTGGCTGACGTTGGCGACAAACTCTTTGCGCGCGCGCTCCAGTTGTTTGATGGGGGTCAAGTCGTGAAACACCAAAACTGTTCCCAACCGTTTGGCACCGCTATCAAAAATCCCCGCCGTGTTGACGCCCAGCCAGCGTTCGGGTGGGCCGGGCAGCTTGAGTTCAAGTCCGCGCACCGGGTCCTCGGCAGTGAGGGATTCAGGCAAACCGGCAAGCTCATGCAGGCGCAACGCTTCGATCATAGTCCGGCCACGAGGGTCGGCAGAGATCTCGAATAGTTTAAGGAATGCTCGATTGGCCAATTGAATCCGATGATTCTGATCGAGCAGCAGCAGTCCTTCGGCCATGCTGTTGAACAGGGCGGTCTGGCGTGACTCGAGCTGAAGCGCGGCCTGTTCATGCGCCTGCTTGAGCCGGTCGATCTCCCGCCGGGCTGTTTGCTCCGCTTGGCGGAACTTGCTGCGCCAACGCAGTTGCAAAACCAGCAAGGCCAGCAGTAGCAGAATGGTCAGCGTCGGCCAGAGCATAGGAAGGACGAAGAGCGATGGGCGAAGGGCGCGCTTTTCAACAAGGACGGACGAGTAAAACCTACCACTGCAAACCGTTTGGTCTTTGGTCTTCTCTCAGTCCTCGGGCTTCGGATTCCGGGTTTGTTCGGGTGGCTCAAGCTTCTACAAACCGATACCCCACACCACGCACAGTATCGAGGTATTTCGAAGCGGGACCGAGCTTTTCGCGGAGGCGTCGCATGTGGGTATCCACCGTGCGAGTGTCGATCAGGTTATTATATTCCCAGACATCGCGCAGGAGTTGGTCGCGGGACTGGACCCGGCCGCGGCGGTCGGCGAGCAGGACCAGGAGCTTGAATTCGGTGGCGGTCAGATCGATAGGTTTGCCGCGCCAACTCACCTGGTGGCGCGGCGCGTCGATGAGCAATTGGCCGAATTTGTAGGGCCGGGCGCCCTCGGGCTCCGGTTGATCGCGTTCGAGGAGCTTTTTAATCCGCAGCACCAGCTCGCGCGGACTAAACGGTTTGGTAACGTAATCGTCAGCGCCGAGTTCCAGCCCCAGAACGCGATCGATTTCAGCCGCTTTTGCGGTAAGCATGATAATGGGGAGCCGCGCGGTAGCGGCATCGCGACGCAACATTTTGCATACTTCGAGGCCGTCGATTTCGGGCAGCATCAGGTCGAGAACGATCAGGCTGGGCAAGGCAGCGCGCGCCTTTTTCAAGGCTTCCGCCCCATCCGCAGCTGTGAGCACGTCGAATCCAGCCTTTTTCAGATTGAACTCGACCAACTCGACTGCCTCGGGTTCATCATCAACGACGAGGATCTTGGGTCTCACGGCTAACGCATAACACGTCGATGGTGACGCGACAATGCCAGGTTTGTGACAAGGAGGTGACGATTAGGTTAAATCGCCGGCGCGGGAGTGCGCATCGACGGGGGTAACCCGTAAGAGTCAGCCGCTACCTATCTTATATAGACCAGCTCAAGCCTTTGGCACCCCAACCCGAACGGTATTCGCGACGAATATACTGGTTGGCTTCGCGCAGGTCGAACTCCATGCGCGGCGCATCCCATCTGAGGGTCGTCTGCGGGAAACGGCAGGCGACACCGCCGAGCAAAACAGATTCGGTAAGTGGACCGGAATAGTCGAAGCTCGCCGAGGTGCGGTCACGGCCGAGACAGGCGGCAATAAACTGGCCCCAATGATCACCGGAAGTGACTTCGGGAAATTTGAAATCCTTGAATTTCTTGTCGGGGTAGAGCAGCGGCCGGTTGATGTGAGGCAGTACGAGCGTGCCCTGGGTGCCGACGAAAATGGAGCCCGTGTTGGGTCGCTCATCACCCTCGAGCAACGCCAGTATGTCCTGCAGCGGCTTGGCGGCGCCGTCGTACCAATTGACCTTGAGGCTTTGCTCCGCAGTATACTGCGTTCCCGGAAATACATATTCGATGTGGGAATCCATCGCCCAGTTCCATTTGTTAGGCGCGGCACCCAGCGAGCGAACGGAGGTCGGCGCCCGCAACTCGAGCGAATCGAATACCGGGTCGAAGATGTGGCAGCCCATATCGCCGAAGGTGCCGGTGCCGAAATCGAGGCGCTTCCGCCAGTTGGCCGGGTGATAGTATTGGTTGCCGATGAAAGGGCGTTCGCTGCATACGCCGAGCCACAGATTCCAGTCAAAGCCCTGCGGCACGGGATCTTTCCGATCCGGCAGGGGGTCGGGATCGCCCCAGGATTTGGGGCACCAGGAATGGACTTCCTTGATGCGCCCGATCGTGCCCGCTTTGATGAGCAAACTGGCCAGCCTGTAAAAATTGGTGGCGTGAATCTGGATGCCCATTTGGGTGACCAGTTTGCTTTGCCGGGCGAACTGGGTCAGCTTGCGAACTTCATAGAGATCGTGGGCCAGGGGCTTTTGGCCGTATACATGCTTGCCGAGTTGCATCGCGGACATGCCGATGACTGCGTGCATGTGATCCGGGGTAGAAACGTTGACCGAATCGATGCGCTTGTCTTCTGCATCGAGCAGTTCGCGCCAGTCCTGGTAGACGCGTGTGTGCGGGAAATGTTTCTGGAGCTCGATAGTGCGATTGAGATCGACGTCGGCGACGGCGACCAATTGGAACGGTTTGAACTTGGCGAATTGGTTAATGTCATCCCAGGCCTGGCCGGACGCGCCAAAACTGGCATGATGCAAGATGGAATTGGGTGATTGAGCGGCCCAACCGGTCGTGACATATGGCGCAGCAGCGGCGAGGCCCAATGTTTTGAGAAAGGAGCGGCGCGAAAGGGAACGGGATGAAAACATAGGGGGGTGCAATGAGTGGAACGCGTTGTTAGCGGACAAGGGCTGCGGGCGTTTCAGCATTGCTTCAGAAAGACCAGAAGAGGCGCGAGGCGTCAAATGGAAAAAGGGATTCGCTGGGATTTGGTGTATCTGCTGCGGGCCGGGACGTCCCGCGCTCCGGCCTCGCGTATCTTTACACAGCGCGTTTGCCGGCGTGGCGGATGTCTTCGGCTTCGCAGAGGTAAACCACTTCCTCGGCCACATTTTTAGCGTGATCGGCAATGCGTTCGAGGCTTTTGGCTACGACCATCAGGTGGAGACAGCGCCCGATCGTATCAGGGCTCTGGACCATGTGCTCGGCAAGTTGCCGATGAATTTCCTTGTTGAGAGCGTCGATTTGTTTGTCCTGAGGAATCAAAGAGCGGGCGGCAACGGGGTCCTGATTAACGAATGAATCCAGAGCGCCTTTCAGCAAGCCCAGCGCCAGGTCCACCATTTGCGGAATGGGGACCTGCAGTTTCAGCGGTGGTTCCTGGCTCAAGTCGCGGGCGCGCTTGGCAATCTTGGTGGCCTCGTCCCCAACGCGTTCCAGGTTCTGAGAGATTTTCATCGTGACCGAAATGAGGCGGAGATCTTTCGCTAGCGGGGCTTTGGCGAGCAAGCCAATGGCCGTCTCGTCCACTTCAACCTCGAAACGGTCGATGATTTCATCTTCGTTACGCACGCGCAGCGCGAGTTCGTAGTCTCTGGTCACGAGCGCTTCCACGGCGCGCTTGACGGCAGCTTCGGCATGGCTCGCCATCGTCAGCAGCATGTTCTTGAGATCGGCCAATTCCTGTTCGAAGTGAACCATCTTAGTGAGTGCGGAGTTGGGAGTTCGGAGTGCGGAATTTGTCTAAGAAGTCCATCGTGTCCTCATCCAAACCGTCCGGTGACGTAATCCTCCGTCTGCTTTTTGGCGGGGTTGGTGAATATTTTGGAGGTGGTTCCGTATTCCACCAATTCACCGAGGTAAAAAAACGCAGTCCAATCCGAGATGCGAGCGGCTTGCTGCATGTTATGCGTTACAATGACGATGGTGTACTCCCGTTTCAGCTCCAGAATCAAGTCTTCGATCCGGGCGGTGGCCAGGGGATCCAACGCGGAAGCCGGTTCGTCCACCAGGAGGACTTCGGGCTGAACAGCCAGGGCGCGCGCGATGCACAGACGTTGCTGTTGGCCGCCGGAAAGGCTCAGAGCCGGGGCGCTGAGCCGATCTTTGACTTCGTCCCAAAGCGCGGCCATGACCAACGATTGTTCCATGCGCTCGGCGAGCACCGTTCGGTTCCTTACGCCATTCAAGCGCAAC
>CAZUVM010000190.1:0-24937 GCA_964623885.1 uncultured Verrucomicrobiota bacterium
TTTGCCAGCAACTCCGTTTCACTCATCTGCAGAGCCGCCGGCGCGGTTCCACCGATTAATTTCTGAAATTCGCCGTCGACCAAGTCGTCTGCCTCGCGCCAGAGCTGACCTTTCTTCAGCGAATTGATTCGGGCCAACATACGAATGAATTCCTCGATCATTCTGAGGATGTAATCTCGGCGAATCATTGGCCTCGGCCTGGAAAGTAGTCGGTAAGCCGGACCGAGGTCAAAGGCTTTACGCCGGCTTTCGCCCGCGATAGCGTGAAACGCATGTCGAAGACAGTCGAACTCAAGCTTAAGGTCGGGGATCGTGCGCCAGGTTTCACTGCGCCTGGAACGGACGGCAAGCCTATCAGTTTGTCCGACTTCAAAGGCAAGCCGGTGGTGCTCTACTTCTATCCCCGGGATGATACGCCCGGCTGCACGAAGGAGGCTTGTAGTTTCCGCGATGGCTTTGCGGCGTTCAAAAAGGCAGGCGCGGTTGTGCTGGGGGTGAGCGTCGATTCCCCGAAATCTCATGCGAAGTTTGCCCAAAAGTTTGGGTTGCCGTTCACGTTGGTAGCCGATGAAGACAAATCGATCGTGCAAGCTTACGGTGTGTGGGGAGAGAAAAAGTTCATGGGACGCACCTATATGGGAACGCATCGGGTTACGTTCCTAATCGGGCCCAACGGCAGGATTGCGAAGATTTGGCCCTCAGTGAAACCAGAGGAGCATGCGGCTGAGGTTCTGGCCGCAGTGAGCGGACTGCGTTAGGCCGTTTTTCGGGCAGCGGTAGCGCTCGGCAGTTAAGAGCGTGTTTTAAAAATATCTCGGTCGGTCTTGCGGCGGGGCGGGCCGTCTGGCTTCGTTGCTCCTCGGTCACAGATTTCTGGCGAATATGCTCCCTCGTCGCGCCTAGCCATCGGGCCCACCGTGCTCGCAATCCCTTTCCCAAGCTATTTTTAAAACACGCTCTAAGGGCACCCTTAACGGCCTGGGACATAAACGTTCCAGGCGCCGAGGCCGTAACTGGCGACGTGGACAAGTGTGGTGTCGATGGGATCGAACTGGACGCTGGTGATAGGGCAGTTATCCAGTGGCATGCCGGCAGAAATGATTGTGAAACTGTCAGCGTGATCGACGCTGTAAGCCACGCCGCCGCGCTGTTGGCCGTAGCTGCCGCCGAACCCCAGGCCGATGCAAACCCGCGCAGGGTTGTTAGGATCAACTTCGACATCGCTCACGATGTAGGAGGGGTCGGGACCGGATTGGAAGGTCCAGGGTCCGCCGAAGTATTGGCGGTAGAGGCCTGAGGTCGTGGCGAGGTAATACGTGTCGGTGCCAGGCCCGGCATAGGAATGGGTGATCTTAAGAATGGCGCGGGGTGAATGGGTATTGAGGCCAAATGGCGTCCAAGTGTAACCGTCATCTACGGATTTAAAAGCGCCTTGATCGAGGGTTCCAGCGTAGAGGAGGCCGAAGTTGTCATAATAGACACAAACCGGGATGGCATTGTTGGGAAGAGTATGCGCAGTCCAGGTATTGCCGCCATCGGAGCTGATGGCCACAGTCAAATCGTTGGCGAAGCAGACATGGTCCTGGTTGAGTTGATCGACGGCGGCCATTTGATGCGTCCAGAACTGGGGCGGATAATTGAGAGTGGCCGGCGTGATCGTCTGCCAACTGACGTCGCCGCACGTCGAGGCGCTGAAAGCATTGTCGGTACGATAAAAGCGGTCCTTTTCGCAGGTCCTGGCATAACCGCGGTCGGGATTGCTGTGGGCGAAAACGAGGCACGGATAATCGAGGCACCCGGCGGACGGAGTGCCGTCGGTAGTCCAATGCGCACCGTTGTCGTCGGAGGCGAGGATGCCGTTGTCCTCGGCGCCAAGGAAGATCCGTCGGCGAGTGGCGTAATAGGGAGCGGTGGCGGTCATGAAATAGGGTTGATAGACATTGAGGCCGGCGTTGGGGATTCTGTTGCCGCCGGAAGCGTTGGAGCCGGGGGTGAAGTTGTAGCGTACGATGTTGCCCTGGTTACCGGAAGCGCTGGCGCCATCGGTAGTGAGCCAGAGATACCCGTGGCCGCTAAAGTTACCGTAATAAAAGGAGCGCGTGTCATCGTGCTGACTGCCGTCGGCGAAATCGTTCCAATTGTTGCCCCAATCCGTAGATTGGAAAGAGTGAGCGGCGCCGAGCAACAACTGATTTGGGGCGGGTGAGATGAGCGCGCGCGGGTCCCAGTTTTTACCACTGGGCTGTGACTTTGTGGGGGTCCAGGTCTGGCCATTGGTGCTAGTGTAGACTTCGCTTGCATCGCCACTCCAAACAGCGACGGCGAGGACATTAGGTGAGGGGCCGGAGGCAATAGCCGTGACTTGGTAACCGGCAGGCAGACCGACATTGGCGCCGACCCAGGTGAGGCAGGGATTGTTGTAGGTCCAGGGGCAGGAGCTACGGAACAGGTGAGGAGGACGGCCGTTGGTCGTGATGGCGGAGTAATAGATATAGCCGGTGGCCGCGTCGGCGGCGATGGCCTGAATGCAATTGTCCGGATTCGCAGACCCGCCCTTAAAGGGCCAGGACTGGGTGAAGTTAAAGCCATTGAATGAATAGTAGAGGCCGGAACAGGGTGGAGCGCAAAGCACCGCGCATTGGTTCCAGGCAAATTGGAGCTGAACAAAGGCTTTGGGGTCCGTGACGTGCCCGCCGGCCTCGGGCATCAGAGGAGCAGGGTGACCGCCCAATTTCGTAAGGTCGGTCCAGGTATCGCCGAAGCTGGTGGAAGCATATAGGCCGCTGTAGGTGAGAGCGTAGAGACGGTACGGGTTGACCAGGTCCCATTCGAGGTGAACGACGTTGAAATCAGACAGGCCCTTGTTCAAGGTCGGGTACCAGGAATTACCGTTGTTGCCAGTGAGCCAGACTCCGCCACCGGGTGAACCGACAAGCAGCGTATTGGCGTCAACTGAGTAGGGAGCGATTGAGGAGAGGCGGCCGCCAATGTTGGGGCCGAGCGAATACCAACGATGCTTCAGAGGGGGGCCATTGAAGTTGTTATACCAAATCACAAATTTGTTTTCATGAGCAGCAACGAAAAAATCGGGACGTCCGTCATTGTCTGCGTCGCCCTGTTGGATGACGGGATTACCACCAGTGCCGCTGGTGCCGGTGGAGAAAGGGGTGGCGGGCTGGAAAGAATCGGGCTGCAGAACGCCGGGGGAGCTGACGTTGCGCAACAGGGTAACATTAAAGGACTGACAGGATCCGTTGCAGCCGGGCGGGTTGGTAGCACAGCCGGTGGTCATGATGTCGGGCCGGCCATCGGCATCCAAATCGGCAATCTCAAAAGATTGCGGTGTGCCAGGGATGCGGAAATCAATTCCAGGCGCAAACGACGAGGGAGTAATTGCACCGGGCGGGCCGATGTTTCGAAAAATGCGGACTACGCCGGGGCAACTGACCGAAACAGCGAGGTCCACTTGGCCGTCGCCGTCGAAGTCAGCAACGCCGAGCTGGGTGAGGCCGCCGACGGGGCCCTCGGGCACAGGAATGGGCGCGCCGAAGGAATTGCCGTTGAGTGTCCCCGGTGAGCTGAAGTTCGGCAGGACCAGAAGTTGGGGTGGGTTGTTGGCGGCGATAACGATCTCAGGACGGAGGTCCTGGTTTAAATCTGCGACGTTGAGATCGTCCAACTGGTAACCGCCAGGGATCGACACTGGTGCGGCGAAGCTTACCTGGCCGGGCGTGCTGGTGTTTTGCGCGATCATTATCTGGCCACTGGCTGGAGACGTGCCGATCAGGTCGGGCAAACCGTCGACGTCGAGATCGGCAATGGCGCGGATCATGAGACCGCCGCCGATTGCGACCGGTGGTTGATTCGAGAACGTGCCGGCCTGGCTGAGGTTGAGGTAGACGGTCGCATAACCGCCGGCATAGAGGGCGACGATATCTTTGACGCCATCGCCATCGATATCCTTGAACATGAGTGCGGAGGGTGATGCCGCGGCGCCTGAGTCGATGATCTGAGGCGGACCCAGCGAATCAGCACCGAAAGTTCCCGGCAAGCTTTGGTTGGGATAAAGCCACAAGGTGAAGCCGCCGCCGGCGGGTGAGGCGGAAGCAACGATTACATCGGGACGGCCGTCACCGTCGAGGTCGCCCCAGGTAATTGCGGTGATGATCTGGCTCGGGTCCGGCAAGCTAACGCTGACTGGCGGAGCAAAGAGACTGCCGAAGCCAGCCTGATTGGCGAGGACCAGGCGGTAAAACTGAGTGTTGGCGGGCAGCGGCAGCGTGACTTGGTTGCTGCCGCCGCCAGGAATCGGCGGAGACGAGACAGGCGCCCACGGAGCCGCCGCGGTGAGGGCCGACGCCTGTTGAACGATATAGCCCGCGCAACTGTCCGGCCAGGAAAGCACGAGGTTATTGCCTGCGGCGCCGATATTAAGGGGATAGGCCGCCGGGTCGAGCAGTTGCAGGACGGCGCCATCGCTGGTTGTGGTGCCACCACCGTTGCTGACCGTGACACGATAGACGCCAGCGGCGCTGGCATCGAGGCTGGGCAAGCTCAGGAAGGTGGTGGTTGCGCCTGCAAGGATTTCGCCGTTGCGCATCCATTGATAGGAGAGCGGCGGCTGGCCGGTGGCGCCGACGGCGAAGGTTGCGCTGGCACCGCATGAGGCGGCCTGGCTTAGCGGTTGGTTTGTAACGACGGGAGGCGGATAGCCTTGAGCGAACGCTGCCCGGACAAGCCCCACGCAAATCAATACAAGGCAAAACGGACAATGAAGCCAAGAAGTGCGAGCACAGGGACTCGACGCGCGTGCATCAAGACAGCAGGAAACCGGACCTCGCATAATCATATGTTTCTTGGTGACAGCCGGCGGACACGGAAGTGCTGGTTTGCCCAGTCATTCGAAGTAGTTAATCAAACCATCAGCCGGTGCGAAGCTGATGTCAAGACGTGCGCCATAACGAAGATCAGATCCGTTGGCCTTCAATAAGCAGATAAGTGTCATGTTTCAGGAACCGGATTCCCTCGACGCGGAGCTTCGGGGCTTGGCGAACGTACTCCAGAGTGTGCCGATCAAAGCGCGCTCCGTAGACTTTCTCTACGAAGGGGGAAAACAACTTTTGGCGCCGCCGCAGGCGTGAATCTTTGGAATAAATAATTTCGAGCAAACGAAATTTCCCGCCTGGCTTGAGGATGCGCTGGAATTGCCGCAACGCAAGTGGTTGGAGGTGATCGGGCAACACACAACACAGAAAGGTCGAGATCACCCAGTCGAAGTGATTTGAGGGAATCGATTCCATGGTGGTGGCATCTTCCTGACGGAGTTCGAATTGGCAGACCGCCCGGCGACCACGTCGGGCCGCGCGGCGCAACATTGCGGCGCTGAGGTCAATCGCTGTAACTGAGGCTTCCGAATGGTAATAGGGCAGGTTCCGGCCGGTGCCCACACCGGCTTCGAGCACGCGGCCCCGCACGTCTTCGAGTAGACCCGGGCGCCAGCGCCGATATTGAAGTTCCCAAGGAAAATCCAGAACGTCATAAAACCAGGCTGTGAGGTTGTATTTGGCCTGGAGACGATGAAGCTCCTCAGAGAGTTGCATTCTTTTCGTTCCTTGGTCGTTGCGAACTATGTCCATTTAGCCGACCGCGATAAAACCGAGCCAGTTTGTGCGGGCTGATCCCCACTTGATAACCGGCAATGACGAATTGGTTGCGGAGTGTAGTGCGCAGCAAGCCGCTCCGCCGCCAACGCCGTCCTGAAGTGACTGCCGTCCCCGGCGCGATGATAACCCGGCCCCGGCGGCGCAAGCGACGCACGAATTCAAAGTCTTCCATGATGGGCAGATCGGCGAAGCCGCCTTCCTCCTCAAAAATTGCCCGCCGCAGGAACAGGGCTTGATCCCCGTAAGGCAGCTGGCGCCGCCGGGAACGCCAGTTAACGGCCCGCTCAAGGACGCGCTTCCCCGGAAAAGTTCCTGCGACGCCAAAATTAAAAGCGCCCAGCGCCACTTTGCAGGTGCTCAATGATTCGCCAACCATTTTCGTCCAGTTCGAGGGCAGTCGGGTATCAGCATGCAGGAATAACAACACGTTGCCGTTTGCCATGGCAGCCCCTGCATTCATTTGCCGCGCGCGTCCTGGTCTGGAGCTCAATACCGTCGCCCCAAATTTGACCGCCAATGCGCGGGTTTCGTCCGTGCTGCCACCGTCAACAACGATCATTTCATGAGGTTTTTCGCGTTGAACCGATTCGAGCGTGGACGCGATTTCATCGGCCTCATTCAAGGCGGGAATGATTACCGAGATGCGTGGCTCGCCAGCTTCTTCTTGATTGGCGAGCTGACGCCAGAGTGGCATATCGGCCGGCCGGTCAATGTCATTCAACGGTGCCAAGAGTTCGAATTCGGCCTTGAGCTTTTCAAGAATCTGCACCGATTCAGCAAGCACCCGGTCTGTGCTCCAGGAAATGCCTGAAAATAGGTCCGGGATTGGGCGGTTCAGTCCAATCAGATAATAGCCGCCGTCAGTAGCCGGACCCAGCACCACCGGGTTGCGCTCCAGGAGTTGGAAGGCGACGGCTAAAATCTCAGGCGTCAGTTCAGGGCAATCGCTCCCGATGATGACCGTGGCAGTCCAGCCATGTCGGAAACTGTCGGCAAACGCGAGCGACATTCTCTGCCCCAGATCGCCTGCTGATTGTGACCGGTATTGCCAACTATCCCCAAGCCAGTGACGGATGGCTTCCTCATTGGCTCCGTCGAATCGGATTTCCAATTCCGCGCCGGATAATCCACAAGCCGCTACCGCCGTGCGCAAAATGCGCAGGACAAGACGTCGATGCAGCGTGGCGGCTCCCGCCGAACCGAGTGCCGGGATCAGCCGCGTCTTCGCTCGTCCGGCTTCAGGGAACCGGGTGAAGAGAATAAGCTTTCGGAGAGTGCTCATCCGGACTTTCGCAATGAATTAAGCTGCCCGCCAAACCTAACGAATCCTTTGTTACCTTCGTGACCCTCTGTGCAAGAACTTTTGTGTACCGACCTAGCTGAGCGCACCGGTGCAACTGCTGCCGCAACCCGCCGTGCAGGCAAGGCAATGCTCCCCGTTTCGAATCTCCCAGCTCTCGAGGATTTCCGGGGTCACATCCCACAGATAAAGCGGTTTACCGTTCCGCATTTGCATGCCGAGCATCTGGTTGAAATCGCAGTCGTAGATCTCGCCCATCCAACCCACGCTCAAGGTGGTACGGCACATGAGCCCTTCCACCGTGGCTGGATTGAAACTGTTCGCCAGCAATGACAGGTATTCTTCCGTTTTGCCTTGTTCCCTCAAAGCCTCTGCGAACCGGGCGATCGGCTGGTTGGTGAGCGTAAACAACCGATGGAAAACGATGCCGAACTGCCGACCCAACTCCTGCTTGTAATCAGCTTCGAGCTCAGCCTGGCTGCCGGGAAGTTTAGGACCCACCGGGTTATAGACCAGGTTCAGCGGCAAAACTGTGCCGTACCCAACGGCATTGAGCTTTTTCAGCGCCGAAATGCTTTTCTCAAAAACCCCGTTGCCACGTTGTCTGGCCACGTTCTCGGCGGTGTAGCACGGCAGCGAAGCGATGACTTCGACCTGCAGTTTCGCAAGATATTCCGGCAGGTCCTGATACCCCGGTTCCTCCACGATGGTTAGATTGCACCGATCGATCACGTGAAGATCCGCGGCCCGTGCCGTCTCAACAAAATAGCGGAAATACGCGCTTAGCTCGGGGGCTCCGCCAGTGATGTCCACTATCTCCGGACGATACTGTTTGATCCAATCGCCAATCCGGCGCGCTGCCGTCTCGCCGATCATTTCCCCTCGCCAGGGGCCCGCATCCACGTGGCAGTGCCGGCATGCCTGATTGCATTTGCGACCGACGTTGATCTGCAGTGTCTGGAGTCCAGCACGACGAAGCTCCAGCCCGTAGTCTGCGAGCTTGTTCTCAAAGCGATTCATGCCTGTTGTCGCTAAAGTTACTTCTGGAGGGCTCTGCCAGTCACTGGCGCAGAGATCGCCGCCCTCGTTCCATAAACCAGTCGGGCTTTCTGCGCATCGAGCGCACCGATCCCGTTATCTGTCCACTGGCCAATGACTGAGTCGAAAGCTCTGTCGACCGGCTCAATTACGGCGCAGGGGCTGCCGCCGATGCCGTCTTTGCACTGATCTTCACATTTGGAAGCCCAGCAAATGCGGTAGTGCATGATGGAACGAAAGTCGTAGGGCAGGCTGGTGACGATCCAGTTGGTTTTCGCGATCCAATCGTAATCGCCGCCGCGGCCAGACTTAATATTCTCGTAATGGATGGTTACAAACTGATCACGATCCCACCGCTGGTGTTCGTGATGAAAGCCAAGAACGTGGCCGAGTTCGTGCGCTGGCATCCATTCGCCCTGACGCCACCAGAACGCCGTGATGTTGATATCGGCAGGAACGCCTTTCTTGAATCCAACACAGCTTGTGTTGTTGCCGGCATTGGTGACACCGGTAAAGTTGACATATTCCGTCTCAGCAGTGCGCCGGATGAAGCTGATGTTCGCGCCGGTGTCCATCCACCGTTGCATCGCTTTCAAAGCATTGGTCTGCTGTGCCGGCGATAGTTTTGAAATGTCGTACGGGATGATGCCCCTGGGCCAAGGCCGTGGTGCTTCCGAAGAATCAGCTTTGTGTGCCGGATCGGAATCGGCCAGAACTCCTGCCGGCAATTGGGCCAGCACGCAGACGACGACTAGCCGGCACAGGAGCACGCGAAGGAGCATAAGCCTCAACTGCCGATTTTATTAGGACGCGTGGCGAAGGACTTGTGGTGCCCGCTGGCGGGGATAGAGATGGTGTAGCTTTTTCCCGCCGGGTCTACCGATAGTTTGATGTAATTGCCCTGGCAGTGCTCGTCCAGGTTAGCGATGAATTCGTCGGCGGTATTGTCCTCGCTATCGGCGCGGACATTTTTGTGGACCTGGTACATGGCCTTGATGCCCGGCGAGGATTTCAGGCCTTCGATCGTTGATTTGGCAGTGCCCTTTCGCGCCCCGTTGTTCATCACCGAAACCGTCGGCGCAAGACTGTGGATGAGCAACGGGTTGTTGCTCAGGTCCAGACCGTGGTGGTCCACTTGATAAACATCGACTTTTCCGACGCGGTTGACTGGACAGACCAGACGACCTTCAACATTCCAGGTCATGTCGCCGCCATCGAAGAACCGGAACGGGCCGAAATCGAGGATCAGGGCGATGCTGTTGGCGTTGTCGCTCGTATCGACAGGCTTCTCGGTTCCCTGTCCGCAAAGCGGGTTCGGAGCTGCGCCGGGGGTGGCCGCGATAAACTGTTGCTGGGCGGCTACACAGCGCAGCGAGAGCTTGAGGCCGTCAGCCGGTTGCCGAAGGGCGATTTCTTCGTCGGCATGAAGAACTTTGCGGCTATCCGCCTTGAAATCGCGGTACGGCCTAATTCGTTCGGGCCAGTTGCGGTTGGCGGGATTGCCATCCGGGTCAGAATCCGGAATGCCCTGGTCGTAAACCTGGCCGATGGGAATCAGCTTCGCCAACTCAGCCGCGCCGCCGAAATGGTCGGTGTGGAAGTGCGTGGTGATGTAATGATCGATTTTTTTCAAACCGGCCACCTCTGATGCGGTTTTGAAAATGCGTCCGGCGTCGCGACCGCCCGGATTGCCCGAATCGATCAGGATGGACTCACCACTTGGCGTGACGATCAGAGTTGCCCCTCCGCCTTCGACATCATTCCAGTAAATGTCGAGCGTGCCGTCAGGCAGCCCGGCTCGAGCTGCGAGACAAGCGGCGGCACAGGAGATCAAGCCGGCCAGCCGGCATAGTTTCGTTTGCATAAATTACCTACGGCGCGCGAACGGCTTCCCGGGCGGTCGCGTCCGGCCCAGAATCGATCCCGAGCGTATGTTGCATCTGTTCCAGCGTCACACCTTTGGTTTCGGGCACCATGAATTTCACCCACACCAACTGCAGGACCATCATACCGCAGAAAAAGACAAACACCCATCCCGGCGCAAAGGCTTCGACCATTTTGGGGAAAAAGGTCGTGAGCAGCGCGGCGAAAACCCAGTGGGTGAAGCTTCCCAACGCCTGCCCTTTGGCACGGTGGCGATTCGGGAAAATCTCCGAGATGAAGACCCAAATGACGGTGCCTTGCCCGACGGCATGCGCCGCGATGAATGCGAAAATGCAAACCGGTACGACCGCGAAATGCTGAGTGAAAAAGGCCCACGCCGTCAGCCCTAATGAAATGATGTAGCCGAATGAACCGATGAACAGCAGTGTGCGACGCCCTAAACGGTCGATCAGCCAAAGGCCGACAAACGTAAACAACAGGTTGGTCACTCCGATTCCGACCGATTGCAGCATTGCGGCCTTCTCCCCTAGCCCGGTCATTTCAAAAATGCGCGGCGCGAAGTACAGCACGGCGTTGATGCCGGAGAGTTGATTGAAAAACGCAATCAGGAATGCCAACAAAATCGGGATACGCAAGCGCATGCTCCAAAAAGCGCTCGCAGCGGTGGTCTCGGACGAGGCCGCCGACAGGATCTCATCCGCGTGAGCGGACAATTGCGCATCGGACTTTTCGGGCTCGATCAGCTTAAGCACAGCCAATCCGGCGGCGCGGTCGTTTTTGCGTCCAATTAACCACCGCGGGCTTTCAGGCAAACCAAAGCACATCAGGGAATAGATCACCGAAGGAACCGCGGCGACACCGAGCATCCAGCGCCAGGCCTGTTCGCCGCCGAGTTTGGCCAGGATGGCGTTGGATAAAAAGGCGATCACGATGCCGAAGACGATGTTGAATTGAAACATGCCGGCCAGCCGACCTCGGTAATTCGCCGGCGCGATTTCGGAGATATAAAGCGGCGAGGCCACCGTGGAGATACCGATGCCCAATCCGCCAATGAACCGTGCCGCCACGAACATTTCAACGCTCGAGGCAAACGCGCAGCCCAGCGCGGAAAACACGTAGAGCGCGCCGATGAATAGCAGCGTACGTTTGCGGCCGAGTTTGTCCGTGGGCCAGCCGCCGATGAGCGAGCCGAGCACGGTGCCGTAAAGCGCGGACCCCATAACCAGCCCGTGCAATGCGGCGCTCAATCCCCAGAGCTTTTGGATGGTCTGCTCCGCACCCGAGATCACCACGGTGTCGAACCCAAACAGAAACCCGGCCAGCGCGGAGGTGATCGACCAGAAAAAGATTTGTTTCTTCATTTAAAATGATCGGCGGAAATTCATCGCTCGCTCCGGAGCCCGGCAACGATTTCGGCTCATGGAGCTACAGCAAGCCAATGCTGTACACAACCTCATAATCAATTGCGCATACCGGCATCAAATCCGAAAGCGCGCGCAAAACGAAAAAGACAGAGAAGAATGAGGCTGGCAGCCGGTTTAGCGATCCTTGCGGTTTCTTATGGCCAGGCGGAGAAACCTGGATGGACATCCCAGTCCGGCGCTCCCGCGAGTCCGAGGGCATTGAATTTCCATTCAGCCCCGACCTGTTTCATCGCGAACTTGCGCGTGTGGCCTTCACCATCAAAGAAAACTTCGAGCACGACCTGGTCCGGCGGAACGGGCCTTTGTCCCAGGACCGAAAATCCGTTTGCCGGTTGAAGGGAGTCAGCGATCGAGTGAGCTGAGGCAGCGAGTTCCTCCGCCGAAGTGCCATGCTGGTACCACTCTTCGCGCAGCATTTTGGACCTGATTTCTGGGGTAACGCTGTTAACGAGGGTATTGGTATCGGCCTGAGCCATGGCCCAGAGGGTGGATTCGAGCGCAGCGGCCGGGCTGGCGTAGCCGGCAAACCCGAGTTGATCCCGCTGCCAATGAACCAGCACCGTTTGGCCTTCCGGAAGAGCAGCGGGGTTTTGTGTCGGCGGCAGATTGGCAACGGCCATCGCGAGTCGCTTGTTCCGAGTGACGAGATTCGTTGCTTCGACTAGGTTCTGGCGCAGTAATCCAATTTGACCGCGTAACTTCAAAAGTTCGGCCAGGTTTGCCGAATCAGGTTCATTCACCTGGCCCAAAGTATTTGAGAGCCGCTGGTTCTCATTGTCCAAGGCGGTGATTTGCTTGACCAAAGCGCTGAGACGCTGCCCCTGTTGCAGGCTGATGCTTCGGGCATGACCCCAGAGAGCCAAGGGCAGAATAAGACTGGCCGCGACGATGGCGAGCACGAAGCAAAATCGCAGTCGCGCGGTGTTCATTTTGCCGAGCTGACAAGTTGCGGCATGTGCTGGCTTTCGTACATGTCGAAATTGCCGTCGGGTTCGGTATGGAGCTGGCCGACCCCGTTGGCGAAGCCGTACTCCTTATACCAGTTGCCATCGGGCCCAAGCCAGGCCTGCTTCTCCCTAATGATGATGGTATTGTCAGGGTCCGTGATGTCGTCGCGCTTGCCCTGATAAACGATTTCGAACTCAGCGGTCGAGATGTTCGTCGCCAGATTCGCTTCGTGCTGAAAGGCAGCGGCCTGTTCGAAACTGGTTGGGAACATGTCATCGTGCTTCATGCTGAAAGAGACAAGGGCGGCCGCCCAGTTTCTCACGAAAGCGCCCTTGACCATTCTTGCCTCCGTGGCTTGCAACGGCGTTTGGGATCGAACAATAGCAGCGACCAGCCGCTGGTTCTCCCGGCGCAGATCCGGAAGCGAGGCCGCGGCTTGCCGAAGCGAAACGGATTGTGCGCGGAGCGTATCCAGTTCACCGCCGCCGGCGGTCTGATTGTTCGTCTGAGGCGCAAGGTTGTTGAGTCGATCATTCTCAGCGCCAAGCTGAGCCAGACGTATCGAGCCCTGTCGTAACGACTCGTCAAAGCTGCGCCGATTAGCCGATATTTGGCGCGTCATCACCAATGACGTCACTGCGCCCGCAACCACAATGACTGTTACAATGCCGGATCTCACATTTGCCATAGCCATAAATTTGAGAAACGAGGCCGTTACAGCAGTGTGACCCGCAGCGCCTGCCAGAACGCTGCCCGCGACGGTCCCGGCCAACCCGCTCGGCGCGGCCGAAACGGCGCCTGTGGATAGCGCGCCGACCAGGGCGGCAGCCGAGACAACCACGCCGCGTTTTTTGAGAATGAATTGAAGTTTCTCGAGCGCGCGATTGAGCCGCATCCTGGCGGCATCTTCGTTGGTGCCGAGCGCAAGCCCGATTGAGCGATAGTCACGTTGCTCGAAAAAGCGGAGGGTGATAGCGAGCCGGTCCTTGCCGGCGAGGAGATCCACGGCTTCGTCCAGCACAGGTGCGAGCTGTTCGATATTCGTGGCCGTGTGATCGGTTAAGGTATTCATAAGCATCGCCTGGCGCTCGCGCGCTTGCCGGCGTTGCCGGGCGCGCCGGGCCCTGGCCGCGACAAAACAGGTGTCTCGGTGCAACCAGCCGCCAAGCCCCGGTTGTTGCGACACCTTTCGCGCTTTTTGTGACAAATGGACGAACACCTCCTGGGTGATGTCCTCGGCCAGGTGAGCGTCGCCTCCAACCAGGCGGCATGCGGTCGAATAAACCAGGTTGATGTAATCCTCAACCAGTTGCCGAAACGCCAAGTCGGACCCGGTCTCAGCGTATTCGCGCAGCAATTCTTGCGGGTCGCGCATCTCTATCTACTAACAACCCGCACGGACCCTAAAGCGAACAAAAAATTTGATTTCTTTCTGACTTCGGATTTGAAGGCCGGCTAGAGGTGGGGCACAGCCTGCGGCTCTTGAACGAAATTCGCGGATGGACTTTCCACGTTCGGCACGGCCTCACGTTGAGCGGGAGCGGGCCGCATCGATAACACTTTTCTTAGCGCGCTGTGCAGTTCGGTTACGATGAAAGGCTTGTTCATGAGCGCATCCACCGGGTTCGCGGGCTCGCGCCGCGCCCGCTCTGAGGCAGTGATCATCAGTATCGGCAGCGTCGGAGCTGCCAGTTTGATAGCTGCCGCAAGCTCGTTGCCTTTCATCCTCGGCATCTCAAAGTCGGTGATGACCAGATCAAACACGCCCATCGTGAACAGGCGCAGCGCCTCGGCGCCATCAACAGCCTCGGTGACGTGATGCCCATCGAGCTCGAGCATCAGCCGTACGCAATCCCTTAGCGGTTTGTCATCGTCCACGAGGAGGATACGCCGTCCGCGCACATCAACGGGTTCCGCGCTCAAATCGGGCGCAATCCAGGGTGCTTCAGCGGCATCGGGCGGTTCCAGAGTTGCTAAAACTGTATTTCTATTCTCGATCATTGGTCTCACTTGCTCCTTGTTTTGCAGAAGGCTTGATTGGCTCGGGGGCATTTTCGGCCTCGCCATCTTCAATCTCCGCCATGGCCGCGGAGATGGTCTGGCGATGAACGCCCAACTTCTGCGCGGCCACGGAAATGTTATTGCCTACCAGTTGTACTACGTGCCGGGTATAGCGGGACTTCACCTCGTCCAGCAACAGAATGTCGTCCTCGCGTTGAGGCAGAAAAACATCGGGAGCGGCCTCCAATCGGCCGATCCAGCGCTTGACTCGGTTTGCCAGGGCAGTACCCCCTACGGTCTTTTCCAAAAATTCATCGGCGTCGGCCAGCAACGCGTCCATTTTCACATTGTAGGCCTTGCCACTCATCACGATGATCGGCATGAGCGGAGACATGGATCGCGCGGTCCGCACGACTTCCGTAGCCACGTGGTCCAGGAACCAATCCACAACCAGCACTGAAACGTTATTTCGACACAGCACCTCCAGCGCCTCTGAAACCGACGTCGCGGTTAGGCACGAGATGCCCTCAGCTTCCAGGCAATCGGTGATATACCGCCGAAAATCCTGATCATCATCAACCACGAGCACTCGCTTGCCGTTGTTTGTGTTTAGCTGTTTGAGGTTCATGGTTGCCTAATATCGACAAATTGTTGGCAGAAACCATGCCAATGTTGGTTTTTTCATCATTGCGACAGGATTACTGATGAAAAAACCATCAGAGGCGTTTTATGTTTTCACTACACCGTCCATATTTGAGACAGAGTAGGGACGATTATGGGACACGAATGTCAATCAGTACCTTCTTGACAACGACAGTATTTCGATATAGCTATAAAAAGCTATCTTATGAAAGCTATTTCCGAACGCGGCAATCTTTGGGAACTGGCCGTCCTATCCATGGCCCGGGAAGAACCCATGCATCCCTATCAAATGCTGCGGCTCTTGCGCCAAAGGCATAAGGACGACGTGCTCGTTTTGAAGCGCGGCTCCCTCTATAACGCCATTAACCGGCTCGAGGGGGACGGTTTGATAGAGGCGGTCAGGGCGGACCGTGAGGGTCGCCGACCCGAGCGCACGACTTACCAGCTCACAAAGAAGGGCGAGCAAGAACTGGTGGACTGGTTAGGCGAGCGTATTGCGAATGTTCAGCGTTCGCCCTCCGAATTCATGGGCACGCTCAGCTTTCTGGTGCACCTGCCGCCGAGCGTCGCCGCCACGCAAATGGAGGCCCGGGTGATGGCGTTGCAGCACCAAATTGCCGCGCTGGAAATCGGCATGGCCCAAGCTCGGGCTTTCGTCGATCGCATCAATCTAATTGAGAGTGAGTATCTGCTCGCGATGCTGAAGGCCGAACTTGGCTGGGTCTGCGAACTCCTGCTGGAATTGCGGAATGGGCGATTCAACTGGGATCTCGAACGTATTCTCGAAGCTGTTCGCGCAGTACGCCAGAAACCGGAGAAGGAAAAATCCGAATGAACGACACCATAAATCCCGCTTGCAAACCGGCTACCACAATGTCGCGCTGGCAGATTGTGGGGCCTGTTGTAACACTGATGGTGCTATCGCCAGTTGTTGGCGAGGTGATGAGCGGCGCCACGCGGCTGAGCTACATTTTCGTGCTCCTGCCGGAAATCATGGTGTGGGGTTGCGGCACGCTCCTGATTCGCGAATTGGTCCGGCACTGGCACGCTGGATGGACGAGCACTTTGCTATTGGGTTTCGGACTGGCCATCGGCGAGGAGTTCATCATTCAGCAAACCTCGATTGCGCCATTGCCATGGCTGGGCGGAGCGCCGGCGTATGGGCGAATTTGGGGCGTCAATTGGCCCTACTTCGTGTTCATGCTGGGATACGAAGCGGTTTGGATCGTTCTGGTCCCAATCCAGGTGACGGAACTGCTGTTCCCCGCACGCCGCGCGAAATGCTGGTTGCGCGCTCCTGGCCGGATCGTGGCCGCCGCCGTTTTCGTGGCCGGCTCCTTTATGGCTTGGTTTCTCTGGACACAACAGGCGCGCCCCAAGGCGTTTCACGTGCCCGTCTATCATCCGCCGGTTGCTACGATTCTTTCCGGAGCAGCCGCAATCCTGCTGCTCGCATTAGCCGCTAGCCTAGTTCGGCGAACCGGATGCACGGCCCGCTCCGAACCAGCACCACGTCCCTGGCTGTTGATCCTGATGGCCCTGTTTCTTGGCTTGCCGTGGTATGGTTTAATGGTCCTTGTATTCGGTCCTGCACAAGAATTTCCGCTCCTGTTACCTATGGCTGGCGCGATGATTTGGGCCGCGGGTTTGTTCCTTTTAATTCGTCATTGGGCAATCAGCAACAGGTGGCAGGATGCGCACCGGTGGGCTCTCTGTTTTGGCGCGTTACTGGTGTGCATCATCGGCGGGTTTCTCGGCGCTAGCACTTTTTCACAATTGGACCTGATCGGAAAATCAATCCTGAACGCGCTTGGCATCGCGGGCATGATTCTGCTACGCGCGAATCTTGCCAGACGTCTGAAAGTGTAATTGAGCTGGGTAATCGAAGACTCAGGGAGATCTCACTCGGTAGTATATTTGCGTGGAATTGGTGACCGCGGGTGCGATGAATTGCCAATTGCCCCCACCGATATCAGTCGGCGTCCCGGCGACCGACCAATTGCTGACCGGCAAAAACAAGTTGGTGCTCGCCAACACGGTAAAGGATGCGTTCGGATTATTTGTGAAAGTAAATTGCAGCGCGCCATTCGGCAAAACGCTGGTGCCGGTTAATAACGGTGGCGCCACTGGCGGGTTCTGGACCACAGGCACGGAAACGCCCAGCACGTTGATGTGCGCGGTACGGTTGGTGGTTGTTGCGGTGACGCTAAAACCAACCCTGCCGCCGGTGACGCCTGTAATCGTCAGCCAGGGTTGATCGCTGGTGGGGTAAAAGACGCCGCTGAGATCGGCCGTGGCCGGCACCACGGGCGGCAATGAATCATTGCCCGCAGACATGGGCTCAAGCCGCGGAGCGGTGTCCGCGAAAGCGCGGGGTAACTCCAAAATCTTGGCGTTGTTATAATCGGCGACATAGACGTTGCCGGCAGTATCCACGGCAACGCCGGACGGGTAGCCCAATCCAGAGGAGATCAAGGTCGTTAGACTATTAATGCCAACATTCCATCGTTCGACTGCCTTGTTTAAGCCGTCAGCGATATACACATTACCCGCTGCATCCACCGCCACACCGGCGGGATTGGACAACCCGGTGGAAACCAAGGTGGTGACGGTCCGGGTCTCGGCGAACCATTCTTTGATGGCATTGTTGTCTGAATCGGCAATATAGACGTTCCCGGCGGAGTCTACGGCCAGACCCTGAGGAATGATCAACCCGGAAGTGACCAGGTTAGTAATGGTCCGATTTGCGGCAAGCCATTCCTTTATGGCGCCATTGTAAGTGTCGGCGATATAGACATTGCCCGCGGCATCCACCGCCACACCTTCGGGATGGCTCAATCCTCCATAGTACACGGCTCCCAGGGTATTGTTTGTAGAGTTCCACTCATCGATGTAGTTGGCACCGCTATCGGCGATGTAGATGTTTCCCGCCCCATCCAGGGCCACGCCATACGGTGAGTTCAACCCGCCGACCGCATTGGAGAGTGTTTGGCTGGCTGCAGTCCATTTTTGGATGGTTTGGTTGAAGCTGTCGGCGAAGTACACGTTGCCCGAACTGTCCACCGCCAGGCCAAATGGACTTCGAGGTCCAGCGGGAAGCAGTGAAATGGGGCCGGCGGCCATGTACGTCGAGCCAACCTGTGTGATGGAAAGCGTTTGTCCGGCGATGGTGAGGCTGCCAGTGCGGGTGGGGCCGGTGTTTGCGTCAATCGTGAAGATAACGTTGGTGCTGCCCACTCCGCCGGCATTCAGGACGTGCAGCCAACTTGCATTAGCCGAGGCGGTCCAACTCATCGCGGTGAACCCCTTGAGCGCCACGCTATCCACGTCCGCGGCCGGCCCTTCCAACAAGCTGCCGTTACTGAGTGAAAAATTTGGCCGGGTTACGGAAATCTGCCGGCCAAGCACGGTGAGGTGGCCGGTGAGATTGGTCGAGCTGGAATCCGGGGTGACTCCGAAGCTGACGATGCCGTTTGTAACGGCGGTGATCGTCAGCCAGGGCTGGTCAGTGGTAGGATAGAAAACACCGGTCAAATTGGCGTTAGCCGGCACGACCGGAGGCAGAGAATCATTGCTGGTGAAGCTGGTTTCGACCCGCGGGGTAATGTCCACGAAAGCAAGGGGCAACTCCTTGATGTCTATATCACGTTGGTCGGAAATGAAAACATTTCCCACGGCATCCACGACCACCTGGTTTGGGGAGTTCAATCCTGAAATCAATGTGGTTACGGACTGGTTGGCTACATTCCATTTCTTGATGGCATGGTTTCCGTTGTCGGCAATATAGACGTTCCCGGCACCATCGAGGGCCACCCCCACCGCCTGGTTCAATCCGGAAGAAATCAGAGGGATTTTGGTCCGTATAGCCGCGACCCATTCATAGATGCTCGTCAGGGAGGCGAAGTAGATGTTACCCGCCTTGTCCACGGCCATACCGGCGCCATATATGTTGGTGACCAATTCCATTAGGGAATGGTTCGTCGCATTCCATTCCTTCAAGTCATAGTTGTAGGTGTCGGCGATATAAACATTGCCGGCGCTATCCACGCCCACGCCGGCTGGTTGGGTCAATCCGGAAGAGACCAGGGTAGTCAACGAATGAGTGCTTGCATTCCATTCCCTGACGGTACCGGTGTCCTGACCGGTGATATAGACGTTTCCGGCGCTGTCCAAAGCGATGCCGAATGGGTGGAATCCTCCCAAAACCAGCGGAGTTAAGGACTGGCTGGTCACGTTCCATTCTGCGACTTCATCTTCTAAGTCCACGGCAACATAGACATTGCCGGCGCTATCGATTGCCAGACCAGTTGGAGTTGCGCCGAGTTGAACTAAGGAAATCGTGCCGGCGGCAACGTAAGCGGACCCCGCCTGCGTGATCGTGAGCGTGCGCCCGGCGATGGTGAGATTGCCGGAACGGGTAGCGCCAGAATTCGCATCAAAGGTGAAAGCGACGTTGGTGTTGCCCGTGCCGCTGGTGTTCAGGAGGTGCAACCAGGGGGCACCCGACGTGGCGGTCCATGACGCTCCGGAAGACGCAACCACCAGGCTCACGAAATCCGTTCCGGCGGCCGGTCCTTCGAGGAATTGCGCTGGGAATAGTGATGATTGGTTCAGCAGCAGATCATTAGTGCTGAATTGTCCGGCGGCGAACGTGAACACCCGGACTTCGTCGATCAGGCCGGTAAAAAACTGGCTGGTGGGTGATTGCGGCGGGGCGGCCAGCGCAAAATTACCAAATCCAGGGAAGGCAGGCGCGCCACCCGTGGTGGCGGCGGCAACGCCATTGATATACAAAGTCGAAACTCCGCTCGCCCGCACCAGGGCCAGGTGCGTCCACACATTGGCCGTCGCTGGAGTCGTTCCGAATGCCACCACCCCGCCGAACAGGCCCTCGTAGGTGTTATCCGCCGCGATGATAAGTCCCCACCCGCCGCTGCCGAGGCCGCCGGTCGAGCCATTGTAGGCAATCACCTGGCCTCCGCCCAGGGCGGTTGGTTTCACCCAACATTCGATTCCGAAATTATCCGTGGCCGTGGACACGATCGCATTCGTCGCATACACTCCATTGGTAAAATTGATCGACAACGAGCTGCCGGCGTGGTTCGCGGCAGAGGCAGCGACGTCATTCGCGTATTTCGCCGAGCCTTGAAATGCGAGATTCTTTGTCCCGACGCTGTCGACTGTGCTCGTCGCTGTGACTCCCGGAGTCGCGAACGGATCGCTTTCACCCATGCTCCAATAGCTGACAACGGTGATGGCTGCGTCGGCAGTGGGTGTGAGCACCAGGTTCAGACCCAGGATGAGCTGGGCCACAAGAACCCCACAGACATTCCGCGTTAGCATGGATTTCTTCATAGGTTCCTCGCTTTTCAGATTAACGCTCATTAGCGGTTACCAGTTCACAGGTTTGTCCGTGGTTAGATCACGCGTCTCTTTTGGTCGTTGCCGGCGACTCCGACGATCTGGTTGATTTGCTCCAGGTTATCTTTGAGCACGTAGCCTTCCACTTTCAGTTGGGATGCCGCTTCCCGGAATCGCGGCTGATCATACGATGTCACGAAAATGATTTTTGCTTTGGGCCAATCCGCCCTGATCTGCCGCGCTGCAGACAGGCCATCGACCGGCTTCATCTCGATGTCCATCAACACCCAGTCCGGTTGATGCCTGGCGAACGCGGCAATAGCTTCCCGGCCATCCCGGCACTCCACGGTTTCAACCGGGGCCGCAAGCGAGTCTTTGATGCAGCGGCGCATCTGGGCCGAGTCATCGACAATCAGAAATTTCATGGGACGCCACTGACTTTGCTGATTTTGGCCGCCTTGAGCTATGGCAAGACCCTCCCGCGGCCCATGGATGTGAACCACTACCGGGATAGGGGGAAATAACTAGCCCGGAAACTCACATGCTGTAGGCGACGAAGCAAGGAGTCGAACACTAGAAGGATTGTTTCGCAAAACGACTCCTCACGTCGTCGCCTTACAAAACGACCCCCAAGGAACTGAAGAATTGGGACCGCCGCCTCCTCTCCCTTGCCCTCTCCTCCCGAGGAGAGGGGATCCGGCCACAGTCTAAAGTTCCTTGGATTTCATGCCGCTGCTCGGGGCTCTGCTCACGTCGTCGCCTACAGCCTCGATTTGTTGTCGTAGGCGAACTTGAGCAGGCTATGACTGCCGCGCAGGTTGAGACGCTCGCAGATTTTGGCGCGATGGTTCTCCACTGTGTGCACGCTGATACCCAACTGCTCGGCGATTTCCTTGCTCGTGAGATCTTCGGCAATCAACTTCAAAATGCGCCGTTCGGCTTGTGTTAATTCCTCCAGCTCCGGTTTTTGCTCGAGCAATTTCCGCGCGTCTGCCCGGCGATTGAGCAAAAACGAGGAGAGCGCCGGGCTGATGAAGGACTGGCCGCCGATCACAGCATGGATGCAAGCCAGCAAATCGCTCGCGGCATTCTCCTTGAGGAGGAATCCCGGAATGCCGGCGTTCATTGCTTCGTTGAAAAGCATCTCCTCCTTGTGCATGGTCAGGATGATCACGGCGACGGGCAGCTTCAGTTCCGAAATCTTTTTGGCGACCTGCAACCCATTCATTTGCGGCATATCCAGGTCAAGCACGGCTACCCGTGGTTTTAGTTCCCGCACCTTTTGCAAAGCGGCCGCGCCATCCGCGACTTCGACCACCAGATTAATCGCCGGATCCTCGCTCAAAACCTCACACAAGCCTTTGCGGAAAATAGGGTGATCGTCAGCGATCAAAACGGTGATCGAATTTTTCATTTTTTGCAGGGAAGGTCCACGAGCAACCGTGTTCCTTTACCGGGTGCCGTCTCAATTTTCAAGCTCCCTCCCAGCAGCCGGGCTCGTTCGCCCAAATTCGCCAATCCGAAACCAGCGCCCGCACGTTTCATGACGGCATCATAGATGAATCCTATGCCGTCATCTTCCAAAACCATACGCATCATGCCCGCCTCCTTGCGCACCAGCAGGCGCGCGTGTGTGGCGCGCGAATGCTTCACGACGTTGTTGAGCCACTCCTGCACGATGCGGTAAATGCTGATCTCGGCCTCAGGCGAAACCATTCCGTCAATATTCTGCACGGTGGCTGTGATCTCGAGGTGGGCCGCCTGGGCGGCGAGTTCAGCGGCATCCTCGAGCGTTTTGGTCAGGCCAAAACGGTCGAGTTGATAAGGCCGGAGCGCGCGGGCGATGGAGCGGACCTCTTCGATCGAAGCCGAAGCGCCATCAGAGATCTCCTGCAATTGCTTGTGGGTTTTCTGGGGTATTTTGGATTCTTTGAGCGCCATCGCCGCGTAGTTTTTGACGACGAGCAGGCTCTGTCCCAGGCTGTCGTGCAACTCAGCAGCGATTCGTTTGCGCTCGTTCTCTTGCGATTCGATCAGCTTGCGCGAGAAGGTCTCCTGCATAGCGCGCCGGCGTTTCAGGCTCAAAACCCGAACCTCATACAGCCCGATCGCCAAACCAACGACGGACAAAGCCGCGGCAACTTGGAACCAGGTCGTTTGCCAAAAACGAGGTTTTATAAACACGCCAATCGATGCGCCCGTTTCGTTCCAGACATTATCATTATTACAGGCGAGCACCTGGAATCGGTAAGTGCCGGGCGGAACCTTGGTGTAATAAGCCGCCCTGCGGGTGCCGGCGTTCACCCAATCCTTGTCGAATCCTTCAAGACGAAAGCGAAACCGCACCCGATCGGGCGCGGTGAAACTCAGCCCCGCGTAGCGGATTTCCAAGCGGTGGAGGCCGGCGGGCACTGTGACGCTCGTTGGGAGCGAGTTGGCCCTGTCCGAGGCGGATTCGGATCGAATCACGGGGCGCACCTTATCATCAATCAAGACCGATTCCACCAGGACAGGTGGGGGCCGGTTGTCGAAGGGCAAGGACAGGGGCTCGACGACGGTGACACCTTTCATCGTGGCAAACCACAGCTTGCCGTCGTGCGTTTTGCAGGCATCGCCCGTGCACTGGCCGCTTCCCATTCCATCACTGCGATCGTAATGAGTCACCTTGAGCAACCCGGTGAGAGCGACGCTTTCGGGAGGGAGGCTATTTGTAGCGTTGGAATCGCTCGCCCGGTCGGCCAAATCATCCAACTGGCGGCGGTCGGCGCGGAAAAGTCCCTGATTGGACCCGAACCAGAGATGGTCCGCATTATCTTCGAGAATGCAATTGATCAGGTGCGGCAATTCGACATTGGCGTGGATGAAATTGAAGAATCGCCCGTTTTTAAAGCGGCTTAATCCGTGGCTATGTGTTCCAATCCAAACTCCATCATCACGATCGGTATACAGCGCCATTATTTGGTTGTCCGGCAATCCTTCAGCAGTCGTAAACCGCTGCCATCCCGTTTTCGACTTGCGTAGCAGTCCGCCACCTTCGAGCGCAAGGTAGAGCTGGCCGGAACCGGTTTCTGCCATCACTCCCACACCCATTTCCGGCAGACCGGCCGGCCAATCCAACTTTGCCAAAAAATCACCTTTCACACCGTAAAGGCCCAGAGGTGTTCCAAGGTATATTTGCCCCTGCCTGTCCTCGAAAATGACATTCATTATCGGCCCACTGTCGCGTGAAGGCGTGGTCCATTTGAACCAAGTCTCAGTGTTTCCCAGCAAGTGAAGGAGACCCTCACCGTAAGTGCCGATCCAAACGGCTCCGTTATGGTCCCCATGGATGCTCCAGGGCAACTGCACGCGCAAGCCGCGCGGCTGCGCCCTTGGCTGTTCTATTTGCGGAGCAGGCCGGGTTGCTGACGATGGAAACCAGTCCACACTATTGACGGTAGCCAACCAAACATTTCCATCCTTGTCCGCGGTCACGGAGCGGACGACGTCGGACGCCAGGCCGTCGGCCGAATCAAAACTCTTGAGCGCGCGGGGTTTAAGCCGCGCCACGCCATCGCCGCCATTGCCGATCCAAAGATTGCCCTCCGCATCTTCGATGATACTGCGGCCGAGCTCCAATGTTGCGGCGTTTCGGAATCTGAATCTCCTGAACGTGTGGTTGGTTCCAATCCGCCATAATTCCCCGATGCCGGTCCCAACCCAGAGATTACCGCTTTTGTCCTCCAAGTACGCTCCAAATTGATCTGTGTCCACAGGAAGCCGACCGAAATCCTCGAAGTAGCCCTGGCTTGCCGCGCTGAAGCGCTGCGTAGGCGGATGAAACTTCTGAATCCGATTCGCGATTACCCACATCGAGCCGTCGCTCGCTGCGGCCAGACGCCAGCCGCGCCCCGGGTCTAAGTCCGGAACCACTGCCTGGCACCCGGCGGTGTGGACAGAAAACAGAACATTGCTCTGAATACCCCAACCGTAGCCCTCGCGGTCGAGGGTGTTTCCAAACCGGTCAAAGAAGGTGGTGCTGCTGCTGGCCGGTCGAAAAGCTCCATTAACCAATTCGAAGTAGTTTGTAGATTCATTAGAGGAGCCGGCCCAAATATTCCCGTCGTGATCCTCCGCGAGCGGGCTGATCCCAGCGTTCGGTAATTGGCTGGCAAAGCAACTAAACCGTCCCTCTTGCCACACGCTCAACTGGCCGTGGTCGCTTTTGATCCACAAACGACCTTTTCTATCCACATGGAGATCGCGGATTCCATCACTGGGAAGTTCTGGCGTGTTTCCCGAATCAAAGACGACGAATTCGACTCCGTTGAAACGCGCCAACCCATTGAACGTGCCGATCCAAAGATAACCATCCGGTGTTTGAGCAATCGCGTTGATAAAATTGTCCGGCAAACCCTGCTCTGTCTGCCACGTCTCCACCAGGTATTCCGAATCGATATACTCGACCGGTGGCGATGATGGTTCGGCAGCTCCAACAATCGGCGCCGCCAGGAACAAAGGGGACGCCAATAGAAACGCTGAAGCTGCGATCAACCGATGACTCACATGGAGAATTGGAGGAACAACACCGCAAGCCTCTCAGGATGACGCGCATCGGTCAAGATGGATTAGAACCCATCTCATAAATAGGGAAAGGGTGCGTTGCGTCAAATTTGGGGCTGGGGCAAGACGCGAGG
>CAZUVM010000191.1:0-18724 GCA_964623885.1 uncultured Verrucomicrobiota bacterium
AACCGGCGGGCGCCCGCCGATTACAAATCGGCGATACAGTAGATTGAAAATCTACGCTACCCTTAGGCGCCGCGCCTCGCATGAAATCTTCGGGCTAAAGCATGCAGCTACGCCCCACCGTGCCACAGGGTTTGCCGCCGATGCAAGCGCCCAGATGCTTGGCGAACTTTTGATTTTTCATTTCATGGACTCGATCGAGCCGTTCGGCCTGGCTCAGAAGATTTGGATCTATGCCGGAGTTACCTTGACGCTCTGTTCTGGGCATTCACGAGCGTGTCGCTGCGCCAGATTCTGGCTTGGCATTTCCGCAGGAAGCCCTTCGGCCCAAGACGCGCCGTTCGCCAACGAGATCACTCGAGCGAATGCGGGAGGTCCACACAGCTTGCCAATTGGTGAGTGCTGGGCCGCCCGCATAGCCCATGCCTCATAGCGGCTTCTCACGAACCAGCGATCCCTTGTCGTCAAAATACCGAAGTTTGTTTCCCTCCAGCTTCACATGCTTTATCTCGTTGGTGGTCGTGCTATGGACAAAATCATCGAGCACGATGACGCGCCCGCCGGACTCCCGGGCCACCACGTAACGCTCCTTGTCCCGCTGGGGAATCTCCACCGATTCCACTGAAAGCTCCGAGCCGTCATCGGTCTGTGCCCGCTGGCCGATCCCGCCCAGGCCATAGCCGGGGAATTTCAATTTGAACATGGCATGAATGAACTCCCTACGGGAATTGAAAGCCGGTGGCAGGCTCGCTTCGGTCATGGTCTTTTCGATCTTGGCGAGCTCATTGGTATCAAGGTTATTTGGGTCGTCCTTGTAGTCTTCGTAGCTCCGGTACTTCTTGGCCGTTTTGAACGTCTGGCCGTAGTAATCGATCGTCCCACTCCCGCTTCTTAGGTGGTCGGCGACGTAAGCCGCTGCCAAAACACCAACGAGTAGAGCGACCCGCGCATTGCGCTTCATGTTTTTGTGAGTCAAGCAGGCGTATACTTGCGGTTCCTCGGCGGAGGGATGGTGGCTAGACAGAACGCTACGGTACGCTGACGCCGTAGAAGCGGCAGGGATAGTTCGCCCACTGCGCATCGCTGAAATAATTTGTCCCGCTGCCCAGGGTGTTAGTGGCCAAAGAAATCCAGATCGGATTCGTCAGGTTTGTGCAGGCTTGCACCACGACGGTGACGTCGGCAGGGCCGGCCATTTGGAATTGAAAATTCCCGCTGGTTACGGAGGCGGAGGTCAAGGTGACGATTGGTGTGATTATAATCTCTCCATTGGCCGGGTCATCGGGACTGACGATGCCGGAGATTTGTGTGAGTACCGCAATTGCCGATGAATCAATGTACGAACCGCCGCCGCCGCCGCCACCGCCAAGCCCGCCCGTGGCGCCGCCAAAGTTTCCGCCGCCGCCCACGCCTCCGTTGACGAAGCTGCCGCCGCCGGCGCCGTTGGCACCGTTGCCGCCATTGCCGATAGCGCCGCCGCCACCACCGCCGTCGCTGCCATTGCCGCCGCTCCCGTTGTTGCCGTTGGCACCGATCCCGGCGTTGCCACCGCTGCCGCCGAAGTTGCCGTCGCCCGCGCCACTGCCACCTCCTCCTCCGGCAGCGACCAGCACATTGGTGCCGGTGCCGACGAAACTACCGCCGCCCCCGCCGCCGCCTCCGCTGCCCCCGCCGCTGACACTGGCGCCCGCGCCACCTATCAGCAGGGTGAGCGGGGTAGGCGTTGTGAAGCTGAATTCGCCTTCGATTTCAGCTCCCAGGCCACCGGGGGCATTATTCACGCCGATGCCGCCGCGAGCGCCATACGCCGCTATGTTGTAAAGGCCCGGGGCGAGCGTGATAGTCTGCCTCGATGCGGCAAACAAAAAAATGTGCCGGCCGGTAACCGGATACAGGACGGACAAAGTCATAGTGCGGATAAGACCGTCGTCGCCCTGAGCGCCCCCCACGCCACCCACCAGCAGGGTGAGCGTTGTGGGCGCAGTGAAGGTAAACTGACCTTCCATTTGTGCTCCCAGGCCCCCAGGACTGTAGTCATAGTTGTTCCAGCCGCCTTGAGCGCCGTAGGCGACGATATTGTAAGTGCCCGGGTCAAGGGTGATGTTCTGCTTGGATCCGCTATACAGGTAATGGCCTGTCTGCGCGGAACCTGCCATTACTCCAAACACGAGAACGACCGAAGCCATACCGATTGCGCGGAACGGCTTGCAAGAGATGAAGCAGTTGCATTTCGTTTTCATTCGTTTCACATCTCCCATTTGGCTTCATCACGATGGAGTGTTGTTTTCACTCCCGGCCCGTGTTCGTTAAATACGGAGGTGTTGCGGTGCCTTTGGGATTCAGCGGCAATTTTATCCCGCGTATGAGAACGCCTCAACCTAAATTTGAAGCTCCCCGAAGTTAGAATTGGTGCCGATGGAGCGAGTTCAGAGTTGTTCCGGCTCCAGAACCCAGGACTGTTGTGAACAAACTTCATTCTGATCCCGAGCCGGAGGGAAAAAACCACAAAATGGACTCAGATGCGCCCGCCTTCGCGCGGCTACGGCGAGGCCAGGAGAGATTTTGAACCGCTAATTGACGCTAATGAACGCTAAGTGTTCTGGCGCGAACGATCGGAAGGTGCGCGTGGAGAAAAGGGAGGTGCTTGCTTGCCGAGGATCTTGAAACGCGTTAAGGCCGCATTGGCTCGGCTTCGGACCGCTAGCCTGGGGGGCGGCGGTAATATTCTGTTCGCGTTGTCCGGTCCTGGGCGCGGTCTGGCGCCACCAGCGCAAACGAGTGCTGGGTATGGTCGTCGCTGGTTGGGTCATACGCGGAAAACAGCACGTAATGCCCGTTTACGATCGGTCTTTCGATCTGCAGCTCTTCTCCCGTGGTCCGCACCTTGCCCGCGACGTCCACTCCAGCGCTGGTCGAGCGAAACTCGAACTCGTAGTCACCTTGCTCCGCTCTCCATTTGCCGTCCAGCGTGGCCGGAATATCCGGGGGCGCCTGGTAATCGCGAAATGGCAGCCAGACGACTCGGAATCCTTCAAAACTTTCGGCCAGCATGGGAGGACAGCCCTGGTGCTCCTCGTAAGGCACCGTCAGGTGCAGGAGATATTCGCCTCCATGGTAGGTCCCAATCTCGATGTCGAGGATTGTTCTCTTGCACTGGAGCGCCAGGCGCGCGGCGGCCATGAAGGCGATGGTTATGCCATCACGCCGATAAACATTCCACTCCTTGAAGTGGACCTCTTTTCTTTGCTCGTCCGTGAGAGCCAGCCAATCGTCGTATGTTTCGGGTGAGTGTGCCATAAAACTGACAGTGACCAGTGTGGTTGCAGGCTTTTTGGCGTCAACAGATTCTTGTCGCGGACTTAACCACAAAGAACGCACAGAACACAGAGCAGTAACCGAAAGGCCAAATCGTTCGAAGCCTGCGAGCAATTTCGACTATTACAGTGTACAGAGCGCGGAGCCGCAGCTAAGAGGGAGGCCGATTGAGTTCATTGGAGGAAGAGGAAGAGAACGAGGTTGAGGATGAGTTTACCAGGCCCAGGAAACTCTCATGCATAGTAATACAAAATACACACAAAAGAGGTCCAGATTCGTATGTTTCGTGGCTCTCGCCACATTACAATCTGAAAGGCTTTCCCTGACGGGGGTTTTAGCTACTTCAAAGTTCAATGGGGTTTACCGATATTGAACCGAAGGTGCAATTTGGAGGCGGTAGTTATGAGCAGGCATGCTTGGTTTGCGAGTTGCGCATTGGCGGCCTGCGGGGTAGACATCATTCGTGCGCGTCGCTTGACGCTGTGATCTGCGTTATGCGCCTGTATTTATTATGAGCAATCGATCGAGCCGATCCGGTGAAAGGCCTCTGTGGTCTGGGCAGGGCAGGGCGGTCGCGTGGCTGTTCGTCGTCGCGGCGCTTTTGCCTGTTGCATCATTTGCCCAGACGGCGCCGCTGCCACGTCACTGGTGGTCGAGAGGCGCGGGTGGCGGTGGCGCGTTCTTTTCACCGAGCTTGAGTCCACTGGACCCGAACACTGTGTACATTTCCACCGACATGGGGACGGTGTTTCACTCGGCAAAGGGCGGAACGCTTTGGGACAGCTACAGTTTCGGCAATCTCCAGGGCGGCCGGCTCGCCAAGATGCAGTTCACTTCAGATCCGAACGTGATGTATGTGTTGGACGGCCGGGTTGATTACGTAAATTATCTCGGCGGAGCGATTTTTAAGAGCTTCGACGGCGGCAGTTCGTGGTTCCGTTTGACCAGCGATCCCTGCATCAACAACGACGCCACGCGCAAGAAGCTGCGAACGGATGTCACGCGCACGGATCATCTAGTGCTGGGACACGATCTCGGCCTGTGGTTTTCCGGTGATGGTGGCACGAATTGGACGGCGTTTTACAGCCCTGGCAGCGGTTGTTACCTGGCAGATACGTTCTTTGCCGGGTCGAACATTTTCGCTGCGGGCAATTTCGGTCTGTATGTTTCCACCAATAACGGCAGTAGCTTCGCGGTCAGCGCGCTGGCCGGCATCGGCGCCGGCGAGGCCATCGTGGCGTTCGCGGGCGCGGCGAGCAATGGGCGGATCCGGCTCTACTGCATCACGACCGATGCGACAACGGCGAATTCCCTGGACGACGGTTATCCCAGTCCGGCTGAAGCAATATACGGATCGCCTTCGGTCTATAAAGGGCTTTATGCCTGCGACTGGGGCGCGGGCGGCTGGATCAAGTGCACGAATGGAATCAGTTCCCTGGACGCTATGGCTTTTGTCGCCGGGTCCGCCAACCAGCCGAACATTGTCTACGCCGGCGGGCAAAGCGGCAACACCGGCTGGCCGGCGATTTACAAGTCCACGAACGGAGGCACGAACTGGACCAAGGTCTGGAATGGAACGCAGAATCAAAACGTGCAGAGCGGATGGGAAGGGCACCACGGCGACCTGGATTGGAGTTGGGGCGGCGGCCCGCTGGGATTCGCGGTTGGGGCGACCAATCCCAACCTGGTCGTGTTTTGCGATATGGGATTCTTCCAAGGCAGCACCAACGGCGGCGCGAGCTGGGAGGCGCTCTACGTGACGCCCGGAGACCTGAATGCGACGAATACCTACACTCCCAAGCGTAAGGCGTATCACGGGATCGGGCTGGAAAACACCAGTTGCTGGTGGCTGACCTGGCTCGACACCAACACGCTGTTCGCGTCGTTCACCGACTTTGGCGCGTTGCGCTCGACCAATGGCGGCGCGGCCTGGATTCCCGCCATCGGCGATGTGAACATCAACACCGTTTACTGCTGCGTGACGGGCGCGTCTAACTTGGCCTACATCGCGACCTCCTCGATTCACGATATGTATGAAAGCACACGCTTGCAGGATAATCCTATCAACAGCGGCACGGGTGGGATTCTCTTTTCAGCAAACCAGGCGGCGAGTTGGCCAACGCTCCACAACTTTGGTTACCCGGTGGTGTGGCTGACAAAACACCCGACCAACGCGAACATCATGTACGCGAGTGTGGTCAATACGAATGTCGGGGGCGTTTATGTGACCAGCAACCTGCTGAGCGGTGCGGCTTCCACGTGGACGCGCCTGGCTGCGCCGCCGCGCACGGAGGGCCATCCACTCTCGGTTCAAGTGCTGCGCGACAACACGCTCGCCTGCTCCTACTCCGCCCGGCGCGATCCGAGCGGCAATTTCACCCACAGCTCGGGCGTGTTCGTCAGCACCGATGGCGGCGCGTCGTGGGCGGACCGGTCCGTCGCGAACATGCAGTGCTGGACCAAAGACCTAGTGCTCTATCCCTTCGATACCAACCAGAACACCTGGTTTGCTTGCGTCTACGAAGCCTGGGGACCGAACCGTCCGTATAACGCCGGCGGCATTTACCGGACCACCGACCGCGGCCTGACCTGGAGCGCGTTTACATCCGCTACTTATCCTTCGCTGATTCGAGTCGCGTCCATCTCCTTCCACCCAGCCAACACGAACTTTGCCTTTCTCACAACGGAAGTAAACGGACTGCTCTACTCGACCAATATCCTCTCGGCCGCGCCGAGTTTTTTCCTCGTGTCAGCGTATCCGTTTTTCCACCCGATGCGGATATTCACGAATCCATATAACAACGGCGAGATTTGGGCCACGAGCTTCGGAAACGGTTTGCGGGTAGGCTGGCTGACGGAACCATGTCCCGTCTTCGATCAATTGAATCCCCATGTCGGGTCGGTCGGCTACGGCGGTTCGGGCATCGACGGCCAGCAGTTGTGGATCCAGACCAGTCCCAACCTGGCCGCCTGGGCTACCGTTGCGACCGATCTGATCAGCAGCGGCCGCTTCGCAGGTGTCGATACTGCAGGTAGCAGCGACCACTCACGATTCTACCGAGCGGTTGTCGCCTCGCCGATCACTGGCGATGGCCCGTGATGTCGGAGGAAGCGGCAAACAGCGCGGAGAAACGCAGAGAAGAAAGGCACGAAAAGCACAAAAGAGAAGTCCTTAACCGCGAATGGAATCATTCGCGGCTTGCGAGCAATCTCAACTATTGCAGTGCTGACGGCCCAGCAGAGCCTCTGCTTTGTTTGTCTTCTCCGGGTTCATCGCGCCTCTGCGGTTGAATGTTGTGCACCAAGTTTTGCACAATTACGAAGATTTTGTCCCCGACGCGGTCTTTCTCATCCGTGTTTATCTGTGTGAATCTGTGGTTAGACAATCCGTGGCTCGCCGTCAGAGCCCCGGGGTCAGGATGATATTCCGGTAGGCGATGCTGCCGTGGTCGCCCTGAAGATAAATCGGTCCCGGCAGTTCCTCGTGACTGTCGAAGGCGCCGCCGGTGATTCCTGGAACCTCGCGGTTCACAATAATCGCCTGCCTGTTCTGCACCACGGTAACGAATCGGCCAACAAACGTAATATCGAAACTTTGCCAGACTCCAGGGCGCCGTGGCTGCTCCGGATTTGGGGCAAGAAACCCGTAGATCGCGCCCATATGGTGACTGGGCGGTTCTTGGATAGAATCATCTTCCACCTGGACTTCGTAACGACCGCGCAGATAGATGCCGCTGTTTGCGTTCGTCGGACAGTTTACTTCGATGTGGAGCTTGAAATCTTGAAACTTTTGCTCGGTTGCGATGTTCGAACCCGCAGAACGGTTGATTAAACAACCGTTTTCCACAACCCAACTGGAGCGCTTGTCCGGGTTGTCGAAGGTCCAACCAGCAAAGTCATGTCCATTGAAAAGGGTGACTGGCTTGCCCCACTGTGTGTTCGGGCTTCTGGTGAGGGCGGGAGCCCGTTGCCCAGTCCAACTCCACGCGATTCCGTCGGGGCCCTGGGCTATGCCCGTCAGGCTTTCGCCAGTCAGCCTGCCGCTAAAAACCAGATCCGTTTTGCTTCCTTCTTCCTCCTTGGGCGAAACGAACCGGATCTGGCCGCCTTTGATAACAACCTCGGGTAACGGTCGAGCATTTCCCCAGCGCCCAACAAAACGTGCCTGCCAGACACCGTTCGGCTGAATCAGTTCCAGCCACGAAGGGTACTGTTTTTCGTTCACTTCCCGGATCGTCAGGTCCCATCGGCCAAGGAATCGCTGCTCCTCTTTCATGTTCTGCCCAATAGAGGAACTCCTCGCGAGTATTAAGACGAGACATGCCGCCGCGAGTCGGGGGAACAGAGTGTCCAACATGGAGAGTTTATTGATTACAGCTTCGTTTCACGCTCAAAGCACGGGTCCATCGAAGTCTTACCGGGAATAATCGTGAAAGCAATCGTCGGTATTTTGTGGAAATGCGTTGCCCAACGAACCATGACTGATTCATTCGTGAGGCCCCGCCGGCTGCGTGGTCCAATTTGGACAGATGAAAACGACTGGTAAAGCCCTCAAAGAAGTGTCAGCCAGTTCCCGCCCGAGCCGGCGCGGCAATCTCGTCATCTCGATCCTGCTCCTGGCGGTCATAGCCATTGCAATTCACGAAGCGACCCAAGCTTCGCGAGAAGGGAGAAAAGTTCAGGCGCTCAGCGAGCGAATCCAGCAACTGCAAAAAGAGCGGGATGACGCGTTGAAGAGCCTGGCGGATGCATCAGCAAAGCGGATACCGAGGTTGCGCGCGCGACCGGCGCAGGAGGCCAATCAACCAGTGGAAAGTCTGCCATCCAGCACTCTATATGCTCGTCTCAAAGATAATCAACCGATGCTGACAACCGAGCAGGTCGAGGCGTACCTCAAGTCTTACGGTCGCAAACCGTCCAGCTTGCTGGCCGCGTACCGCACGAGTGGAGACCCAGCGCTCCTGCGCGAGGCCATGCAAAAGTATCCCAATGACCCTCAGGTCGCCTTTGAGGCGGTCTTTGCTAAGGATATATCTGCCGCACAGCGACGCCAATGGTTGAATGCGTTTGAGCAGAGCGCGCCAGAAAACCCATTGGCAAATTACCTTTCGGCACGCGAGTACCTCAAAGCCGGCCAGACGGACCTGGCTTTGCAGGAATTCGGTGCGGCTTCGGGCAAACACCAATTCGATGACTATACTCTCAGCCGAAGACAGGACGATGAAGAAGCTTACCTGGCAGCGGGCTATCCGACCGCTGAGGCCAAGATGGTAGCTTCCTCACAGGTGCTGTTGCCACAGCTTGCGGAGTTAAAGCAATTGGGAGTGCAGATGGTTGATTTGGCCAAGAGTTACCGAAGTGCCGGTGACGATGCCTCAGCGCAGGCCCTTCTGCAAATGACGACAGGTCTGGGGCAGAGCTATACGGCGGGAGACTGTGGCGTCAGCCATTTGGTTGGATTAGCCATCCAGCGCATCGCTCTCGGTGCCATGGACCAGGCCAGCACGTACGACGATTCTGGCCACACAGTCCAATGGCAACTCGATCAACTTACCCAGAAGAAAGCCGCGATCACTACGCTCTTCAGGGACAATTCATCGTTGCTGGAGAACATGTCGGATCAGGATTGGATCAGCTATATCGATCGCGACAAAAACTTCGGTGAAGAGGCTGCGATGCGCTGGGTGGTCAGCAAAAACGAGCAGAAGTGATCGGCGGTAGCGCCTTGCCGCGCCATCGCAGCCGGCCAGCAAGGCTGACTCCACTCCCTTAGGATTGGTTTGCGCTCAAATCGCTAGACCTCCCAACCGGCGCGATGTTGCCGCCTGGTCAGGTGCGAGAGGTCCGCGTTTTTGGCTTTAGCATTGGGGCCATCCCAATCGATGCGCTTGCCGACGCCGTGACGCAGGGCCACACAGCCGAGCAAAATGGTCTCGGTCAGATAAGCGGCGATATCAAAATTCGAGTAAGCCAGCTCCGGCTTGCCGGCCTTCATCGCGTTGAACCATTCCTGGTTGTGGCCCGGCGAGCGCGGAATGCTCTGGGGCACTGCCTTGCAGGCCGGATGATCGTTGCCTGAGGTGTAATCCTTCTCTTCTTTGAGCAACACGAAGAACTGCGTGCCGTAGTCATCCGGTGAGAAAAGCTTCCCCTTTTCTCCAATCAGCAGGCAGCCGCTGCCGGGCAGTTTATCGCGCATCTCGACGATTTCCTTGGTAGCCTCGGTTGGAGGGCGTTTAGTGGTGGGGCTATTGGGATTACCATCGTACCACCAGAACTTCAGTGGCGCCATGTCTTCACGAGCAGGGAACTCAAAGCGAATGCGCGAGGTCAAAGGGAAAGTCTCCGGGTGCATATCTGACGTGGATTCGCACTCGATGACGTCCGGATAGCCAAGCTTGAGCGCGCGGAACGGCATGTTGACCGTGTGGCAGGCCATATCACCCAAGGCACCGCAACCGAAATCATACCAGCCACGCCATTTGAACGGGTGATACACGTCGTTTTTGAACGGTCGCTGATTTGCCGTGCCTAGCCAGAGGTCCCAATCGAGCGTCGCCGGCACTGGGTCTTCGCCAGCGGGCCGGTCGACGCCCTGCGGCCAAATCGGCCGGTTGGACCACACATGCAATTCATGCACAGGGCCTATGATGCCCGCCTGAATGACCTCGACCGCTCGCCGCAACCCGTTGGCGGCGCTGCCCTGATTGCCCATCTGCGTCGCCACATGCTTTTCTTTTGCAAGCTGACGCATGAGCCGGGCTTCATACACCGTTTGGACCAGCGGTTTCTGGCAGTACACGTGTTTGCCCAAGCGCATGGCTGTAGCGGTTACCAGACCGTGCATGTGGTCCGGAATGGATACCGTTACCGCGTCGATGTCCTTTTCCATCTCGGCGAACAGCTTGCGGAAATCCCTATACTTCTTGGCCTCAGGAAATTTTTGCGCCTTCTTGTTGAGCGTGTTGGCGTCAACATCGCACAACGCCACGATGTTGCCGCCGCAGTTCGCAGTCGCATTGGAGTCGCTATCGCCTTTTCCGCCCACGCCGACGCACGCGACGTTGATCCGCTCGTTAGCCCCGAGCACGTTGCCGACATACGGAACGGCAAGCGCGACGGTGCCAGTGACAGCCGAATAGCGCAGGAATTGGCGACGTGAAAAGGTCCGGTAATTGTTTCTCATATTTTCCAGGGTGACTTCAGTTAGGCATTGTAGCGGTTTGTATTCAGTATGGACGTTAAAACTGCAAGTTGGGTTTCATGGCAATTCTAAATAAAATCTACTCCGGTGGCGGCAAAAGCTTTTGTTGGAAATTAAAGCAATCGGACATGTCGTCCGATGCTGCATCGCGCGCGTTGAGTGGCGCCAGGCCAAACGTCGTTTCGCAGAACTTAACGATGCTGACGTGTGAGTGAAACGCCTTGGAAATCCCCTGTTTCGAGTAAGGGCTGATCACTAGGCAACCTACGCGCGAGCCGTAGCTGAATTGCGTGTTGGTATAGGAGGGACCTTTACTCGGGCCACCGCCCGTCCATTTGTCTTTAAGCGGGGGTGTGACATGATCGTACCAGCCGCCCCAATCGTCCCAGGTGATGAAAATGGCGCAAGTCGCCCAGTACTTGCTTTTGGCGACCAGATTCACACGCTGCGCCGTCCACTGCATGCCCAACTTAACGCTCGCGGGCGGATGTTCGCTTAGCTCGTTCGGCGTGCCGGGCGCATAAAGCCACGACACGTTCGGCAGGGTTCCCGCCGCCACATCCGTGTCGAATTTAGCCGACAGCGCGATATGAGAGCTGCCCTTGAGCGCGACGATTTCACTGAAGTAATTCTTCGAAGGTCCGTAGCTGCCCCAGGTCAGGCCTGCTTTGGTCAGGCTGGCCGGCAGCGACGGAAGATCGAATGGCGGCTTGGGTTGATAGGTGCGCCTCGGACTCGAGTCATCGATCACAGGCGAAGCCGCGGCGATCAGCATGAGATGATTTGGTTCGGACTGGCTCGCTACCTCGGTGAAATAGTTGTCGCACAAGGTGAATTGCCGGGCATAGGAAAAGTAAGTCGGGATGTCTGTCTCCTTGTATTGCAGTTGAACTGCACCCGTGCTGCGATTGAGCCACGCCGCATGGTCGTGTGGCTGATCGTGCGCCGGCGGATCGCTGGCTTGCGGCAGCGTCACACCGTTAGCGCCCGGAAAGGTGCCGAAATAGTTGTCAAAAGTATGGTTCTCTTTGACGATGATCACCACGTGGTCGATGGGATTGTGCGGGTTCACTCGTCTGGATGCCGGACGTTCGCGCTTACTAAACGCACTTGTTCTGCTGGTTCGACCACTCAAGCTGAACGTTGTAGCCGGCGACCGTTTTGAAGTTCCATGCACAGATGTCCCCAATTTCTCCATTCGTGTTGTCATACCAGCCCGAACCGGGAACCGGATCGGTTATGGCCTCGCACAGCTCATGCGAGCTCGTGCCCGTCAGCGCTTCGAAAGCTTGCAGCCCTCCCAGGCACCCGCTGCACGTGGGGTAAGGCATCACCGCGTAATAAACCTTGCCCGCGTTGCTGTGATAGCCGCAGTAGCTCTGGCACGATTTGCTCCCGCCCATGATGGAGACCACGTTCGGATCCAAATAAATGAAATAAAGAGTATCGTTGGTCGTGGGAGGCACTGTTTTCGCCGCAATCCAACTCTTGAGCTGGGCCTGAATCGCCGAATCGGTGACGCTGCCTGAGGGTGCCTTGGCGCTGATGACCTTGGTGCCGATGAACGCACCATGTCCGATGGCCTGGCCGGGGACATTGTATTCGGCCAGTTGATCGATCAAGGAGCTGGTCAGGATCGCGCCAAAGAATTGATTCAGTTGTTGCATGAGAGTCGTCGATGCCGGCGACTGGCCCCAGAGCTTGCCCCAGAAAATCGTAAACACCTGCACGTTCTGAATCAATGGTCCTCCATTATAGGTCAGGTGCGTGTTCGCGGGCGCCGGGTGCGGCTGGCCGTCGAACAGTTCTGCTCCCTCCTCGCGATAGTTGGCCAACGCGCCAATCGCGATGCTGGGCTTGGGATGGTGCACTGGCGCAATGCGCACATATTCGCCAGGTTGAAACATTTGCGCCGCGGCATTGGATTTAGTTGGTTTCTTCATGTTTCTTTCTTTGAGCTGGTTCTCGTGTTTCGGTGTAACGAGGCAATCTCGCCGAAACCGTCGCGTTTTTCCACCCAGGGATTGCCTAAATCCCATCAATGCCTTGCTGCCGGAGAATGATTGCTATTCAGATGATCATTTTGTAAGCTGATAATAGCGGGTCACAGAATTAAATTCACATAGTTATTAATGTGAACGAAGCGCAGGCTGCGAACACTTGCATAGCATCACCAAAGCATTTCGGGGCGAATTCTCTCTGACGGCAACGTCGGTGAGCCTCGCGGCACTGGCCATGGCCGGAGCGTTGTGGTGCTCTCTGCTTCCGGCTCGGGCGCAGACCAATGTGGGGCTGACTACGATTTATACTTTTAGCCCGAGAGTCTCCTCCACGAATTCCGATGGAGTTTTCCCACGGAGCGGACTGCTGCGGGGAGTCGACGGGACTTTCTATGGCACGACCTACAACGGGGGAGCATTCGGATGGGGCACGGTATTCCGGATTTCTTCCGGGGGCGACTTTACCACTCTGACGCATTTCGCCGGCGCGGATGGACGCAGCACCTCGGCGCCGCTGATGCAGGCCCGCGACCGGGTTTTATACGGCACCACCGAAGGCGGCGGCGCGAACAACTATGGCACGGTGTTTCGGATCAGCACAAATGGAGCGTTCACAAGCCTCCACTCGTTTACGGGGGCGGATGGCTCTTATCCGATCAGCGCCCTGGCTGAACGCGAGGACGGCGTGTTGTATGGCACGGCGCGCACTGGAGGCGCTTACGGCTATGGAACGGTTTTCAAAATCACCACCAACGGCCTGTTCACCACGCTGCTGTCATTCAACGGCACGAACGGGGCGTATCCTTCCGGTGGGCTGTTATTGCTCGCCGATGACAACGGCAATTTCATGGGGACAACTGAACGCGGCGGCACCAATGGCGCGGGCACTATTTATAAACTGAGCCCCTCCGGACCAATCATTAATTCCTTTTCCTTCGGCTATACCAACGGCAGCGTGCCGAAATGCACCCTCGTCTGCGGTAACGACGGGAACTTCTATGGAACCACGAAGTACGGCGGCCCGGGCAATGGGACAAATGGCTATGGCTCGGTCTTCGAGTTTACGCAGGCAGGCCAGTTAATCACGATTGCCTTTTTCGATAATCTCAATGGCAGCAATCCCGATGTGGGCCTGCTCAAGACCCGGGATGGCAGTTTGTATGGTGTGTCGTCTTCCACGGTCTACAAGGTGACCACTGGCGGCGCCTTGGCGCCCCTGGCCCTGTTCTACCCTGTCAATTATCAGTATCCATATGGTTTGTTCCCGCGCGGCAATCTGGCGGAAGGCCTGGAGGGCAACTTGTACGGAGCCACCGACCAGGGCGGCACCAACACCAGTCAGGGATTGGTTTATCGCCTCGACCTCCGGCCAAAGTTTAGGCCCCCCGCCATGAGCCTCGGATCATTCACCCTCACCTGGGGCGCCATACCGGGACAGACTTACCAGTTACAGTATGCCTCCGCCTTGACGAATTGGGCGGACTTTGGACCGCCGATGACCGCGACCGGATCTCCGTTAACAACCTCCGGCTTAACTACCGCCGATCCGCTGGGCTTCTACCGAGTAAGGCTTTTGCCTTAGAGCGCGTTTGGAGCATGCTGGCGGACCGCGAGCGGTCCCCGCTCGCAGCGGCCGGAACGCGGTGAAACGCTCACTGGCGCATCGTAACGCCGACGATGCGGAACTGTCGCTGATCACTCTCGGCCAACTCTTGGCTATCGGCTATGACGATTAACGATTGGCGATTAGCGTTTCTCGCCTCACGTCTCACGCATCACGCATCACGCATCACGCATCACAAAACGGGAAACCTATTGCCGTTCTTTTGTGGTATGATGGCTTCTGTGAAGCCGAAACCTGTTTTGTTGGAAACAACGATGGTAAAAGGTAAGCCTATGTTCAAAGTGTCGGCCTTGGCTGCGGTTGCCTGGCTGGCTGTCGGCTTTGTCGCTTTTGAGGCAAAGGCCCAGACGAATCTCGTTGCGAATGGCGGTTTTGAGGCCGGCCCGGCCGGCGAGGGACACTTCACAAACTGGGGATGGCTTGGCCCTGCGGACAACTTCAGTAACTACGGTGTTGCGCAATCGAGCAGCTTTCCGGACGTGGCTGAGGAGGGCAATTACTACGCGTACTTTCGCGGGCATCCTACCGACAACTCCCAGGACTGCCTTGGCACGACGGTCAACCTGAAGGTGGGCGGGCTATACAATGTCAGCTATTACCTGGGCACCGACGGTTCAACCCTGGGTACGGGTGCGGCGATGTGGGTGGTCATCGGGACGTCATTCGGAATTGACCTGGGCCAGGATGTGATGCTGACCGCTTTTTACGCTAATTCTTCGAACGCCATACCGTACCGCGAGTTCAGCGTCAATTACCTGGCCACGACCGCTTCACCGATCTTGTCGTTTCACGGCATCAACGCAACCAACGGGATGCCTGCCACGAACGCCATCCTTTTGGACGGGGTCTGGATGACGCTAGCGTATCCGCCATTGAATCTCAGGCTGTCTTCGCCCAACCAGCTCGTGTTCCGATGGCCGTTCACGAACAGTCCCTATCGTCTTCAATCCAGCACCTCGCTGGCGTCAACAAACTGGACGACCCTGACGAACGTGCCCGTAAACGCGGGCACAAACAGCCAAATCGTGCTGACCGCCCAGGCCGGCCAGCAGTTTTACCGGCTCACGCTGCCGTAGGGCTGAAGGCTATCGCTCCTTAAACAAACCTGTAACCGGCACCGCGGCGCTGACTCCCCTCGCCTCCAATGGCCAGTCCGGCTCGGACGGAGGAGAGGGGTTGGGGGAGAGGTGGCCTCGTTCCCTCTTAATCGTAATCTTAATCGTAATCCTGATCCTCCGCCAAAGCACCACACGCGCATTGCGCCCCTGAAGCGTCGGATTTCGTCCTCCTCCTCGTTCTCGTCCTCGAACTGTGTTTCATGGGCAGGAGGCCCAACATTTCTATTACTCCATCCTTCCTGATCGGCTCCAGGTGATTCACCGGGCATAGATTTCGTAACTCACCCGCGTTGCGCGGTTGGTCCAGGCGTGCGACTTAGAGCGTGTTTGGAAAATGCTGACGGAGTGCGAGCGGTCACCGCTCGCAGCAGCCGGAACGGTGCCCACGCCGAAACTACGACACGGCCATGCGGCATTCCGGGCTCAACTTCAGCATTTTCCAAACACGCTCTTAGATCCGCAGTTACTTATGAAGCGCCTGGTCAGAAACAAAATAAACGGTGCCTACCTTGGGAATGATGGAAGTTGGACCCAACAACATTCTATCGCCACTCATTTTCGGGATATTGACTCGCTGCCCGCAGTGGTGCGAACTCTTGAGCGGGCGGACCTTGAGATAGTGCTGATGGATGAAGGGCCGTCACACTCGGATGTGACCTTGCCGCTCGGCTGAGTCACGTGGTAGGGGCGCACGCCATGCGCGCCTTGGCGGGTACCAGAGTGCCCGCCCTGCCTTGAGCTGGCGTCGCTACGGGTGTGATTGGAACGGCTCTAACTGAAAAATCCGTCACTCGCGCCCAGTGCTCCGCCGCCTCGGACCCCTGGTAAAACTGCAGGCTGATTTTTGCGACGTTGTTGGTCGGCGCCGGCGTGGCGCATTGGCCCGCATTGTGCCAGTCCGATTCACCGGGAATCCGATACTGCCCACGGATTTCGTTTCCTTTGGCGACCAGGCGCAAGCGAACCGTCGTGGATGCAATCGGGATGATCGCCAGGGTGCGGGTTTTGTCTCCTTCCTCCCGGCCCATAACGACGCTCAACTTCCCGTCCACCAGCTCCTGGCCAATCTTCACCATGTTGCTGTCATCGTAATACCACACCAGGTCCGACTGCTCGTATTGATGCGTCGGATTGTTTTCGACCGTGACGGTGATCTCGATCTCCGAGTGCGTCCTTTCCGGCGCCAGCCGGGCGAGCAGGTTCCTGGCATCATTTTTAGGACCCCACATGTTCCCGGGCTCGATGCGCACCTCCAAACCGCGGTCAGTGACGCGCCAGAATCCGGAATGCTCGCGGACCCAGGACCAACCCTCCCCCAGCTTGCCTTTGAAATCGTCGTGAAACAATTCCTGGGCGCCAAGCCGTAAACAAGTTGTGATGAGCAGGGCAGTGGTCAGGAGCGCTTTCATAAGCAGCGCTTCGGGATAATCGCAATCCTGCCGTATGGCAAGAGGGTTCGCGTCAACTTCAGGGATTGGGGGCGGTTCAGGCAGAGGCATCCTGCCATTTGATGGATTACGAAAGAGTCCAGTGGTGCCGGTGGTGGGACTCGAACCCACACGGCTTTTTAAGGCCCCAGGATTTTAAGTCCTGTGCGTCTGCCATTTCGCCACACCGGCAATGCTGGATTGTGCGGCAACGTGTTCACCGTGCCACAGCACTTGCTGGGAGTGCAAGCGTTCAAATGGGCGCTCGTCCAGGTCCTGGTTGGTGTCGTCTTGCCACTTCTGCAGCGATCGCCAAGACCGGTCCCTTTACAACGCTTCACGGAGCCGCAAGTCGGTAATATCCATTAACGTTGGTCAATGGCAGAACGACATGACAAACGCCCGATTGACCACTTTGGTCGTAGACGAGTGTTGGTGGGTTGGTAACTGCTTCCCAGTTTACTCCGCCGAGGTCACGATTGAATTGTAAGCCATAGTTCGTAGCCCATCCCTGCCAACTTAGAATAACGGCGGGTTGACGAGTTGCTGGCACATTCGTCAACCCGATGTTCAATGTCGGCGGAGGCCAGTGATAAACCAGAACCGGAGCATCCGAATCGACTGAGGTAAACCCGATCGCAAATTTTTGGCCATCCGCCGACGCAGCTATAACCGGGGAGTCCCAACTTCTGGAAGCATTCGTCGGCAAATTAAGCCAGGTCCAAGAACTTCCGTAGTCAGCCGATGTGTAAAAGTGCCCGATTGCCCCGCCAAATTGAAAACCTGCTAGGAGCCGTTGCCCGTCCCAAGACGAAGCAACCGCGCACCATTCCTGTGGCGTTACTTTGCATACGTGCCACGTGGCTCCCGAGTTCGTAGAAACACACAAGGGCCCGCCCAACGATCCACCTGCGCCCGCCACCAATTTCGTGCCATCGAATGAGCAAGCGACGGATAGCCAGTTTGTAATTGGTGCGCTGCTCAACGTCCAGCTCATGCCGGAATTCCTGGAGATAAAAATCCCGGTTCCACCTCCTGCTGCAATCGCTGTGCTCCCATCGCCGGAAACCGCAACACAAGTAAGGAAATTGGAAGAAGTGTAATAAGGGAAGAATCGGTTTGTTACCCACGTTGCACCAGAATTTGTTGAGGCAAACACATTTATGGCCTCAAGCGCCAGCAACTTTGTCCCGTCTGCTGATGAGCTTACAGACTGGCAATTCAAGGCGAGTCTCTTGGTCCAATGGGCTCCCAAATCTGTTGAGGTATAAACCGCGAAGTTGCCCGGGACAATCAGTTTAGTTCCATCCGCTGAGCAAGCGACTGTTGCGATTGCACCATAAGGGGTGTTGTCTGGAACGTTATTCGATGCCCAAGTCTGCCCGGAATTGGTCGAAATATAGAGCCCGGCGTTTGTGAGCGCACTGCCCGCTATCAAAGTTGTCCCATCGGCTGATGATGCAATGCACCACCACATTTGCATTCGGGGCGCACTCGTCAACAGCCATTCTTGTGCAAGAATCGGACGCGATAGAAGTGCGCAAGCGAATGCCACAATGAGTGGAGGTGTGATACGGCGCCGGGGAATCGGTTTCCTAGAGGTGAATGAAGCTCGTGTGCCCGCATAGACGGTCTTCATGCAACACACGGCAGCATTGCCAATGCCACGCCAGATTTAACTTGAAATCGAGTGGGGCAGGGCGGTTGTTTGCGTGAGGTTCACGCAAAAGGCGTGAACCTCACGCGCTTCCCGAGAAGGCCAAAGCAACTATCGCAACCGAAGCTCCTCATGGAGAAATGGGGAGGGGAAATGAAACGGGGCTATTATCATAGCGTCCCTGGGGGGACTTCGATTGGGCCGCTCCGCTCGCACAGACACAGGATTGAGAACAACTCCGCTAGACGCAAGCGCGACTATTAGCGCACGCACGGCCCAAGCGCGAAGGTTCCTAGACTGGAAAAAAGGAGATGGCTACGCCGAACTTCAAGACACGGAGTGCACCCGGGGTGCTGCTTCCTCAGGGCAATCGACGCAGAAT
>CAZUVM010000192.1:0-3257 GCA_964623885.1 uncultured Verrucomicrobiota bacterium
GTCGGCGTTGAGACACAATGCTCTGAAATCAGGCGTCGCGCCGGGTGGTTTGTGGCTGAGGACTGCGCTCCATTAGTCAGCCTTGCGAATTCTCTCAATTGCCCTAAGTATGGGCCGCCGACCAGCGTCTCCATACGACAATCGTCCGACTCCTGCCAGGTGAGGAAGCGAAAAGAAATGGTCGTGTTGCAGGCAGGAATATAAAACGCTTCTTCCCAAGATTTTCCCCATATACGGGGTCCATGATCCATGGGTGGTGGTTTAGGCAGCGTGCGCAGTGACTCGTATAGAATCTCTACCACTGTGCATTCGTCAGGGACTCCCCACGGCGTTTTGCAGCAAATGTGAACCCGTGCTCGGTCACTCAAAAGCTCTGTCTTTGTAACTGCCATGGTCCCCGTGGCGACTTCGCCTGTGGATTGAACCTGCGATAGCGAATAAGTTACCACACATCTGAAGGGATTGCTGTCCATTTCGCCAGCGCGAACCGCACACCCCGTCACCTGAAACAAGCCAGCGAGCCAGGATTCCGGTTCGCCACACATCGGGGCGGTCACGTTCTGCCCGCGTAACTTGAACATGGAGGCCAGCCGACGCCCACGTCGAATACCTTCGCTGGCCCAAAGCCCGCTACGACCAATACCCCGACCACATCGTCCGCCAGCCGCTCACCAACCCGCCGCAGTAAGCTCGCGCCGTCGCCTCCTAACCCAAACCATAGCCTCAGTGGCCGCATCTCTCATCAAAACATAACGCTAAGGCTTACCTTGAATAGCACCGAAGCCGCTAATTGGTTGCCAGTGAAATTTTGGTAGACCGGAAACTCCGCGTCCGCGTACAGTTTTACTGGATGCCAGTGAAGTTCAATGCCCGGCGACAGCAATAATCGTTGATAACCTGAGGCTGCCGGGCTGGCTGCGTTTTCCCCACTGTCCCTTTGTCGCTCCGAGAAAAGCATCTGCGCGACGGGCACGATCTGCAATCGCCCAATCGACAAACCTTTATAGTAGGCGCCAAGGGCCGTATCCCACTCCAGCCCGGGGCGGTATTCATCTTGTATCCAAAGTGGCAAATCCAGTTCCGTCTGCGCGAACCAATCGATAGCGGCGCTTTCGATTAAACTGTGCCGGTAAAAGCCTCCTAAAAGCATGTCCGTGCTTCCCGTCCCGAGCTGGGTATCACGATCAACGTCGGCGGGATCAAACGTGTGGCTGCCGGTCGGCAGTTTTACCCCGAAAGTAATGCCCGCCGAGAGGTCTGGGGAAAAACCAGTGTAAATGCCCCGAAGTCGAATATCCCCAAGCTGGCTCCAGCGCTTGGTTATGACGTTGCCCGCCTCGTCGGCGGTCCTGAAAGTCCGGAAGTCGTAGGGCACCTCGCCTTGGATGCCCCAAGCGCGGTTGAACATATACTGGAGCCCCACTGACAGGAAATGCGTCTCGATTTGTTTGTCGCCATTATCCTCAGCCGGAGCGCGGGACGTGCCGCTCCAGTTCTGATTCTGGTCCTGGTAATCGTAATTGAGGAACGCCATGCCACCGCTGCCAGTCGGAAACATCGAGCTTGTTCCCACATCGAATATTCCGCACCCGCAGGCACAGGCCCAACCTGCGTTGGGCACAAGCGCCACTGCCATTGTGGCTGCCACAATCCTCGTCCATGGCCTAATAAATTTTTCCGTTTTCATTTCACAAATCCGATTCAAAAAGGGTCGTGAGCACGGCACAACACCGGCTCAAATTAGATGGATTACGCAGCAGCGATTGGCCGCCGCAGAGAAAACCAAAGAAGCTAACCGAGGATTGCTTTGGGCGGCGGGACTGGCGGGTCCTGGGTCAACGCGTGGAGAATTGGATCAGGAAAGCAGACCTCCCAGCAAAGCGGAGGACGATAGAAAGCAAACGAGCCAGGGATGAAGGAGTATTCGAACTTCTTAAACTTAGGCGTAAATTCCGATTTCTTTTCCGCCTGCTTCCCTTTGGCAATCCTCTTGCAAAGCGAGCAGGGGTGATCACCGTCGAAGGTCTTTCGCACGGCATCGGTCAGCGTGGTTTCCTGCACGTACCGGACTATCATCCCGACCCACGCGACGGACTGCAGCAGGACCCAGTGCGACCCGATCGTCAGCGACAGGACGAGCGCCAGGAGCACTTTTGTAACGCGCGGGAGCACGGCGGAAGTATCGTCCACGTTGCCAAAATGTCAATCGGCGAATGCGCTTGACAGCAGCTCGCCTGCTTCTGCATATTAATATCGCCGATACCCACAAAAGCAGAACAGAATCACTATGCCCGGCACTCTCTTGTTTTTGGCTCACTCGGCGGCAATCGGTCGACTTCTGCGGCGGAACCTGGCGCAGACAATCGGAGCGTGACTGCCAGATCCATTGGCGGTTTTAGGAAAGCGCGCGTGGCGGCGGCGCTGCTTGGAGTATTCCTTGCTTTAACGGCGCTCCGCGCGTCTGCCGGGCAGCAGCCTGAAATCAGCCTGATTCAACTCTACCTCACCAACCAGGTCCTGGTCCATTTCGACGTTCAGGCAAACACCACGTGCATCCTGCAGTACACCAGCGTCATCAAAACCAACAAGGGCGCAATTCTGTGGTCGAATCTTTACGCCGCACCGAACCTGCCGTTCTTCGAGCATTACATCATCGTGGATACGCGAACCAACCACCAACGGTTTTACCGGCTGATGGTTACGCCTTGAGCAAGCACGATTATGAGACTCACCTTTGCGCTGGTGTTGCTGGCGGGCAACATGGCTGCAGCCGGCTGTGAGCTCTGCGCTATCTACAGCGCTGATAACGCCCTTGGCCAGCGCGGCAGCGGATTCTCGTGCTCTGTAACCGAGCAATACATTGCCAATGACGTTAGCCAGTTCAACAGTCAGGAAGTGGAACTCCGAAACCCCAACTATCTCTACAGCTCCGTTACGCACATTGTTCCCGGCTACAACTTTTCCTCCCGCCTCGGCGTCAGCCTCAACGTGCCGCTCGAATACAATGACTTCAAACGAACCGATATCCGATATTCAACAACCGCTCCGCCGGTTCTGTTTACGGAAAAGGGCACCGAGTTTGGGTTGAGCGACATGGCCTTAATAGGCCGATTGACCGTGCTCCAAAAGCGCACCATGCAGTACGGCGGCGCGTTGACACTTTTAGCCGGTGTGAAGTTCCCCACCGGCGACGCCAGCCGTCTCGACGACGAGGTGTCGCAGGCGGAGATTTTTCAGTCCTTTCTACCGCCCGGCAC
>CAZUVM010000193.1:0-14625 GCA_964623885.1 uncultured Verrucomicrobiota bacterium
GTCCCACAGCAAGCAACACCGCGAACTTCACTTTCGTTACTGGCACGCTATTGACAGCCGAGAATGTCTTATGCCATCCGCTGGGAAGATTCCCCCGATTCGTCCTCGTCCTCGTTCTCTTCCTCGTCCTCGTGCTCTGCCGTCAATTCCCCGGGGCCAGATTCCGCCCGCTCGCACCCGTCCGCTCCCGTAGCGCAGACCTCCGAGTCTGCTGTATCGCAGGCTTCCAAGCCTGCGAACCATCCATTAGTCCAAAAATCCAACAATCCATCCGGCGCCGAAGGGCGCATTGGCCCACCGCAAGGTGCGTCGCCGCTACCTTGAACAAGAACTCCTCGAAGTCAGCGCCGTCGCCATTCCTGCCAATCCAAACGCCCTGGCCCTCGCGCTAAAGTCAGGCGCTATCGAACGCGCGCTTTGGCCGAGACACTGGAAATGCTGCATCACTCCCACACTCCAGCACTCCAGCACTCCAATCCTGCGATTCCGCCTTTCGTAAGCCAGCTGCACTCCATCCTCACGTCGTAATCACAATCGTTCCCATCCTGTCATCCTGTCCGTTCCCATTAGCGTTCAATCAGCGACAATTAGCGTTCCCCTTTCCGTCCGTCCTTAAATCCAAAATGCAAACATCCGAAACTCCCGCCCCCACCGCCCCCGACCTCCAAACCCTCGTCACCGAAATCCGCGGCGGCTGGGCCAAGGTCAAAGACCTGCCGGATACCATAAAAACCCTTCAGGATGAAAACACCCGGATCTCAGAAAATCTGACCCAAATCCGCCGTCTCATCGTCAGCCGTCACTCAGGGCCCAGCCGCCCCGGCCAGGTCTCCGACGACTGCGCCCGCTTCATCGCCGCCCAGGCCATTGCCCATTGCGAAAGAAGCGGCCGACTCGCCGCCATTTGCGCGGTGCCCGCTCAGCGCGACGCCCTGCTCCACGCCGCCCGCGAAACCCTCGACCTAAGCACCCGGGCCGCCCTCACTACCAGCGACATCCCGCTGCCAACCGAGTACTCCGGCCAGCACCACCGACGCCACGTTCGAGTTCGATCCCCGCGACACCGATCTTTCTCCACCCACGTACCCAATCGAGTCCGTCACGAAGTTCGAAACCAAAACTTCCGAATCCGACGGCTGGCAGGAACTGCAGCCCACGCCCGCCTACTTGTGCCGCTACGGCTCCGTAATCACCCTCGCCGCGCCACTCAACCCTCAACTCTCAACCCTCAACCCATCATGCGCCCTCGCCCGCCTCACCTACTCCGGCGGCTACGTCCTCCCCGGCACCACCCCGCAGCCCGGCCAGGAACCCTTGCCACCCGACCTCGAGCAAGCTGCCGTCGAGCAGGTTGCTTTTTGGTTCCAGAACAAGGATCGCCTCGGCCTCAAAACCCATTGGCCTTCCGGCGACGCCTACCGCCAGTTCGCCACCCAGGACCTCTTGGACTCAGTCCAGGCTGTCCTCGCCCGCTACCGCCGCTGGGCAATATAGCTGCACCTCCCCCGCCACCTTGTTTTTGCATTACACCTCCGCTACGTTCCCGCCGTGATCTACGACGCCTCTTTGGACGAACTCCTGCAAAAGGTTTGGGACGGCGGCCGAATCGATCAGAATGAAGCCCTCCGGCTTTACGCCCTGCCGCTCGAAGAACTGGGCGCCTTGTCCGATCGCCGCCGCCAACTCGCCCGCGCCGCGGCCTACAACGGACGCGGCAACCAAATCGTTACTTACATCGTCGATCGTAACATCAACTACACCAACATCTGCAACGTCTACTGCAAGTTCTGCGCGTTTTACCGCACCGAGAAAGATGCCGATGCCTACGTCATTTCCTTTGCCGAGCTCGATCAAAAAATTGAGGAAACGCTCGCGTTGGGCGGCACTCAGATCCTGATGCAGGGCGGCCATCACCCGAGCCTGACCAAACAGTGGTATCTGGATCTTCTTGGCCACATCAAATCCCGCTTCCCGACCATCAACATCCACGGATTCAGCCCTAGCGAATTCGTCCATTTCCGCGAAGTCTTCGGCGAGCCGCTCGAGAAGATCATCGGCGATTTCAAAGCCGCCGGGCTGGGCTCGATCCCGGGCGGCGGCGGTGAAATCCTCGTGGACCGTGTGCGCCGGCGGGTTTCACCGCTCAAAGCCATGACCGATGACTGGCTCGAAGTGATGGATGTGGCGCACCGTTTGGGCCTCAACTCGTCCGCCACGATGATGTTCGGCCACGTCGAAACCACAGCCGACCGCATCGAGCACCTCGAACGCATCCGCGCCCAGCAGGATAAGAGCCGCAACGCCGCCACCGCGAACGGGAATGGGAACATCGGCTTCACCGCTTTCATTTGTTGGACGTTCCAGGCCGAGCACACCAAACTGAAAGCCCCAACCGTCGGCGCCCATGAATACTTGCGTACCCAGGCGCTCGCGCGAATTTACCTCGACAACATCCCCAGTGTGCAAAGCTCGTGGGTGACGCAGGGTCAGGAGATTGGACAAATCGCCTTGAAATATGGCGCCAACGACCTCGGCAGCATTATGATCGAGGAAAACGTGGTTTCCCAGGCAGGCACCACCTATCGCATGACGGTCAATGACATGCAGCGGCTCATTTCCGAACTCGGCTACGAACCCCGCCAGCGCGATAATTGGTACCGGCTAATCGATCTACCGGTCGCGGCGATGGCACCTTGTCTCAAAAACATCTAACGCTGTAGGGGACGATGTCAGCAGTCCCAGATTTCCTGGGCAAACGAATGAGAGACTCCTGACGTCGTCTCCTACAATCTTGGGACAAGCCTTAGAGACTATAGCAGCGCTTTAAGCGTCCAGCCTTGGACATCCTCAACTCACTTGCCTTACCATGTCCTGTCCGCCGTACGGATTCGCCACGCGCACCGTGCAATCCGGATCGTCGCGCCACTCGCCATCCACGATGAACCGATACGTGTGCTTCCCGGCCGACAGGCCCAGCGTTGCCGTCCATGCTCCGTCCTTAGCCTTTTGCATCGGGACCGCGTTCTTTTGCCAATGCGTGAAATCACCAGCCAATAAAACGCTGGCAGCTCCCGGTGCGGAAAAACGAAACGTTTGCTTATGCCCTGTCTCGACTTGCCTTGCCATACTTGACCCTTTCCCGGACCCGCTGTCCCTGAAAGGACCTTCCGTTGTGGCTTCGTTCGTCGGGTCCGCTCCAATCGAAGCCTGCCGACTCTCGTCTGGCAAACGCAGTTTACCTTTCAACCCGGTCCCGATCAATGAAAATGAGCGCCGACAGCGCCGGCTTAGTCGTGCTCGTGGTGATAATATTGCCCGTTGTAATACCCGTCCGGATAGGCCCGATACTCGCCGTGGCCGTAGCCGTTATACGTCCTATCGTAAGCCCCGCCGTGCTCGTGGTGTTCGTGTTCGTCTTCACATCCCATCACAAACAGCAAAGACAACAATCCCATCAGATAAACCAAATACTTCATATCAATTCCTTTCTCTAAACCTAAACCCCCATCTTGAACGAACCATGGGGATTAACCCGGACTGGGAGCGCCGCTTCCGGTTCGCGTGAGGAGGCTTCATCCTCCCTGTCAATAGCATCAACGCAACGGGACCGTAGTTGATTGACTTCGTTCACCCTGCTGCCAACATGCCGATAACGGAAAAATGGCACCCGCTCCCGTCATCGAGACCCAGGCTCTGACCAAAACCTTCGGGCCCCAACGCGCGCTGGACGGTGTCAACCTCCAGGTCAAACCCGGAGCTATCGGTTTGCTTGGCCCCAACGGCGCCGGCAAAAGCACTTTCATGAAGTGCCTCCTCCAGCTCCTGCCCATCACCTCAGGCTCCGCCAAACTCCTCGGCCGCGAGGTCGGCCGCGAAGGCCGTGAAATCCGCAAGCGCGTTGGTTACACCCCCGAGCAGGACTGCCATATCCCGGGCATGGCCGGCTGCGAATATGTCACCTACTGCGCTGAGCTCTGCGGCGTTCCCTTCCAAGCCGCCCGCCAGCGCGCCCACGAAATGCTCGATTTCGTCGGCATGGGACAGGAACGCTACCGCAAGGCCGACACCTATTCGACCGGCATGAAACAGCGCCTCAAGCTCGCCCAGGCCATCGTGCACGACCCCGAAATCGTCTTTCTGGACGAACCCACCAACGGCCTCGACCCGAAAGGCCAGGCCCAAATCCTGGATCTAATCCAGAGCCTCTGGAAAAGCTTCGCCATTACCGTCGTCCTTTCCTCGCACTTGCTCCATGATGTCGATCGCATCTGCGAAGAAATCATCATCATTGCCCGCGGCCGGGTATTGGTCCACGACACCCTCGAGAATTTGAAAGCCCGCAAACGCGGCGCGGCTGAGGTTGTGCTCGCCGGGAATCCGGGACCGCTCCAGGCCGCCTGCGCCCGGCGCTCATGGCCTTGCGAACTCCTGGTCAACGGCCATGTCCGCATTGAACACAAAGCCGAGTCGCTCAACCCGCTGCTCGGTTTGCTGCACGAACTGAAAATGCCGCCCCTCGAAATCATCCCCAGCCCTAACGCGCTCGAAGAAACCTTCGTGCAAGCCCTCGAAATCTCTCATGCCGCTTCATGATACCAGTTACCAGCACTGGGACGGCGTGCATCGCGGTTTATGGCATCGCCGCTGGGTGATCGCTCGCAACGGCCTTATGGCCAGCCTCCAGAACAAGTGGCTCCGCCACCTAGTAGTAATCTGCTGGTTCGGCGGCCTGCTTATGACCGCCGCCCTCTTCTTCGTCGGCCAGTTGCTTGTCGCCGACAGCATCGTCGTCCAATGGGTGGGCAACCTGAATCCCCAGTTGCAAGCCTTCGCCCGCATGCTCACCACCTGGCTCGAACAACACCCCGAAATCTCCGTCCGCACCACCCAGGATCTGCTCTTCTATTATTTCGCCATTTTCCTCATGCCCATGAGTATCTTCGCCCTGGGCATGGCTCTGCCGCTCTTCATCACCCGCGACCTCGCCAGCAACGCCATCATCATCTATTCCTCCAAGGCCGTCAGCCGCCTCGATTATTTGATCGGCAAATTCGGCAGCGCCTTTGGATTGCTCGTGCTGACCTGGCTGGGGCCCCTCTGCGCCGCGTGGCTCCTGGGCAATCTCCTGGCGCCCGATTGGCGCTTCTTCTGGCACGCCCGCGTCCCTCTGTGGCACGTCCTTGTTTTCGGCCTGGGCGGCGCCTGCGCCCTCAGCCTCCTGGCCCTCGGCGTCTCGGCCGTTTCCAGCAAGGAAAAATCTACCCCCGCTTTTTGGTACATCTGGTGGGTCCTCGGCGGCGTCATCGCTCCCATCGCCATGCGCACTCAGCCCTGGCTCCGCCATCTCAGCTTTAATTATAATCTCGAACAAATCGCTCTGGCCGTCTTCCGCCTGGGCGATGATCTCAAAGTCGCTCAGGACAATGTCCCCGTCTTTGGCACCATGCTCCGCAATATCCGGCCCGAGACCATGTACGCCCTCAATTCACCCGCCCTCGCCGGCGCTTTGCTCGGCCTCGCAGCCATGGCCGCACTTGCCGTCCTCTTGCTCCGTTATCGCGTGAAACCTGAATGAGCGCCATTGTCCAGGCCGTCGAGTTGAGCCGCTGGTACGGCATCGTCATGGGACTGAATAATGTCAGTTTCCAAATCGAGCCCGGCCTCACCGGTCTCGTCGGACCCAACGGCGCCGGCAAAAGCACCCTCATCCAAATCATTACCGGCCAGCTCAAACCCAGCTCGGGTACACTGACCGTTTTCGGCGAAACGCCCTGGAACAACCCGCCGCTCATTCGGCGCATCGGCTATTGCCCCGAACGCGAGGCCATACCCAAGGAATTGCGGCCGCTCGATTGGCTGCGCGGCCTCGGCTGGCTTTCCGGGCTCAGCGGCGCGGCGGCGGTTAATCGCGCCGAAGCCATGCTCGATAAAGTGGGCCTGCCTCGCGAGCATTGGTCCAAGCGCATGGGCCAATACTCCAAGGGCATGAAACAACGCGTTAAACTCGCCCAGGGCCTGCTGCATGAACCCGGGCTGCTCGTGCTCGATGAGCCCATGAACGGCCTCGATCCCATGGGCCGGCAGGAAGTCGCCAACATCCTCAAAGCCCTGGCTGCCGAGGGCGTCAGCATCCTCATCTCCAGCCACATCCTCGCCGAGCTCGAGTCCCTCTGCAAAGATATCCTCATCCTCAACTGGGGCCGCATTCTCGCCTCCGGCGCGCAACGGGAGATCCGCGCCGATATCCGCGACTGGTCCGAAGAACTCTCCATCACCTGCGATGCCCCCGAACAGCTTGCCCGCCATTTGTTCGACGCCGGAGTTCTCCTCGGTTTCGACCTCGATCCCGCCGAAGGCCTCGTGCACATACGCGTCAAGGACGCCACGGTATTTTACGACCGCTGGACCGATCTGTTGCTCGAAAGCGGGGTGACCGTGCAGGCCATCCGCAGCGAAAGCCGCTCGTTGAAAAACATCTTCGATAAAGTGACCGCATGACCACCGCCGTCACACCGCCGCCGCTGCCAGCCAAGCCCGAGCCCATTGTCCTCCGGCCAGGCTGGTGGGGTGCGCTACGCGCCATCTGGCTTTTTACGTGGCGCCCGCAATTGACCTGGAGCCGCCTCCCCGTGCAGTTCCTCAGCTTGATCGCGTTACCCGCCCTGGTCTGGCTGACCATTCCCTCGCCCACCGGCTGGTCCCAGCGGCATACCGGCCTGGTCAATCCCGGCCAGAAGGTAAATGAATTGGCGCGCCGCCTCGCCCGTTCCGGCCTTCAACTCCGCCCGGAGCAGCAGTCGCAACTCTACCAGGTTTTCGGCGAAGAAACCGCCCGCCTCGATCGATCTCCGGCGCAACTCCAATCCGGCGAAGCGGGCGCCGCCGCCCGACGCCAGGAATTCGAAGCCTGTTATCGACGAATCCAGGATCGAGTTGAACCCATCCTGAACGACCAACAGTTCGAACAATTCCGCACTTTCGAGAAGCGCGAAATCATGCTCGGCCAGTCCCGCATCCGGCCTACCTGGGGGCGGGCCGAGCCGTTTTATCATTGGCTCATCGATCTCTATTTTTTCGTCATCCTGCCGTTGCAATGCGTGCGCGCTTGCGGCGGACTGATCCGCGATGAATTGCAGGCCGACACTCTGGGATTTCTGCTCACCCGCCCACTGAGTCGGGCACGTTTGCTTCTTCTCAAGTACACAGCCCAAACAGCATGGCTCGAAATCACGCTGGCGGTGCAAACGCTGCTGCTATTCGCAACCGGCGCCTTCCGCCAAATCCCGGGATTGGACTCCCTGTTGCCGCTTTTTCTGATCATCCAGATCCTGGCTGTGCCGGCCTGGAGCGCATTGGGTATCTGCCTCGGCCAGATTACCAAGCGTTACATGCCTTTGGCGCTGGTCTACGGCCTCATTGTCGAAATGGGCATTGGCCGCATCCCTACCAATATCAATAACCTCTCGCTCATCCGTCATCTCAAGAGCCTGCTCGCGCACAACGCCAGCTTGCAATCCATTTACGATTGGCCCGCCCGCAGCGTGCCGGTTTCCGCCGTAGCCCTTCTGTTCGCCGCCGCGCTTTTCGTCATCATCGCCGCCGTCTTGTTCACCTCATTGGAATATCACCAGACTTCCGAAATGCAGAAGTAGTCAGGTACGACAGAAATATTTCACAAGTGCTCGAACCACTCTCCCTCTCCCCATCCGATGGGGAGAAGGTCGGGGTGAGGGGGATTTCTCCTCAAGACCTAATTATTTAAACCACACCTACCCGTGAACCTTTTGATACACGCCGCCGATGTAATCCGCCGCCTGTTTCTGCGTCGTGATGCTTGCGTACTGGTCGCGTAAAGCCGGATGCTGATTCACATCCGTCACTTCCAGATCGCAGGCCAGGGCCAGCGCCAGGAACGTTCTTTGATTATCCGACAACGGCGCATGATCCCTCGCCGCGGATGTCAAATCCTCGGCGGCAATAGTCGGCATTGTCGTCCCGGCAGGGAATGCCGGAGCCGGCAGCCGCGCGGGCGCATCGGTGCGAACGTCCGCGCGATTCAAGGCGATATCCAGGGTGCGCGCCCGGGCATCCCGCTGAGTCAACGGTTGCAATTTGAATGCCTTCTCCACCGTCGCCGGAACGGAGCTATGGTCGAACGCAGCCGGATCACCCTCACTCCCGATCACTGTCCCAGCCTCGGTGTACGCCGAAATCACCAACCCCGGCACTCGCACCCCAAGCCGGTCGAAACCAAAAGGCAAATCATCGTCGGCATATCTATGATCGTCGCCCGTCGGCACCGCTGAGGGTGGCGGGACGTGATCGAAAAAGCCGCCATGCTCGTCGAACGTGACGATCAGCATCACCTTTTCCCAGAACGCCGAGTTGCGCAGCGCCTCATACACCCGCTTGATCAGCGCCTCGCCGTTGCGGATATCGTTCAACGGGTGCATCGAATTTCCATTCAGGTAATTGTGCCCGGTATCATAGTTCGGTTCGATGAACGTATACGGCGCTAGATCGCCGGTCGCGATATCGGTCTCGAATTCCGCCATCGGCCGGAAATTTGATGAGAACTGATCCACCTGCTGCTTCAGGAAGTTCCATCGCAGATCCGCAATACCGATGCATTGCGGCATTCCATCATGATAAATATGCCAGTCCGTCGTCTTGTCCCCCAGCCGATCGTAAATCGTTCCTCCTTTGAACGTGAAACCCGCCACAATCTGCTCGGTGGACGGACTGTAGTTCAGCCCGCCCGAAGTTGCCGCGTGCACAAAGAATCGGTTCGGCCAGGTCGGACCGGGAATGGACGCATGCCATGCGTTAAACACAGCAAATTGCTGAGCGAGTGTGCTGAGCACCGGAAGCTGCTGCAGTTGAAAATACGACATCACCCGCACGGCATCCTCGGCATAAATGTTCTGGACCACATTCATGGTGCGAAACACAAACCCGTTCATCCCGGCCGGATCGCTCGGCGGATTGCTCTGGTTCGGACTGCCTTTAACCGGGCCATACAATTGGAACTGCACGTCCGGGAATTCGTGCGGTGGATCGAAGGGCATATCAAATCGGTCCGCGGGATAAACCAGTCGTTTTTGATCCGGCTGCGGCGAATTCGGATCGTCGTAATTGCATTCAGTTCCGGTGAGCCCGGCCAAGCCGGAAATGGAGCTCCTCAATGCACCCAGGAGATGGTCGAACGATCGATTCTCCAGCATCAAAACGACGATGTGTTCGATCTTACCGAAACTCTCAGGCACCGGAGGGGCAGAGTGAGCCGTGCTGACTGGATCTCCGTTTGGCATATTGTTTACCCAGCTTCGTCCAGCCTTGCATCGTTGGCAATGCGCAACCTTAAAGCCACAGACCTGGCAGCGCGAATAACTGCGACTTGGCCATCAGCATGGATTTACTCATACTTTGAGGATGAGCAAATCCGCCGCACCAAGATTCGTGGTCGCTCGCGCACTGACCATGATCTCCGCGCTGGCGTGCGTCGCCTTAACGGGCTGTACCAACCTAAAGGCCGTTCACAATTTCGCCGCGCTATCGACCGAGGGTCAAACCTTGCAGGCCATTGCCGCCGAGCTGGCGGATTCGCCTCAGCGCCAGATCCGATACGCCGCCACTGTATCCGCTAGAAATGACCTGGTGTTAGCGGCCGATACAGGTAAAACAAACCAACAAAGGCTGGTCGCAGCGCACGCGGTTATTCAAGGCTATATGGCTGCGCTTGCCTCGCTGGCGAGCGACGGCCTTGTGGCTTCGAATAATGCACTGCCAGGGCTCAATAAGGAGCTTGCCGAAGCCGGGATTCTTGGCGCTCACGCACAGGAGAGGGATGCCTTCGGGAAACTCGCGGAGCTGGTCGCCAAAGCCGCCACCGATTTTTATCGCCAGGCAAAGCTACGCGATATGATCGAACAAGCAGCTCCGATTTTCCCGGTGGCCATTGGGGCACTGCAACGAATCGTTACGAATGACTGCGTGATGGTGTTGCAAGCGGAATTGGGAAACGTAAACCAGTATTACAAGGAGCGGAGCGGGATACTCGACCAGGGCGCGCCTGGCTGGGCCGTGGTTTTGGTGGAAGAAATCCGCCAAACTCGCGCGGCGGCGCTCGAGGATAAAATCCGTGTTTGCCGCCAGTACGGCGTCATCCTGGCAAGAATCGCGGACGGCCATGCGGCAATGGCGCGGAACCTTAACCATTTGGATGCGAAACAACTTGTTTCCACACTGGAAGGCTATGAGCAGCAGATTTCCGCGGTTTATGACAGTTTCAGTAAACTCAGGTAGAATTGCCCACCGGTAAACATGCATCCTCAAATCATTGCGCATCCTCTCCTATGCCAACTACTTTAACCGCGGACCAGGCGGAACAAATTGCCCACGCGCTGCTGGACTGCGCCGATAGCATCGACCGGCGGCTGGTCACTGATTGGAAGACAATGGCTAGCGCCACGCGCGATCAGTTGATGGACCTCGCGCAGCAAATGCGCGCGAAATCCACACTCCTGGTGAACGCGGCCGTGGGAATGATTCTGGATCAGGCCAAGGATGCGTTTGCCCAAATCACCAGCGCCGCCAGCGCCGGCGAAACCGCCATTGAGAATATCCAAACCGTGAACAGGGCGATCAATGTCGCGACCGCGTTGATTGCTTTGGGTGCAGCTGTGGCCTCCAAGGACCCTATGGCCAGCGTGCAGGCGGCTACCAATGTGTTCGATCAGATCGCGTAATGAGTCACCGCGGCCACACCCAGTCGCCGCTCCGGGAATCGAGCCGGTGAGTCCGCGTATCGAGGATCGCCTGGCCGCCCTCGTCTTTCTCGTTCCAACCTACTGAATAAAGAAGATACGAGCCGTCATTGCCGGGCCGGTAGTGCAAGGGCATGCCGGTTATCAAATCAGTTGGAATTTGTCCCAGATATTGTGGACAGAGAACTGCCAGACTTGCCGGGAAACCGCCGTGCTCCAGCCGATAGCGTTCCAATCCGCACGCCACTATGGCTTCATTGATCCGCGTCTGCGCCAGCGCTGCTTCGATAATCGATTCGACTGGCGACTCAAGGAGACGGCTCGCAAGAAGCGTGTGGCGCCAGACTGGCCAGGAATGGTCAGCCGCCTGTTGGACGATTCTTGGACGTAGGTTTCCGGCGTTGGCGCCCAGGCCGCGCAGCAGGCCTTCGTCAAATCGCTGATGATAGGTCATCCGTTCCCGGTCCATCCAGCCACTGGGCATCCAACGCAGCACGTACGGAAGCAAGGCATTGCCCAGACCTGGTCCAAACCGCCAACCGGAAACGGTTGCCTGCCGTTTAAAAAGCAAGCCAAACAAGTACTCGCCGTGCGCGCGATCCAGCAACAACGGTTTGCTAAGATCCCGCATCAAATCGAAATCGCGCCAATAGTCCTGGAAATCCTGCAGTTGACGATCGGACCAACGATGGTCGGTCAACCCTTCCCAGAGCACCTGGCGCGCAAATCCCAGGATTTCCACGCGCGTCCAATAAGCAGCCTGACAAGGTTCCTGTGCGAGCTCATTAGCCAACGCGGTCAAAAGGTGCAGATCACCCGCTGCGGAGCGCGCGTCTCCCTGCGCGAGTTCCGTCAGAGCACGCAACCCCAAAACCATTCCCACTCTTTTGAGCACCGGAAGATGCGGCTGTGAAACTGCCCAAGGGGTTTCCTCTTTATAATTGAGCGGAAAACGCGCTTCGGGCCGGTGCACCGCCAGACGCAGCTCATTCAAAACGGGATCAAATTGTCTCAAAATATCGAGCAGTGCGGCTGCCTGCGCGGAGCGGTCTTGCGGAATGGCGCCGGCCGCCTCGCCGCTTGGGCGGCGAGCAGTCCCAAGGAACCGAAGCGCCTGGGTAAAATCGCTCCGTTCTCCCGGCACGACCACCAGCAGGGCACGCTCCGGATGTCGTGCCTCCAGGTAAGGCTCTCCCCCTTGGGCAAAACCGGCCACCCGATTATAGGCCTGGAGATCTCGCGGTGTGTGGGTGCCCGGGACCAGGTCGAACAAGGCAGCAAAAAAGGGCGTGGCGGCGAAGTTCTCTTCTTCAGGGATTGATGGCGGTGCCAATTGCCGCCAATTGAAATCAACCTGTTGCGCCGCCCGCGCATGGTATTGATTCCAAAGTCGGCGCCCACGCCAATCCTCCTCCGCGTAGAACAAAAGCACAAATACGAATGCCAGCAGGAGACCTTTGACTCCGCGAACCGCAATGCGCTTTACGCCTTTTTGAGTTTGCGCGTGCTTGCCATCGACTTTGAACACTCTTCCCGTCGCATTGCCGGAACTCATGGGTTGCTGGCTTAAGGTGCGGCCGGAAGCGCTGCCTGCAACCGATGGAGATCCTCCAGATCCTGGGCATTAGCCGCGGTTTGACCATTGAATAGGATGCCGTTGGGGTATTTCCATCGCCAATGCTCCACATGTCCATCCGCAAAAGAGAGATCGGCTCCCTGGTTGTGCCGGTGCGCCGGCCCGTTCTGCCAGAAATCGGCGGGCTCGCGATAGAGCAAATACACTCCGTCCTCGATGGTCGCTTCATTCTCATCGAGAAACACAAAAACCCGCGCCGGGGCCGGCATTAAATCCGAGTAACTTAAAATATTGCCGGGGAGGTAGCCGCCATAGATCCGCACATCAAGCCCGCCGTTAAGGTAGGAATCCATCGAGTAACTTCGCCGTCGTGGCGCGCTTGAGCCGAAGAGCGTCGACCGATCCGCCGGACAGCGGTACACCCCGGGATTTGGGGTATACGTGTAAAGCGATCCTTGCTGAATGAAAACGAGATCGGCGCTGGCTTGAGTATTGCCCACCACCCACGAATTCGATGTGCTCTCGCAACCCAACAATCCCAGTCCGGTCATTTTGTTCTCAGGCATCACGTTGCGATGATCCCCGAGATACATTTCCCACCCGGTCTGCAGTTGCCGCAGATTATTAATGCACGCCGTTTGTTCGCCCTTTCCCTTGGCCTTGGATAATGCGGGCAGCAACAACGCGGCCAGAATCGCAATAATCGCAATCACCACCAGCAATTCGATCAGTGTGAACGCTTGCTGGCCGCTCTGTCCCACCCCATCGGTACCAGTCCGTTTCATTACATACTTCGGCTGCTCAGCTATCAGACACCAGCAGGAAGAGATTTGTATATTACTTATTCGTTACCAACTCTCGCCACGAACCTTACCGATGCATTGGACCACACAGCCGGCGCTGGGTCACACGCAAAAAGAGATTAATAGCATCGGGCGGGAGCCAGGATTACCCAATTTTCCGTAATTCCACTGAATCTACTCCGTAAAGCTCGGAGTTGTTTGCCGCGCCGGCTGAGCCATCATCTCCAAACTGTACAAAGTGATTCCGAGATTCCATGCAAACAGAAGATAAACCGATGAAAATTGCGATCGTCGGTCTGGGCTACGTAGGGTTACCGCTTTCCTTCCAGTTTGCCCGCTCCGGCGTAACCGTGCTGGGGGTCGATATTGATACCAGCAAAGTCGATGCCCTGAACCAGGGCCGCAGCTATATCAAGCATATCGCTTCCGAAACCGTAGCGGAAGCCATCCATTCCGGCTCTTTCTCCGCCACCAGCGATTTCAGCCGCGTCCGCGAGGTTAACGCCATCATCATTTGCGTCCCTACGCCCCTCAACAAAAACCGCGAGCCCGATATCTCCTACATCCTGGATACCGGCAAAAGCATTGCCCGTTATCTGCGCAAAGGGACCCTGGTTGTGCTGGAGTCCACCACCTATCCTGGCACCACCGACGAAGACCTGCGCGAGGTGCTCGAAATCGGTTCGGGCCTCGAAGCCGGCCGGGATTTCCACCTGGCTTTCTCCCCCGAACGCGAAGACCCGGGCAACCCGGACAGCAAAGTGGCTACCATCCCCAAAGTAGTGGGTGGTTACACGCCTGCGTGTCTGGAAAAGACGGTGGCGTTGTATTCCCGAGCGGTTAAAACCGTCGTGCCGGTCGCCTCTTGCCGGGTGGCCGAAGCCACCAAGCTGCTCGAAAACACCTTCCGCGGGGTGAACATCGCCTTGGTGAATGAGCTCAAGGTGGTTTACAGCGCAATGGACATCGATATCTGGGACGTGATTGCCGCCGCTAAAACCAAGCCGTTCGGCTTTATGCCCTTCTATCCGGGACCGGGCCTGGGGGGACATTGCATCCCGATCGACCCCTTCTATCTGACCTGGAAAGCGCGCGAATATGGCCAGAACACACGATTTATCGAGCTGGCAGGCGAAATCAACACCAGCATGCCGGCCTATGTGGTGCATCGGGTAGCCGATGCCCTCAACGACCGGGAAAAGGCCCTGAAAGGCAGTTCGATTCTCATCGTTGGTCTAGCCTACAAACCCAACGTGGATGATGAGCGGGAATCACCTAGCTACACGTTAATGGAGATGCTGACAGCTCGCGGGGCCAAAGTGGCGTATTACGACCCCTACGTGCCCACCATCAAACCGACGCGCGAGCACTCGCATTTTGCCGGGATGACTTCGGTAGCGTGGAATCAGGACACGATTGCGGGTTTTGATTTGGTGTTGATCGCGACGAACCACGCATCGGTTAACTATCAGGAATTGGC
>CAZUVM010000194.1:0-10537 GCA_964623885.1 uncultured Verrucomicrobiota bacterium
CGACAAATTGGTCGGCCAGGTTGAAGACATCGTGCGCAGCGTCGTGCCCGCGAAGGATCTCAAAATCATCGTATCGAACATCGGCACCACGCCTGGATTCAATTCCATCCTCAATCCCAATTCGTGTCCGAGCACCGCCACTATCCAGGTCGGTTTGAACGAGGGGCATCGCCTCAGCAGTTTTGGCTACATGAGCCTGGTGCGCGAACGCTTGCAGCGCGAGTTGCCGCAGATGAGCGCGTATTTCCAGACGGGCGGTTTGGTGGACGCGATTCTCAACCAGGGATTGCCCGCGCCGCTGGATATCCAGGTCACGGGGCCGGACTTGAAAGCCATTCATGCGGTCGCGCAGGAAATCGCCGATCAGGTGCGGAAATTGCATGGCGTCAGTGACGTGCTTGTGCCTCAGGACGTGGACTATCCCGCGCTCAAAATCGACATAGACCGCGAACGCGCGAGCGAGTTGGGCTTAAGCGCCAAGGAAATCGTCGACAGCCTTATCACCGCGCTGACATCCAACGGCATGATCGCGCCGAGCTATTGGATCGATCCGAAGAACGGCAACAATTATCTGCTCACAGTCCAGTACCACGAAGGCTACATCAAAAACCTGGCGGACCTGGGCTCGATGCCATTGCGCGGTTTGCGCCTGCGGCAGCCCACTCGTCTCGATTCGGTCGTTCACATCTCTCGCGTGCCGGCGCCAACGGAGGTGGATCATTACACGATCCAGCGCACGATCGATGTATACGTTGCGCCTGCGGGTGAAGCCCTTAACGGCGTCTCTGCCGGCGTGGATAAGATCGTGCAACAAACGAAGCTCCCGAAGGACACTATCATCAACGTGCGCGGTTCGGTTCAGGCCATGCACGAGTCCTTCAGCAGTTTCGGCTTCGGGTTGATTCTCTCGACGGTGCTGGTCTATTTGATCCTGGTGGCTCAATTCAAATCATTTATGGACCCGTTTCTGATCCTGCTGGCGGTGCCGACCGGGTTGACGGGAGTGCTGTTGATACTATGGGCGACGGGCACGACGTTGAACGTAATGTCGCTGATGGGGGTGGTGATGATGGTGGGGATTGTTGTGTCGAACAGCATCCTCATCGTCGAGTTCACGAACCGATTGCGCGCTGAAGGCCGGCCGCTGCGCCAGGCCGTGGCCCTGGCCTGCCGCGTGCGGTTGCGCCCGGTGCTGATGACGTCGCTGGCGACGCTGATCGGGCTGCTGCCGATGGCGGCCAAACTGGGCACCGGCAGCGAAGCCTACGCGCCACTGGCGCGCGCCATTATTGGTGGCCTGGCGGTATCGGTCGTCCTTACGGTGTTCATTGTGCCGGCAGCTTATTACATCATTTATCGCAGGCAGGAATCACGCGGTCCCGCCCAACCTCTTCCGGCATGAAGCAATCCATTTGCAATTGCGCGGCGATAGTCTTTGTGGTGTTTGCTTTGGGCGGCATGGGGTTTGCCTTTGCGCAAACGCCGCAGACGCTGACGCTGGAAGAGGCTCATGTGACCGCGCTAAAGAACCATCCTCGCATCAGTGTGGCGGAACTCACCGCGCTGGCCACGCGGCAGGTCGAACGCCAGGCGCGCGCAGGCTTCTTTCCCAATGTGTCGGGCAACATGGTAGCTGTGGGCGCCGCGACCCGTGATACGCGGCTGTCGGCCATTGCGGCATTGAACAATCCGAGCGTCTTCGATCGTGGCGCGGCCGGATTAATGATCAGCCAGCTCATTACGGATTTCGGCCGCACCGCCAATTTGACCCGCAGCGCCAAATATCACGCCCAGGCGGCGGAACAGAATACGCAGGCGACGCGAGAAGAGATTCTGCTGGAGGTCGACGGAGCGTATTATTCCGCGCTGGAAGCACAGGCGGTGACGCGCGTCGCGCAACAAACTTTAAACACGCGCCAGCTTTTGCTGGATCAGGTCAAGGCGCAGGCGACCAATCAAATGAAGTCGGCGTTGGACGTGAGCTTCTCGCAAGTTAATCTGGAGGACGCGCGACTGCTGCTAAGCAAAGCGCAAAATGATCTCCAGGCGGCGTTCGCACAGCTTTCGGCGGTGCTGGGCTTGCCGGAATCACACACTTACCGGCTCGTTGAGCAGCCCTTGCCACCTCCTGTGGCCACCAATGTTTCCGACTTCGTGCAGCTCGGTTTGCGTTCGCGCCCGGACGTGCAGAGGTTGCACGATGAGAAGGAAGCGGAGTTGAGCTTCGCGCGCGCGGAACGGGATGCGCGCTACCCCGCCATCGCCGCCGTCGGCGCGGCGGGCGCATCTCCAATACACGACGAGCAGATTCCCGATTCGTACGCGGCGGCCGGCGTCACCGTGACTGTGCCGCTGTATGCGGGTGGACTTTATACTGCGCGGCAAAAGGAGGCGGAACTCCGCGCGCAAGCCGCCGCCGAAGCGATACGGGACCTCGAGGACAGCGTGATCCGCGATGTGCGTGTGGCCTGGTTGAACTCGCAAAATGCGTACGAGCGCTATCGGATTTCCGGCGACCTGCTGGCTAATGCGCGACAGTCGCTGGATCTGGCCCAGGCCCGGTTCGGCGCCCAGCTCAGCTCGATTGTCGAACTGAATCAAGCAGAGCTGAATGAGATCCAGGCTGAAATCACTTACGCAAGCACGCAGTACGAATACTTGCTACAGCGCTCCACTTTGAGCTTCCAAACAGGGACGTTGAAGTAAGGTCTCCGTTCTCCTCACGGTTTTGACGGTGCTTCACCCTCGGCGCGCCAACCAACGATTTCGCCCGTCGGCAAGCGAACCGGATTCGACTGGACTAGCGCCACGTCATTCTGCACGGAAACGCCGGTCTCCAAGTGGACAGCGGTTACGCGGGCGGGCTGGATAACCACAGGGATAATTACCTTTTGGCCGCCTTTGACCCGAGCCTCGACGCGATAGGAGCCTTCCGGAAGCGGCACGTTCGCCGGTCGTTCAATCACCGCGTCGGTGGAATTATGGACCTTCTGCACCAGTGACCCGGTCGAAGAATAAATGGCGTAGTCCGAGTGCGGGCAGAGATAGGGGAGGTCGAGAATATCGCTCTTGGGATCGCGGGCGGAATAGACGACGAGTGTGCCGGGCGCTCCGGTGGAGGGCTTCGTTTGCGGGGCCGGTCCAACTGGAGAGCTGATAATTAGAGTCTTATGGCTGGCGCAGCCGGCAAACAGAAACGCCAGCGCGATGAGTGCGGCCACTGGTGGAGTGCGCAGCAGGGCCGAACGGGCTCGGTGGCAAGGCCAGGAAACCCAGCGCGGATTAATTGTGCTAAAGATTCTATTCATAGTAGTCCTCCATCGATAGTTTGTTGCGGTTCAGGCATCCATTTGTGAGCAATTTGCCCGACGATAGTTACCAGCTCGAAAAACGAGGCGGGCTTCACGAAATAATCATTCGCGCAGCATTCAGTGGCTTTGGCCTTGTCTTTCGATTGCGAGGAAGAGGACAGGATCGTGACCGGCAGGTCGTGCATCGCGTCGTTGTTTCGAATCCATTCCAGGACCTCGAACCCGGATTTTTGGGGCAATTTCAAATCTGTGACTAAGAAATCGGGAAATGGGTATCGCTCGCGGTTGGCGTAAATATCGTCGCCGTTTAGATAGCGGATAGCCGCCTCGCCATCTTCGACCCAGCGCAAGACAAGTCTCAAACCGGTTCTTGCAAAAGCGAGCGCGACCAGACCGCGGTCGCCAGGATCATCCTCGACGTGAAGGACTACTGCAGTGAACGAACTCATGATGACAAATCAGTTTTCAATTCAATCCAGAATCGGCTGCCGACGCCGGGTGTAGACTCCACGCCTACCTGGCCGCCCATCCGCTCTACGCATCGTTTCACAATGGCCAGTCCAATCCCTGTCCCGTCATAGCTCTCGCCATTATCAGGCAACCGCTCGAAAGCGGAAAAGATCCTGGCCAGATACTGCGGCTTAATTCCTATACCGTGGTCCCGAATGTGCACCCTCACCGTGTCGCCTTTGCTTTCACCCCAGACTTCAATTCGGGGACGTCCCCAGGTCGGCACGAATTTAAGCGCGTTGCGTATGAGGTGGGCCAGGGCTCTTTCGAGCAATGCCGGATCGGCGGTAACCTTGGGCAACGGTTGCTCCAATTCGATCTGCGCGCTTCTGCCCTTCACCTGCGGCTCGCAAAGCGCAAGCACCTGTTGGAAGATTTCATTCAGATCAACTTGAACCAAAGAGACGGGTTCGTGGGCAAGTCCGCCGTACTCCAATAGCGCGGAGGTAAGTTTATCCATTCTGCGGCAGGCGTCCGCAATCCGGACCGCGTAGCTTTTCCCCCGCGCGTCGAATCGGGAGCCGTACTGCTCCAAAAGCAGTTCCGTGAAGCTATACATTGCGCGGATCGGCGCGCGGAGATCGTGGGCGATGTGATGAAGCACATTCTCCAGAGCCGCGACGCTCTCGGTCAGGTTGGCTGTGCGGTCGGCGACCCGCTCCTCAAGTTTGTTGGCATAGATCTGCAACTCCTGCTGTGCGGCGCGCAGTCTGGTTTCAGAACTTCGCAACGAGTTTTCCACCCGATGGCGCTCAGTCACTTCCGACTCGAGCGCCTGCTTCTGCGCCTCAGACACCCGCAGCGTGTGGCGGATTCGCTGGGATCGATCGATGAAAGCAACCCCTGCCACACCCACAAACAGGTAGACCAGGAGACTCGAGAATTCCGCGGTACTGCTTGGAACAAACTCGAAACGCCGCGGCAAAAACACGAAATCTCCGAGCACCAACCCGAGCGCCAAAACGAGGATGCCTGGGCCAAAACCGCCTACCCACGCCGCCGTAAGTACCGCGGGTAAAAAGGCCAGGAATACCAAATGATCCCCGAGCAAGAGGCGAAGGCTGTAATGGACAATAAAAGCCAAAAGAACCAAGGCGAGGGCGACACCGTAGCGCCCGATTTCCGACAGACTTATGGTGTGCGTGGTCTGAACGTTTTGTCCGTGCCCTCCGCTGAGAACCCATGGCAGCCAAACCATAACTCCAAGTCTCCGTAATATATTGCAATGTTCGATCCGATCCCTCAGCCAAACTGTTTGATGCGCTACTCCGGCCGTGGCGGTCGGTTTGAAGCGGAGCTCCGGACGGTAGCAGTGCTACCGATTTCGCTTCGAAGCACAACCGCCAGAACGCCACCGATCACCACGAGCGGAGAATAATCCGGGTGAGGCAATACTGATCTTTCGGTCAGCAGCTCTTTGCCGGGCATTTCACGATGTTTTGGTTTTCGCATAGGCTCATCCCGAAGCCGGCATTATATCGCCGATGCCTGTTGTTAATTTAAAGGCGGCTGAGGCGTGCAAGCGTTCTCGATAACGCGTTGGTACGGGTTGCCCGCCCCGCCGCCGAAAGTAAGCCCCACTCCCACCTATGATCTTGCAGTCTACTGCTGCTGCTGCTTTGCAAGTTCCCGGCCTCTGGCCTGCACGTTGATTATCGGCCGAACGGGCTCTGCCATAGCAGTCACGGTTTGACTGGTTTACTCTCACAACGTGAGGAAAGGTGGCACGCGATCATTAAAGGAAGATGAATGCGACATTAATTTTTACAGAAATTTGGAACGTCCCAATCCTCGGGAGAATAGAGCTCTTAAGGGTTTTTGGAGCTACCTGCACCTTACCGATGTAAGATCCCTGTAAGCTGCTCGTCACGCTCTCGCTTTAAGAGCCAGCCTGGGCGGCATTAAAAAGGGATTAATAGAACATTAAAATCAGACTCCGCAGACCTTTCATTGCGTCTAATAAGCAGATGAAATCGCAGTTGGTTTTTGGGGACAGTGTCCCAGCGGGTGTTTGCGAGGGCAAAGGGCAGGCACCCGGAAAGGAGATTATGAAGCAGATTATCCCAATCAGTCCGTTCCAGTCGCAGGCATTTGTTGTGGAAATGCGCAATGTTGGGGCGAATGAAACGCAATTACCCAGTCAGCCGCTCAAAAGGCATTGGTGTTCTGTGGTAACGATTAGGCCAAAGGCGGCGCTGAGTGTGCTTGTTTGTATTCTTGGTCTGATCACGTTTTCGGCCTGTACGAGTCTGCGCAACCACGTTTCCGGGCGATCGTGGAGTCAGATAGCAGGCCAGGAACAGCAGGAACAGGAAAATGCAAACGAGAATTCGCTGTACGGTGGCTATTAAACCCTGTTTAAGGCCAAGGGGATTATTGGCGAACTCGTCCGGCGCTTAACTTCACAGGAAGCGGATCCGCTTGGCCACGTGGGTGTTCACGGATTGGTAGGGTTCAAGCAGGTTGCCCAACGCAAACAAGCTCAGCCGGATGCTTTCCGTATCATCTTCGCCGATGGCGCCGGTGAAAATCTGCGTTAGATACTCGATGCCTGCCCGGGAAGGCTTCATGAGTTTCGCATCGTAGAATAAGGGATGAACCCGGCGCGCGTGAATGAACCCATAGCGGTCGCGGAACCCGTTGGCATCAAAACTGTCCAGATAAAAGCCTTGTTTGCGATTCCATTGGAGGGTAGCAACGACGTTGTTTCGCCCTTCCAGCAAAAGATCCACTGCTTTGCTGCCCAAACCCGCTGCGTGAAAGCGATCGAATCGAATGGGGCGTCCACCGCGCTGCGTGTGTCCAATTTTCCGGGTAAAAATCACCTCACGAGCGGTTTCACCGCGCCGCAGATCTTGGAAGTATTTGTCGCCCAAATGCTTTATGAGGATCTGCCGAAGTGCGTCGGCAGCGCCACTCAGAAGTTGATTCCCGGCGGGATCGTGGGAAGCCTCTTCGGCGCCCAACTCATTGCCTGCCTCATCGACGATGCCCTCGCCGCAAACGATGACGACATTTTTTTGAAGTTCATAAAGCTCCTTTACCCTTTCGACGAGCGGTTCAATCTGCAGCGGACATTCCGGCAACAGGATTATGTCGGGGCGGCCGTAGGCGGCACCCAGAGCGATATAACCGGAGTGGCGCCCCATAACTTCGACGATAGCGATGCGGCGGTGGCTTTCGGCGGTCGAGCGAATCCGGCGAATGCCGATCGAGGAGACATAAACGGCGGTGGCAAAACCGGGAGTGACGAAGTTAATCATGTAATCCAGGTCAAACACGGTTCGCGATGGCGTGCGCACATAGTAATACTCCCCGGACGGGGCTCCATTATGGCGCCGCCACTCGTCGGGCTCGTTGCGGTAATTGAGGCCCAGGTCGTTGTCGATGGTTTTAGGCGCAAGCACTACCGGCAGGAAATTGGCCAGGGGCTGCATGCCATTCAGGGTTCCATCGCCGCCGATGCAGATGAGTCCTTCAATCTTCAGTCGAGACAGACGCTCGTAAATTTCTCCATGCGAGTGCTTGTCAGTTGAGTCGATGTAATCACGTGATGCGCCCAGGATCGTGCCGCCCAGCGTCGGATCCAGTTCGGGGATGGGCTGGAGCAGAGGGTTCAAGTGCACGTGCGGAACCCGCGCGTTGAACAGGCTGTTAAATCCTTTGATGAGGCCAAAAATCTCGATGCCCAACTGATTGGCGCGGGCGACGGCGCCGTGGATGGTGGCATTCAAAGCGGGGGTGTCTCCCCCGGCGGTCAGCACTCCAATGCGTCTCATCTGGGCGATTTTGGAGCCAGGCGGGGCACCGTTTATGCCGCCGAACAGAGTCTCAGTTTCGGCCGTGTGTCGCCCACCGGCGGATTCGGCGGCGCCGCACCGGCCTTCGGCACGTGCAACTCCAAAACCCCGTTCTGAAATGTGGAGTTTATCGCTGCCTTGTTTGCGTCGTCCGGCAGGGCGAAGCGCCGCTCGAAATAGCCTTGCGGCCTTTCAATGCGCAGGGACTTCTTGTGCTCAACCGGCGGGGTGCCGCGTTCACCGCTAACGAACAAGCCGTCCTGCTCGACGAACACGTGCAGGTTCCCAGGATTCACATCGGGCAAATCAATTTTGAACAAGTACTCCCCGGCGTCTTCCATGATATCCACCGCAGGAAACCAGTCGGCATCTGTTCGCGATCGCTGGGCCGCAGGAATCGTCGCCAGTGGGGCCAGCAAAGGGTGATCTTCGGAGGTATCGTTCATAGATTTTCAAATTGAATTTTCAAAGTGCTGCGGGCTCTGGAGATCTTCAGCTTGGAAAAAAGAGTGGGCGGAGGACATGAATCCTCGCCCGCGCCGGCAAAAGATTCGATAAATTTCGCGCCATTGCTTTTTGGCTTCTTTGAATGAAATCCCGCCCCAACGCTCCGCCAAATGTAATGGGATCTTCAAATGGCACTGTGCACAGACACATCCGCGGGGCCTTCCAGTGCCTTGTTTTAAGGCCTCACTGAAACTCAAGGGCAAGCAGCGGGTCGAACCGCATTCCGGACATACGAACCGTTCTGTGCGGCATGCGACTTTCATTGTTGTTTTCAGCGTTGCAGGGCCATGGAGGTGTACAGGAGTGTGAAGCTGAGCAACAAGCCGGCCCACCTCAACCACGGATGGCGCTCCCGTCGCACGCAAGCGACCGCGCTGAATAGAAGACCGCAGACCAGTAGCGGAGCCGGACTCTTGAGGTTGCCAAGGACCGCGTGCTGCTCTCCTGGTCGATCAGGGAAGTTGCTGGCCCAAACCAATACGTACAGCAGCAACCCCCCGATGATGGTTGCGGCCAGCGAGAACCCTCCGAAGAACGGGGTGCGCTCGTCCCCGGTCATTGGTGTTCCATCCGAATAATCTGTATACTTCTGGCCGCAATGGTCACATTCGAAGGCTTCTTCCGCAGCATCGCGTCCACACCAGTTACAGGTTTTCATAGTGACTTTGAACAGAGGCGTCTGAGTTGCAGATTTCGTTTCAAATTTCCAAAGTTTCTGTTGCTCGCAGTTGCCTGAGTAAAAGAGAGTCAAGGGATTTCGACGCGATTGAGATTGGGGGGGCTGCAGTTGGGCGGATTCTGGAAAGCGCCATTCGAATTACCGCCAATATCACCGGTGTTCTGGAGGGCCTGTTGCAGCGTAAAACGACTGTACTGCTGCACGCTGCCATCGGCGAGGCCCACATTGCCCTGCTTCTGGTGCATGTTATCCAGCCAACCGATAGAATTGTTATTGGCCGGGAAGTTGGTGCCGAGCGCGGCATTGCAGTAGGTGCCGGCTGCGGGATAAGGACCGTCATAGGCTGCGATGGGCGGATTGCCGCTGCCCAGGTTATGGTCGCCATCGAGGAACATCTGCGGCATGGTGTCCACCGCGTCCACGCCAACGAAATAGCTCGTGTTCATATCATTGGTGAACGGCACCGAGTTGGCGGAATTGGCCGGCACGAGGCCGGCGAACGTGCTGGAGATTTGCCGGATGCTATCCGGTTCGGATGGACACATGACGACCTTGGGCGTGTTCAATTCGTTGGACATGCACATGAAGAACCCGAAAGCGCCCCTGCTCGCGACCTGAGTGCCGGCCACCACGCGCGGGGCGCCAACATAATCAGAATACCCACCGTTAATGGTTGTCACTCGCATCGGGTAAGCATCGCCGTTGTCCAGGGCCCACGTGCGGAACGCGATGCCGATCTCCTTCAGGTTGTTGGTGCAGCTAATCCGCTGGGCGCGCGCCTTGGCTTTGGCCAGGGCCGGCAGCAGCATAGCCGCCAGGATGGCGATGATGGCGATCACAACGAGCAACTCGATCAAGGTGAAAGCCAAAATTTGATTTTTTAATTTCTTCATAGTTTTGCGGTATTGATTGGTTGGTCCTCTGGGGGCCCTTTGCGATTATTTCTCCTGTGCGCTCCAGCCAACGGCGTAACCTTTTGGCAGCGACACGACTTCATTGGCGCTTGCTGTCAATTGCGGCTTCCACCCCGGCTGCAGTATGACCTTGGTCAGTTGGTTCGGCTTGATTAACACGGGCACTCGCACCAGCCCGTAAAACTCCGCGTCCGCCCTCACTTCATAGCGGCCCGCCGGCAAACTCACAATCGTGGGCGTCTCGTCCTCATGATTCTGCGCATTCCAAACGCGCTGCAGGCGTTTGCCGTCGGCGGTGTAGATCTGATAATCGCGATGAGGAAAATACGGCACATCATGGTCCACCTCAAACTCATCGGTCTCGGTGAACACCTGCAACCGGCCGACGCCCGTTAAATAGGAACCCCCGGTACTGTGCGCCGGGCCTATCGGTGACAGCACCAGGGGTTCTGAGCCACAGGAAGTTAACAGCAACAAGGAAAGGAACGAACAAAGCGTGCTGAATCGCTTACACCATCCTGCTATGGTTCCCGAAGCCGCGCTGTCGCGGCTATTTGTCGGGTGCTTGTTCATGCGACACTCGCAACGTCGCACGCGATTATTAAAGGATGATTAACGGCACATTAAATTTCTCATTTGGCCAAGTGAAAGTAATTCATTTCCGATTGAGGTGAGATTTAATGCGCCGTTAATCCTGCGTTAATGAGCCGGTGGCACACTGACACGTAATCAGGAAGCGCCGCGGAAGTGATCCCGCGACTGAGAGCAACGGCTAACCTGCGAGTGTTATCTGTGGATTAAAAGATGGAGCCGGAA
>CAZUVM010000195.1:0-14141 GCA_964623885.1 uncultured Verrucomicrobiota bacterium
TGCGAACGATCTTCAGGCGGTCGGAACGCCGGCTTTAGCCGGCAGGAACGTCCGACCGGGGTTGTGGCCAGGAATCGACGAATATCGACGTTTATGGCTTGCTGCCGGCTAAAGCCGGCGTTCCTCGGTTGCGGCTTTGCCTCGCTGCGCTCTTTGCACCTCTGCGGTAAATTTTTCGGATTGTCTCGGTCCCTCACTCCCATTTCAATAAGCCCCATGACTCCGGTACTGGCCGAATTCATAGGCACGACCTTGCTGGTCATGTTTGGCAATGGCGTGGTGGCAAACGTGGTCCTGGCCCGTACCAAGGGCAACAACTCCGGCTGGATCGTTATTACCACCGGTTGGGCCCTAGCCGTATTCGTCGGCGTCTTTAGCTCGCAGGCCTTCAGCGGCGCCCATCTGAATCCGGCCGTAACAATCGGAATGGCTGCAGCCGGCAAATTCGACTGGAGCAGCGTGCCTGGCTACTTGTTGGCGCAAATGCTCGGCGGAATCGTGGGCGGAACCTGGGTCTTTCTGTTCTACCGCGAACATTTTAAGGCCAGCACTGACGCCGATGGAAAACTGGCCTGTTTTTGCACAGCGCCAAACATTCGTAATCTGGCGCAGGCCTTCTTTTGCGAATTCTGCGGGACGTTCCTGCTCGTGCTCCCCGTCTTTCTGATGACGGACGCCCGCATCAAATTGCCGACCGCGGCCGGTGGCACGAGCGACGTCATCATCGGTCTGGGCACATTGGGCGCCTTGCCGGTAGGTTTGCTGGTATTCGCGATTGGGTTGTCACTCGGCGGCACGACCGGTTATGCCATCAACCCCGCGCGCGATCTGGGCCCTCGCCTGGCGCACGCGTTCCTCCCTGTGCCAGGCAAGCGCGATAGCGACTGGGGTTATGCCTGGGTCCCGATGTTGGGACCTATCCTCGGCGGCCTTGTTGCCGCTGCATTACACCGCCTGTTAATGCGGTAAGGACGCCGTCCTCGGCGTCCCCGTCAAAATCTGGTAGGGACGCGGTCACCCGGAAACACAGAGCTGTATTGACGCCGTCCTCGGCGTCCCCAATTCACTCTATTTGCTCTCGCCGCCTTTTAACCCCGTCGGTGTCGGAACAAACATCTTGCAGCTAATCCCGTCGGCATTGACAGAACCGCCATAAACGCTGAACGAAAAGTACTTCGAGATCCGCTCGAACGGCGGCAGCAACGAGAAATCCAGCCACTCCTGCAGATTGCGCCCCAGACCAGACAAAGCGACTGGCGTTGAGCTCGGCGACGCCGAGTCACCGGAACTTGAGCCGGTGGCCCCGCCGAGTTTGCGCAACGTACCAAGCGTAGCGCGCATCGTTTCGACTTCGTTTTCGTAACCGAACCAGGCGGCGCCGGGCCCGGTCACTTTCTGCATGGCGTCGGCCAGTCCCGCCGTGTCGCGTAGCGTTTTGCCCTGGGTATCGCAATTGCGCAAATACTCCTCCAGGGTCGAGACATCCGACGAAAGCGCCACGTAACCGCCACTGGCCGCATAATGGAGTGTGCGTGGTAGCGAAGGAGCGCTCGCGCCGCCAATCGGCAGCCCCATTGTACCCAGCGGGACAGAGAACACCTTCCGTCCTAAAAACTCGCGCTGGTCGGGTGGCGTCCCCGGTTGTTGACCGAAGAATACGAACACGCCCTTGAGAGCGGCGGCCAATTGCTCGGGGTTCGGAGAGGCAAACAGTGTCAGACCAGGTCCGCTACCCGGCGCGCCGCCGGCGCGCGGTCCCTTTTCGTAATAAATAATATCGTCACCGAGATTGCCGATCAGGTTCTTTCTAACATCGAAACCGGCATCCTTGTCCTTGCCCGCCGTATTGGCGGTCTCGATGAGAAAATTGACGCCGCTCAGCCATTGAGGGGAGATATCGCCCAGCATCTTTTCAAGAGCCGCCCAGGTTTTTTGCCCGTCGATTCGCCACCGCTGAAACTTGATCGCATCGGCCGGAACAAACGGCGGCGGATTCAGCTCCTTGGTTTCCCCGCTCAGGATTTTGAACAAGCCCTGGCGCGCGCTTTCGGGCACGCCCAGAAATAACTGGAACAATTCGCCGTCATTCGTGGTCCGGACACAGGCGGCAACGGTTTTCAAACTGTTCAATCCCAGGGCATTGATCACTTTCTCGGGCCGGATATCGAACGGATTGGGCGCGTCGGGATTGTCCTTCTTCTCCCCGGCTTGTCGGAGCCAAATGTCCAGAAAGGTTTTCACATTCACCCATGCGTAAACGGGCGAGTCCCTGAATAGCGTCGCATGGTTGGCCTGATAGGCAGCCAGATCACCCAGGGCGGGCAGCGTGCCGCCGGTGAGCCGGGCGACAATCTTTTCAACCGCTTTGGTCGAGTTGCCGACAATCAAGAGCGACTCCACCTGGCCGAACACCAGTTCATCCTTTGAAGAAGCATCTTTCTTTTGAGAATCGTCCCCCACCTCCTGCACCTCAGGCTGTTTGGGCAGGAGTTTGCGCAATGTTTTAGGCACGTCATTGCTGGATATGGATAGCACCGCGAACTCAACGTCCCGAATCTTCTCGGTCCGCAGCGCCTTGCCCGATTCGCTCCAGCGCTTGCGCACGTCGGACAGGGCCGACTTGAGCTGGCCGCTTTTCTCTTTGGCGTCGAGCAGCACCAGTACTCCGGGCGCATTGTTGTCGCCGCCATCCCAGCCGTTGCGGGTGACGGCGAACGTGAGCTGGCCTTGCAACAAGCTGGTGTAGTCATTGAATCTGATTTTCAGTTCGCGTTCGAGCGGCGTCACCAGCTCATCATTCCATTTAGCCAGGAACTTCTCTTTGAAGGCGCGCAAGGCCGGATCGTTCCAAAGCTGGGATTGGGGCAATTGTTTCCACGCCTGGCGCGCTTTGGCCAGGTCGGGCGACGTCACCACCACCAGTGTATCATCGGGCAAAAGCTTTTCCGGCGACGGGATTACCGCCCGCGAAGTGCATGCCAGCAGAAGCGAAAGACAAATTAGGGCGACTGGGAAGAACCCGCGGCGCTCGTCGATTTTGTTCATCCTTTTTAGGCTTTGAAAAACGAATCTTTAAGTCCAGCCAAATCACGGACACTTAGGATCCGATCCAAATTTCTCTAAACAGTCGTAAACGGCCGCGAATCACTCCTCAACCGCCGCGTGGCGCGTGTGGCTGGGTGGCTCGAGGTAGCGGTAGGCGTTGCTGGGATTGTCGTTGGAGTAGGCGTAGGCGTCCCGGTGATCCAGGAAATAACGCACCGATTCAATGGGAATCGCGAAGCCCAGACCTTCGCCGAAAGTGATCTTCATGTTCGTGATGCCGACAACTTCGCCGCGCAGGTTGAAAAGCGGCCCGCCGCTGTTGCCCGGATTAATCTGCGTCGTGGTTTGCAAATAAAGGTCGCCGGCCATCTGGCGGGTTTTGGTGCTCAGGATGCCTTCAGTGACAGTGCGCTCGAGGCCCAACGGGCTGCCGATGGCGAAAACGCCATCCCCAACGGCCAACACGTCCGAATTGCCGAGCGTCACGTATTTAAATTTGGGCGCGTCTTTGTCCTCGATTTTCAGCAGAGCAAGATCGCCGAACTTGTTAATGGCGATAATGCGCACCTGCTTGTAGCTCTTGCGTTCCAGTTCGACGCCATTCTGGCGATAAACTTCGACCGTAATCTGCGTTTCGCCCTCGATCACGTGGAAATTGGTCATCAGGAAGCCGTCCGCGTTGATAATGAACCCCGACCCCAGACCGCCCGGCGTGCGCACTTGCACCACGGCTTCGCCTAGCTGGCTTACCAGGTCGCGTACCGTGCGCGCCGGCGTGGAGCGGCTGGATACTGAGTAGAACTGGTCCGACCTCGGGTCAATGCTGTCTCCAACACCGTCCATCGCCGGCACGACTTTCTGGCTGACGATCGGTTTCACCACCGGTTCCTGCGCATCTGTCTTGAGGATTTTGACAATTTGGCTGCGGGGGATCACCAGCACCGTGTAGCCGACGTCGATGGCCACCTGGTCGTGCTTTTCGGCGAGAACTTTCCCGGTGATCGACGCTTTGTCTTTCAGTTGAAGCGTATCGGCATTCACCGCGGCCGCGGAAAACAACGCCGCGACGAGGAAACAGTTCTTTAGCATGGCCACAGATTAGTCATTTGACGGAATGGAAACAAGGCGGAAGTGCTGACCGTAAAAATGCGGACCGCGGGACGTCCCGGCCCGCAGCAGCTACAACAGGTGAAACGTGATGCGTGATGCACGCGTCGCCTTCCCTTTGTCGCTTCCCCCCGCCTCACTCTCGCTCTTCTGATTCGCTGACAACTTCTTCCTTCCGTGTAATCCTTGGGCCCAGCATATCCCTCCGCCACTTTTGCAGAGTCCCTACGAAAACCGTATCCAACCGGGAACTGAATACCTCCACGCAGGAATAGCCTCGTTTTGCTGCGACCCAGAGCATCAGCGCGAATAAAACGACCGAAATACTTTGATTCTGCCACCCGTCCAGCTTCCATTGCCCTTTCCAAAACCAGATAGGATGGCGAAACAACGGCTCACCGTAACAAATCGGCCACAGGTCCGCAGACGACGGCCCGCGCGAACCGGCCAGATCGCACAGCAAATGCAGATGGAAAACCACCAGGCACCATAAGCCTACGCGCAGCCGCTGCCTTCCAAAACTGCCCAGCAGCAGCGCGACCAGCAAAGCCCCCGGCCACCCGTGCAACCACAGGTGATGAAACCTCTGGTAATATTGAAACGTCAATTCCTGCCGCGTCACAAGCGACTTCACCACGTCCACTACCATCCCCACGCCGTCCGCATCAGGGATAATTCCCGCCAAGGTCACCAGCCGCCGATCACGGGCATTGTTCACCGTGACTGACGCCACCAGCCAACTGCCAATAAAATGCGTGAGCGGTGACATGCCTAGACGCAGGGCCAAATGGCGATCATTGCATCATTGGATATCAATCTCGTTCCGGGCCGCATGCCACACCCGAACCACATAAACTACCCTGGCTTCGCGATCGATTCGGTAGGCTATCTTCCAGGACTTGAAGATCAGCTTGCGCCATCTGGAATCCTGCTTCTCCGACAAAACGGACCCGGCCTGTGGGTGGCGAGCCAGTATCTGGACTCGATCATAAATACCGAATCCTATCTGCCGGGCGATCTGCGGCCCATCCCGCGAAGCTACAGAACAACTCCGCGGAGGTCATCGAGGGAACTCTCAGACCAAATCAGCTTGAAGTCTACGACTCGATCTTCTTCCTCACATCTTCATTAGCAACGACTCGCCCTGCCTGAATATCGCGGTCCCCTTGCTCGAGGGCCGCCAAAAACGCGATCTCCTCCGCGATGGCACGGTAATCCACATCATCTGGGAGCCGGTGAATTGCCTGCAGAACTGTTTCTTTCGCGCTCATGTTTTTAGTTTACCCACGGGCCTACTTGATGCAAGTTCCACATTCACGCCTAACGTTCTGCTAACGGGCAAGCTATGCACCCACCTAGCCAGGCCGGACTGCGGGGACACACTCGGCCCGCAGCTGCTACGGTTTCTGCCTCTTCGTTATCTTTGTTCTCTTCTGTTCAGTTCTTCGTGTGAAATCTCATTTTCCTGTCTTCAATTTTCTGCCGTAATATTTCTGTCAAAAATCTTTCTGTCAGATTGGTTGCGGCTTTTGAGCGAACTCGCGCCATAAACCTGCCGAGACTCCTTGCTTCCATCCTGTTAATCCTGTCTTCGTCTCCTTTTCGTGTATTTAGTGTATTTCGTGGTTCAAGCTCGGATTTCGGCGATTCGTATCAATTAGTGTCTATTGGTGGTTCTCACTCCTTCCCAGTACCCCTTGCAGCGCCTGCAAGCACCTCTCATTCTGCCCAGCCGTCCCAATCGTGATCCGCACCCAATCCGGCAATTGATAACTCCCCATCGGCCGCACTATCACGCCCAGCTTCTGCATCTCTTCAAACACCCGCTGCCCCTCTCCCACCCGCACCAGGACGAAGTTCGCCGACGAGGCCAAATACTCAAGCCCGAGCTTGCGGAACGCGCGGACGTAGAATTTCAGCCCGCGCTCGTTGTTCTTGCGAGTGCGTTCCACGTGAGCCGTGTCGTCCAGGGCAGCCAATGCGCCCGCCTGGGCGATTGCATTCACATTGAACGGCTGGCGGATCTTCTCGAGCGCGCCAATGAACTCCGGATGGCCAATGCCGTAACCCAGCCGCAGGCCCGCCAGGCCGTAGATCTTCGAGAAAGTCCGCATCAACACGAGGTTGGGACGCCCATTGCGCACTTCCGGCAGTAAATCCAGGGGTTCCTTCAAAAACTCGATATACGCTTCATCCAACGCCAGTAGAACGTGATCGGGCACGGCTTTGACGAACTGTTCCAATTCGGCGGGTGCTACGGTTGTCCCGGTCGGGTTATTGGGATTGGCGACGAAAACGATGCGCGTTTGCGGTGTAATGGCCGCCAGCATTGCCTCCAGGTCGTGCCCGTAGTTCTTGGCAGGGACAGCACGCAGCTTTGCGCCAAACAAGGCCGTCACAATCGGATAAACCGCAAAGCAGTAGTGCGATACCACCACCTCGAGCTGGGACTGGGCGCCGTTCGACCCGTCTGGCGCGCCGAGAACCGCGTGCCCGAGCAGCTCAAGCACTTCGTTCGAGCCCGTCCCGAGGACCAGGTTGGCCGGCGTCACGCCCAACTTGGCCGCGAGCTTCTGTTTCAGGTAAAACGCATTGCCGTCGGGATAAAGGTTCACGTGGCTCAACGCCTTGCGCATGGCGGCAACCGCCTGTTTAGAGGGCCCGAGCGGATTCTCATTCGACGCCAGCTTGATGATATCTTCCGCGGGCAAACCGAGTTCGCGGGCCACTTCTTCGATCGGCCGGCCGGGCTGATAGACCGGCAGATTCTTCAGGACGGGATTGGTCGGAAAGGGCAGAGACATAGTCGTTTTAGTTTCGAGTTTCTCTTGCGATAAAGACCGCCGAGTATGGAAAACCGCCTCTTGCAGGACAAGCCTTGGAGGAGAGGTAGACCCGAGATCTCCTAAAGGGCCGCGTACAGGCCTGATAATCCTTGATGGAAATCGCACTTGTGCTTTCATCACCCCATGGGAACAGAGAACCTTACCCCAATCAGTCATGCACGCCCTGGTTCACCGAGTCGACCCATTTGTACTTTCCAATGTGAGAGAGCTATGGACATGCAAAACCCTCCAGACGCGCTGATCATTTCTATAGTGTCATGCATGCTGCCAAAGTAATCCTGCTCATGGTGCTGACGCTCGCGGTCATGCGAGTCGCAAGCTGGTCTCTAGGATGGCTGCTCAAGCGTTTTAGCACCGCGACGCGTTTGTGGATTGCAGTGATGTCGAATGGTATCGCTTTGGCTGCGTTCGGATCCTTTTTGGTCACCCAGAGGATTCCCGGTGAGCTGATCGATTCTTCGGCGCTGACATTTGGCGTCGTGGTCTTCAGCGTGTATGGCTTAATCGACCTCAGATGGACCAGATGGGGAAGGACAGAGCCCAGCGATAATAGCACGTCCTGAAGTGACCGGCCCAACTACTTGCCCTGCCCCCGGCTCATTTCATTGTAATCGTAATCAACCCGGGTGAAACTTTGTTTTCTGTTAGAAGACCGCCCTCGTTCGTAATCCCAAATCAAAACTCAAGAATTCCCCACAAAAAACCAAAACCCTGTTTTCCCCAGAAAACCGGGCCTTTCCGGGTAGTGTCCTAATTTGACGGACACTACCCCTTTCCGTGTAACCAGTACTGGTGACTGGCAGGGGACACGATCCCTGATAGAGTAATCCCAGTTCGATGCAGAAATGCAGTAGTTAGACCGTGTGTGGCTAACAGCGTAAATCTGCGGCGCAGCATCGATGAAGATTTAAGTTCTCATTGTAGAGTGTGTCAGCGAGGCCGGGTTAAAAGCCCGGCCTCGCTGTTTTTGGAGGGTGCTCACTGAACACCGATAACTGATGGCTTCCCTGGCCCCAGCTCGGACATCGGACTAAGCGACCCACATCGTCACGCGATTCAGTTCTTTGAGTTTGCCATTCTCGTATTTGTAGAGGACAACCCACCCGGAGCCCGCCTCCCAGTTCGATGAAGTGGCTATGTACACCAAAACCAATCCCGTCTTCTGGTCGTAGACTGGTAAAGAAATGGTCGTGATGCTATGGGCTTTGGGGTGCTCTTGGTACAGTTTTCCCCATCCACCACCGTGCTTTTTGAAGTACTTCTCGTATCTAGCGTCCGAGTCGATCACGTACCCGTCCTGGGCAGATGATTTTAGCGTCAATCGAACCGGCTTGGCGTTGCGCTCAAACAACCGGGTGACCAACCCAGCCACAAAGACTCCGTTAGTTTGAAGATGCTCGGAAATGTACATTTCACCCATCACCCCTTTAGGATCTTTGCTATCCGCCGGCGAAACACTCCTGGGATCGACCAGCGTATACCCACCGTCGCGGTTGAACGCCTTGAGCACCAGCGACAAAATCCTGTTGTCCTCTTCGCTGGGTTTCTCCAGTGCGGAAAAACCCGTCACCGCGACCAGTAAAATCGCAAATGTCGTGGCTGCACGTTTATTCATACAAACAAGCGCGGGACGAAAGCCGCTTGCTACAATTTGCCCCCATTTGGGTCGGAGATAAAATGTCGGCTCGGACTTTGAGCATATATACGCCGGCTTCTGCGCGGCGCAGCAGAGGAGCAACGAAGCTACCCGCTTCTCTTGTAAACAATAAGTTCCACTGTAAGTTCTGATAAAAGCACTTTTTTTTCACTTGGCCAGCCTATGTCCTCTTGTGCCTAAGCTACGGATTCTCTTCAAAACGTGTAAATCGTACTTCCCTTCACATTTCACGTTTTACGTTTTACCTCACTGTTCCTCGTTAGGCGCTTTCTCCCGACGCAGCAGTTGGCGCTTACGTTCCAATCCCCAGCGATAGCCCCCCAACTCGCCATCCACCCGCAGTGCCCGATGACATGGCACGGCGAGTGCCACCCGGTTTGCCGCACAGGCGCTGGCCACAGCCCGAATCGCCTGCGGCTTCCCAACCCTCTTGGCCAGGTCCGTGTAAGTGACCGTTTGGCCCGCCGGGACATTTCGCAGCGCCTGCCAAACCTGGCATTGAAATGCCGTTCCCTTTAGATCCAGCGGCAAGGAAAGACCCCGACCCGGTCTGGCCAGGTAATCGGTCAATCGCTCAAAGTGTTCCTTCACGATCCCAGCATCCTCACTAAGAGTTGCCTGTGAAAATTCCGAGCTGAGCCGCTGACGCAGTTCTTTGGGAGTGCCGCCGAAATCAATGGCGCAGACGCCGTGGTTGGTTGCCGCGATCAGGCACCAGCCCAGGTCGGTCTCCTTTACGCAAAAAGCGATCTCAATTCCGGCACCGCCGTTCCGGTATTGTCGCGGGCTCATGCCGAGTTTTGTCCCGATCCCCGCATACGCGCGGGTTGCCGAGCCGAATCCGGCATCGTAAATAGCGTTGCCGACAGTTTGACTGCGGCGCAACCTGCTTTTGAACCGACGCAACCGGTGTTGTTGCTGGTATTGCCGTGGGGTTATCCCGAGCCGCGCCTTGAAAAGCCGATGAAAATAATACGGGCTGAACCCGACGGATTTCGCCAGCGCGGCCAAGGTGATGTCTCCGTCACTTTGCTCCAGCATTTGGCAGGCGCGAGTTATGCGTGACGCAACTTCTTGCTCCCACGCCGGTCCGTTTGGCTGACAACGTTTGCAGGGCCTGAACCCCGCCCGGAGCGCCTCGGCTGGCGAATCGAAGAACCGCACATTTTCACGGCACGGCAGGCGCGAGCGACAGTTGGGCCGGCAAAAGATGCGCGTGGTGCTGACGCCGTAAACGAATGTGCCATCGGCGTCGTGATTCCGGGACTTCACTGCCTCCCAGCGGACTTCAGAATTCTTTGTATTTGCTGCCGAACTGATCATTTCCATGCTCCAACATTAGCACGGGGCAAGCGGCATTCTACACGGTTCTTGCTTTTCAATTCTGTGGGTTGAGAGTTGCGGGAAACCTCGTCAGAGCTCTCGAATCGGCACGAACCCGATGATTCTTCAGTAGCGCAGACCTCCGAGTCCTCCGAGTCTGCTGTATCGCAGGCTTCCAGCCTGCGTGCCATTCGGAGTTTCCAGAACCATAAACCCTTGAAGGATGGAAAGTCTCTTCTCAATGCACGTAGGCTCAAAAGCCAGCGACTCCTTACGTGGTCGCCTACAGTGCCTTACGTTATGGCTTATAGCATGTGACAGAACATGGCGTCGCGGAGTTTGGGCTCGAACCAGGTGCTTTTTGGGGGCATGATACCGCCGGCATCGGCGATGCTCATCAAGTCGGCGATGTCGGTCGGGAACATGGAAAAAGCGCAGGCGTATTCGCCAGAGCTGACCGATTTTTCCAATTCGGCGGTGCCACGGATGCCGCCGACAAAGTTGACGCGTTTGCTGGTGCGCGGGTCGTCGATGCCGAACAAAGGCCCGAGGATATGTTTTTGCAACAAGGTGACATCGAGCTGGTCGATGGGATTGGGCGCGTTCGAGACGGCGGGGCGAAACTCGAGTCGATGCCATTGTCCGCCGAGGAAGAGCCCCAGCTCATGTTTCCTAGTTGGTTCGCCTTTGAAGCTGGAGGACGGTGGATGGATCACGAAGGTGGCGCTGAGCTGCTTTGAAAGCTGTTCAGCGGAGAGACCGTTCAGGTCCTTGAGCACGCGGTTATAGGGCAGAATTTTGACCTGGTTACCGGGAAAAATGACGCTGAGAAAGGAAGCACTTTCACCGGCACCTTTGCGTGATTGAAAGACGCGCGCGGCGGCCGCGCAACGATGATGGCCGTCGGCAATGTAAAGCGCTGGCAACCGGGCAAACTCAGTCTGAAGCAACTGGAGGTCGGGTTGCGCGCGGAGCACCCAGGCGCTGTGGCGCACACCGTCGCCGGCGGTGAAATCGATCTCAGGCGGTTCGGCGATGCGGGTCGTGACCAGCGCATCGATGCTTTTGCTGGCGCGATAAACGAGAAAGACCGGCCCGGTTTGCGAGTTCAGCGTTTCGATGTGGCGAACGCGATCATCTTCTTTGTCGGGCCGGGTCAGCTCGTGTTTTTTGATGGCGCCGCGGAGGTAATCCTCGCAACTGGCGGCCGCAACCAGGCCCACCTGCGAATGTTTGCCCATGATCTGTCGATACAGATAGAAGCACGGTTGCTGATCCTGACGGAGCGCACCCTGAGCAATGAGGCGTTGGAAGTTCTCTTTGCCTTTTTCATAGACCTGGGCGGAATAAAGGTCGGTGCCGGAAGGCAGATCGATTTCGGGTTTGCTGACGTGTAGAAAGCTAAGCGGATTGCCGGCGGCCAGCTCGCGGGCTTCTTCGGACGACATGACGTCGTAGGGCAGTTCGCAGATTTTTGCGGCAAGGTCAGGCTTGGGGCGCAAGGCTGCGAATGTTTTGATAGCAATCATGAGCGCGCGAAAGTACATCGTGCGATAGCAAATGCCAAGAAGGGTTGGGAGTTGAATTGGATTGGGCGCCTGAATAGAACCAGCGCTTTCTGCGTCTTTGTGGAAGAGCGGATCGTTGGCGGCGTTTCAGGCCGCAAGCGGAACCATCCGAGAGGCAACGAGTGAAGATCCAAATCGGAAGTGGCTTCACCTGGCCAATCGCAGCCTTAGCTGCGACGACCGTGCTCGCTGCCGCGAACACGCCTCTGATCGATTGGGAAACGTATATTTCCCCGGCCGCCCTGGCTGTGAGTCCGGACGGGAAAATGCTGTTCATTGCCTGCTCGACAGCCGGCCAGGTAGCGGAATTCGACGCGGCATATGAGCGTGTCGTACGCCGTTTGAAAGTGCCGGCTGCGCCGTCGGGTTTGGCTCTCACCAAAGATGGTTCGCGTCTGTATGTGACGTGTGCTTCGCCCGAGAGCACGATTTGTATCGTCGACACGGACCGCTGGCGCATCCTGCGGAAATTAGCCGCAGGCCACACCGCGGTCGCCCCGGTGCTCAGTCCCGATGAAAAGCGATTGTACGTGTGCAACCGCTTCGATAATGAGGTCTCAGCGTTCGACCTCGCGGGCAGGAAAGAGCTTAAGCGCATACGGGTGGAACGCGAACCGGTGGCGGCGGCCGTGACGCCGGATGGACGACAGCTCGTCGTGGCGAATCATCTCCACGCCGTATCGGCGAACCGGCTGCATATCGGAGCCACGGTAAGCGTGATCGACACCTCGAGCTTGACGGTTCGCAAGAACGTCGAGTTAACGCTCGGCGCCGGTTTGCTCAACGGCGTGGGGATCTCCCCCGACGGCCGTTTTGCCGCCGTCACGCATATCCGCTCTATGTATTGGCTCTCCACGACGGGCGTGGAATTAGGCCGCATGAACGGGAATGCATTGAGCATTCTGGACCTGCAGCGACTTGAAGTACTGGGCATGGTGTTTCTGGATCAAACTGAGCAAGGAGCGGCCATGCCGTGGGGCGTGGCTTGGAGCTCCGACGGTGAAACGATTGCCGTGACTCATGCCGGCGCGCACTCTGTCAGTTTGGTCGACGCCCCGCGAATCGCTGACCGCGCGAGTTTCAGCAGCAGCCGTATCAGCGATTACACCCCGAACGAGTTTGGAACTGCGCCCCTGCCAAAACAACGCCCAGTGCAGCTTCGCAAACGTGTGGTCCTGCCCGGGAACGGTCCGCGTGCTTTGGCACTGTGGGGATCCAGCCTTTACGTGGCGAATTACTTTTCCGACGATCTTTGCTGCATTAATCTTTCCGAGCGCCAGCCGAAAGCCAAGGCCTTCTCGCTAGGAGGTGTGCCAGAGCCGTCGCTTGAGCGGAAAGGCGAAATTCTATTTAACGACGCTCAACTTTGTTTCCAAGGGTGGCAAAGTTGTGCCAGCTGTCATGATGTGGATGCCAGAACCGATGCGTTGAATTGGGACTTGCTGAACGACGGAGTTGCGAATCCAAAGAACACACGCAGTCTGCTGTGGGCACATCAATCCGGTCCCGCCATGGCGTTGGGGGTGCGAACCAATGCGGAGCAGGCCGTGCGTGCGGGCATTCATCATATTCTTTTTAGCGAGCAGCCGGAAACTGTCGCGTCGGCGATGGATGCGTATCTGAGGTCGCTCAAGCCCCTGCGCTCTCCATATTTGGTTAAGGGACGATTCTCAGCGGCGGCTCGGCGTGGCGAACGGCTGTTCCGGAGCCGCCGCACGGGTTGTGTAGATTGCCATCCTCCTCCATTATTCACCGATGCGACAGGGCACAACGTAGGCACGGCTAACGAGTACCGAAGCCTTTATGGGATTGCCGGGTCTGATCGATCCTCAGACCTCTTCTATTCCCCATCTTTAGTCGAGTTGTGGCGAACTGCTCCCTATCTGCACGATGGCTCGGCAACTAGTTTGCGTGAGGTCCTAACGACCCGGAATGCTGACGATCATCATGGCCGCACATCTCAACTGACATCGCAGGAACTCGATGACTTATCGGCCTATCTGACAAGTCTTTAGACGTTTCGGCTACTTGGCGTGAGCGAGGCGAAGCGCCAGGCGGGATTTTTTGCGGTTCGCGGTGGCGCGGTGTACGACGCCGGTCTTGGCGGCCTTATCGAAGGCGGAAGTGATGGTTTGCAGGGACTTGGCGGCATCGTCCTTCTTGCCCGCGCCGAGCAATTGCAGATATTGGCGCTCGAGAGAGTGCAAGCGCGACTTGGTGCTGCGGTTGTGCAGGCGTTTGCGGGCGCTGTTGCGCATCCGGCGCTCGGCTGACTTGGTGTTCGGCATAGCTTAAATTTTCAATTTCGAGCGCGCCACGTTACCGTAAGCAATGGGGATGTCAATGGGGATATGCGACCGTTTGGGCCCACATAAGCCGTTCGGAGGGGACCACGAATTACACGAAACATACGAAAAGGGGAGAAGAACCCACGATAGGGGAAGCTTGTTCCGTACGCAAAGCTGTTCTCTGTCTTGTAAATTGCTTTTTCATAAAAGTTATTCACTGGCTGGAGCGGGAGATTTTTCGAGCAATGCTAGAACCCAGGAGCCGTGCTTTTTCTGGTTGCGGGCATGGAGTTCCGCGTCGTAGGGC
>CAZUVM010000196.1:0-27788 GCA_964623885.1 uncultured Verrucomicrobiota bacterium
TGCGGCCGGCACCATTGTGCTCCGACCGCAAATTGGATTCAAAATTCATTCCGGCAAAGTTATTCACAGCCTTGCTGCGCTTCGCTTGCCGGGCACGCTCCGCTCGGCTTTGAATAACTTTGGATAAGGTATCAGGGCAACCCCGCGATAGCGGGGGCAGCCCTGGGTTGTCCGCCCAAAATAACCTTCCCCTCTTTTCCTTCCGGTTTACACGTTTATCGCCAAAAGTGACGGCACATTTCGTTATAAGGGCATTCAGTACGTTGAGCGTAAGGGCGAGTTCACCGGCACGATTCCAGTCTGGTGCTTTCACGAGCTCGCCAAGTTCATCAAGGATTCCGGTTGCATGCAGTTCGATGACAGCTATTCGCGAGAGATTACCGATTGCGCGACTACTTACACGATGGTGGTAATGAATGGGAAACGGAAGACGATCAGCAATTACGCCAATGCCGGCCCAACCAAGCTTTGGGCGATTGAACAGCTCATCGATGATTTAATGGCCAAGGCCAAATGGGAAGGGCCAAGCCGCTGACCTATTGATTGAAGAAGTTCCCCATGCAAATCGCGGGCACAAAGTGCAAGGTCTGCGGGCAGAATATAATCCTCTCCAGTGAGGGAAAATTCTGCACCACTTGCGGCAGTGCAGTCCACCTTACCTGCGATCCCAATGCCACGTGCGGCATCTGCGGAAAGGCGTATGAGTTGTATGAACGCCCGCAATCGGATGCACTGAGGGACGCGCTGCTACCCCCTGCACTACGCCCAAGCAGAAGCGGCGGGCCGGCGCTCGCGATAGGACTGGGCGTTGCCTTACTGCTCCTGGTAATCATAATCTGGTACGCCATCGAGTCCACTATTTCCCAAGGCAAGTAACCACTGTCTTCAGGTCGCCTCCCCGGCAAGCCTAGCTAGGACGCCTCCGACAACGCGGACGGCCACCAAGGGCTGCGCTACAAAACACTGCCGTGACAGAGTTTTCGGTTCTTGCCACAATTGGTTTGGCCTTTTATTCACCACGTAGTGCCCATGAATATAACCAAACACCTGATCAGCCGCGCCACTGCCGCCGTCGTGATTGCCACCGGATTGGCCACCGCTTCGGTTTCGGCAGCGACAGCGAGGCCGAATATCCTGGTCATCCTCGTCGACGACATGGGCTTCTCAGACATCAGTTGCTACGGCGGCGAGATCCGCACGCCCAACCTGGACAAGCTGGCCTCCGAAGGAGTCCGCTTTACTCAATTCCACAACACAGCTCGGTGTTGCCCCAGCCGGGCGGCGTTGTTGACGGGTTTGTATCCGCACGAGGCGGGCGTCGGCCATATGACCGAGGAGCGGGTCGGCACCGACGGCAAAACGTTGCCGGGCTATAGCGGCCGTCTCAACGATCGGTGCGTGACGATTGCCGAGGTGCTGCGCAGCGCCGGCTATTTCACCGCGATGGCCGGCAAATGGCATGTGGGACAGAATTTCGGAGTAACGCCCTGGGGTCGCGGTTTTGATCGGTCGCTGAACTCGATCGCAGGCGGGTTCTATTTTCCGGAATCGCGCGGCGCGGAGATTTTCCTGAACGGCAAAAGCCTGGGGACCACGAATGCGCCGCTGCCCGCGCATTGGTATTCGACGGACCTATGGACGGAATATGCCCTGAAGTTCGTGGACGAAGCGAAGCCGACGGGCAAACCGTTTTTCCTGTATTTGGCTTACAACGCGCCGCACTTCCCTTTGCAGGCGCCGCCCGAGGAAATCGCCCGTTGGCGCGGCAAATACAAAATCGGCTGGGACAAGTTGCGCGAGGCGCGCTATCAGCGGCTGATTTCGATGGGAATCATCGACAAGTCTTGGCCATTGTCGCCGCGACTGGACGTTGTCCCGGCGTGGGACAGTCTCACTCCAGCCGAACAGGATCGTTACGACAATATCATGGCCATCTACGCGGCGGTCGTGGAACACATGGACAAGGCGGTGGGCGTGCTGGTCGATGGGTTGCGGCAGCGCGGGGTGGTGGATAATACGCTGATCCTTTTTATGAGCGATAACGGTGGGAATGCCGAATCGGGCGTGCCGGGGCGGCTGGAAGGCGAGCACGCGGGAGACGCGCATTCGACGGTTTTTGTCGGGCAATGCTGGGCCACGTTGAACAACACGCCGTTCGTTCGCTACAAGCATTACACCGACGAAGGGGGCATCGCGACGCCGCTGATCGCGCACTGGCCGGACGGGATTTCGGCGAAGCGCCGCGGGCAACTCGAGCCGCAACCTGGACACCTGATCGACATCATGCCCACGTGCCTGGATGTGGGCGGCGCTCGATATCCAACTGAATTCAACGGCAAACCCATTACTCCGTCTGAAGGCGTGAGCCTGCGGCCGGCATTTGAAGGACGGCCACTTGGCCGGCCGCACCCGATTTTTTGGGAGCATGAAGGGAACCGCGCGGTTCTGGATGGGCGATGGAAATTGGTGGCCCTATCGGATCATCCGTGGCGCCTCTACGATACCGTGGCCGATCGCACGGAGCAGCATGACCTGGCGACAGATGAACCGGCGACGGTGAAGCGGCTCGCGGGCGAGTGGGACGATTACGCGGCGCGAGCGAACGTGCTCCCGCTGGGCGGGTGGCGAGCGCCGCAACGGGGAGGGCGCGGTGGCAACTTCAGCAAAGAGACCCGGTTTGCCTTAAAAATGAACGAGCATCTGCGGCGCGCCCAGGCGCCGGCGATCGCGGAGCGCGGGTTCACCGTCACCGCCAAATTCAATACGGAAAAACCGGACGGTGTCATCGTCGCCCAGGGCGGCACGGCCAACGGCTACACGTTGTTCCTGGAGAAGGGTAAGCTTACGTTCCTGGTTCGCATCAGCGGCGAGACCACCAGCATCTCCGCTCCGGATACGATCAGCGGCGCGCATACGGTGGTAGCGCGGCTGCAAGGAAACGGGTCGATGACGTTGACCCTGGACGACCACGCTGCCACTGAGGGTAAAGCGCCGGGTCCGATCCCCGCGATGCCGGTTGACGGACTGGACGTCGGCTCGGACACAGCCGGCCTGGTTGGCCCGTACTCGAAAAAGAATCAATTCGGCGGGACAATCGAATCGGTGGTAGTCGAGTTGGAGTAGAGCCCGGAGGGGCAACCGTTTCAACCCGGATTTTGTCACAGTTAAATCGTTAAAACGTTACCTACTCCTCGCGGCGTGATCCCCGCCTCGCTGAAGCGAGGTGTTAATGAGAGCACACGCGATTTGGGCAACACGCCCGTCAGGAGTTTCTGATTCATTTGAAACCCCAGTGAATTAGGGACTCCTCACGTCGTCCCCTACAGTCTCAGGACTGGCCGCAAACCACTTTACTTTTGGAGCAGCGATTGCGAGGTTGCCGCGGTTTGAACATTTGGTCGGCTTACATTTTTTTGTCGACAGCCCAGCGCCGGCTTTTCACGCGCGGCCTGCCGATCTTCATGCTGCACAAGATTACGGGGCCACCCGCGCGCACGCGTGATCCGTTCGATTACCTAAGGCCGGAATCGCTGGACGCGAAGCTGGGCGCGCTGCGTCGAGCCGGATTGCGCTCGGTGCCACTTGACGCTTTCCTCGAAGGCGGGGCGGCGGCGGCAAATGGGTTTGTGGTCACGTTCGACGATGGTTACCGGAACGTTTGGCAGCACGCGCTGCCAATCCTGGCGCGGCACGAGGTCAAAGCGATCCAGTTCCTCGTCGCCGGAAAATTAGGGCATCAAAACGATTGGGACATTGCAGGAGGAGAGGTCGCGGAGCCTTTGATGGACGTGGCGCAGGTGCGCGATTGGCTGGCGGCAGGTCACAGCATTGGTTCGCATGGGATGAACCATCGGATCCTGAAAAAACTGACGTCGAATGAAGCCCGCGAAGAGATTGCTGGCAGCCGGAAACGACTCGAAGACACGTTCGGAGTGGCCGTCCGCCATTTTTGTTATCCTTCCGGTCGCTATAACCCGCAAGTCCGCGATTTGGTGAGAGAAGCAGGGTATCAGACAGCATGCACGGTTGAATTTGGGGTGAATGCGCAGGGTCAATCGCCGTTCGAGCTGCGCCGAATCTCGCCATTATATGCGATGGAGTTGTTGGCCAAAGCCTGCCACCGGCTCGGGAGAAAGATCAGAGGTGCATGAGTCAGGCCGGGAGAGCAGGGTTTTAGTTAAGATTGGGACGCCGAGGACGGCGTCCCTACCCTTCCCGTTCCTCCTTGAGCCAACCACACCTTCGGATATCATCTGGTTATGCCGCTCTATGAGTTTCATTGCGAGAAGTGCGAAAAGGACAGCGAACTGCTTGTGCGCTCAAGCCGATGGCAGGGCACGCGCTGCCCGCATTGCGGATCGAGCAAGCTGGTGAAGAAGCTTTCGGTGTTTGCTTCAGCTGGCGCGGCAGGCACCAGCGAAGCACCAGCGTGTGAAGGCGGCTCCGGATCGTGCGGTTGTTGCGGCGGGGGCAAACACCGCCATTAACAACCAGAGTTGCGCTACTCCTTCGGCGGTGTGCGTGAATTGCCAACGACGGTTTCGGGGCTTGTATGGCGCAGATCGGCTACCGCCCAGTCCGGCTGACAACTTCGCAACTCCTCAAGCTTCGCGCCTCCCGTGGCTACGGCCAGGACCCGCGCGCCGATAGCCCGACCGCACCGAACATCCAATGGCGTGTCTCCGACGACAACCACTTGGTTTTCCAGCAGGTCCTCTCCCAATACGCCGCTACCGCGCCGACGCGCAATTCGGGCAATGTGGTCACGTTCCTCGTGATCATCGGCAAAGGCGCCGATAACGAACGGTTCCCACAACCGGGCGTGTCGCAGCTTGATCTCCGCACCCAATCGGATGTTGCCGGTTAAAAGCCCCAGCACCGGCGGGCGATCTAACGTCTGCAAGCCACGGATGAATTCCGGCACCCCAGGGCAGATCTCGGTGTGGCTCTCATGCAGGATCTGATCTAACCAGAAAACGTAGCGTTCGAAAAAACGCTGAAAATTTTCGGTGGTCGCAGGAATGGAATGATAGCCGAAGAACTCGCGAACCAGGCTCGTATCAGTCCGTCCGGCGAACTTCAACCGTTCAAAACCATCCTTCGCGCCGAACTCGGTGTCGAAGACTTTGGCAAAGGCTTTGACTCCGGCGCCGCCGGTTCGGACCAGCGTGCCATCGATATCGAATAAAACCAGGCGGACCATGCGCCCGGGAAATTAGGCGTGCTTCATTAACTTGCCAAACGCGAAAAGGGAATAGAAGGGGTGAGAAAGACAAGCCCCCGCCAGGGTGCGGGGTTGCGACACGCGGAATTCGCAACTTCCCGGCTCCCCCCGGCGGGGGACTTCACTGCATGGTTTCCCGGCACCGCGACACGAATCGGGGGGCCGGACCATCTTGTCTGCCGAGGGCAGACAAAAGGGGCGACAGCGCGGCTGGTACGCGCAAGTCAACTCGGATTCCCAGCCTGGCACTCTTCGAGAGCATCGGGGAGTTCCAAAGGGAGACGGAATTGATTGGAATTAGTCACAGGTGGCGAGGCAACGCGGAACAGTTCCATGGTCAAACCACCCGCAATCAGCGCCAGAATACTAAGCGCAACATCAGTCATGTGCTTCCGGTCAGCAAACCCCTTGCCAAGGGGAGCCTGAAAAACAGGTAAATCTCCGACCAAAATAGACCTCTGCGCCTGACCGAAAAGACGCCAAAAACGCTCCCGAATTCTGCCTGAATTTCGGTGCCTAATTTTGCATTTTAGCTCGGCAAAACCGAGGGCTCCTGATTAGAGAGTGTCTCGCCCATTCGTCCAGGCTAAAGTCAGGGGCAGATCTGCTTTGCATGTGGCGCATTTGGTGTTGCCAAAATTACCTGAACTAGGGCGGCAAAACAGTGTCCAGCTTTGTGACAAACCGTGTCTCACGAGACACTTTGGGAATGTCTTTGACCCTTCTGGGATGCTCTGATTAGCTGGATTCAGCCGGGCACGCTTGCCGCGGTGGAAGAACACACATGTCGCTCAGCCCGGCCAGCCTCTTCGAGCACGACCTTATCCTGGTCGGCCTCTGTCTGGCAGTCATCATCTGGCTCTATTTTCGGAATAACCCTCTCAGCCACGATCGCGCCTTTCTGGTGCGGCGGTTCGTGAATTGGTTCCCCCTGGGGATGACCTACGCTTTCCTTTGCATGGGGCGTTATAACATGATCGTCGCCAAGGGCGCGCTCGGCAGCCTGATGTCCAAAGAAGACCTCGGTATTATTTTCGGGGTTGGGACATGGGTTTATGCGCTGTCATTCCTGATCAATGGACCACTCATCGACAAGAAACTAGGCGGCAAGCGGGGTATTATGATCGCCGCTCTGGGGGCTTCGATTGCAAACATTCTGCTGGGCGCGGTGACGTATCTCAAGCTGGCCAAAGGTGCTCACCTGAACCTGGTGCTCACCTTTTCGACCCTCTACGCGATCAACATGTATTTTCAGAGCTACGGCGCCGTCTCGATAATCAAAGTAAAGGCCTATTGGTTCCATGTGCGCGAGCGGGGTGTATTCGGAGCGATTTTCGGCACGCTGATTTCTTTTGGGGTTTACTTCGCTTTCGACTGGGGAAGCGCGATCGTCAACATGACCAAGGCCACACCAGGGTCAAACGGAGGCTGGCTGCAGGATTTGCTGAGAAGTCTATTTGTGCCAACAGGGCGGCAGATTGACGCGACCTGGGCGGTGTTCTTCATCCCGGCTGCCATACTGCTGGTTTGGCTGCTGCTGGACTGGCGGTTGATTAAGGACACGCCCGAAGAAGCGGGCTTCCCGCCGTTTGACACCTGTGATGCATCATCCGGACAAATGCATGTGGAATTCTCGGTGCTGGATTTATTAAAAAAGATATTCGCCAGCAGACTGATGCTCATGATTGCAATTGTGGAGCTAACTTCCGGCGTATTTCGCTACAGCATGACACAATGGTATTCAGCATTTGCGCATGAGGTTAAGCAACCCGGAGCTGAATTTTTTGTGGACCATTGGGGTCTCCTGCTTTGCCTTTTCGGAGTGGTGGGCGGATTTGCGGGCGGCCTGATTTCCGACAAGCTGTTTCAGTCGCGTCGAGGTCCTCCAGCCGCGTTTCTCTGTGCTTTTGTACTGTTCACCGCAAGCATCATGGCGCTTTTTCTGTTCTCGGCTCCGCACGTTGTAGGGTGGGCAGCCGTCTCAATTGTGATGGCTTCAATCGGGATAACCTCGTTAATGTCCGGGACCGCAGCCACTGATTTTGGGGGCAGAAAGGCCACGGCAACTTGCTCAGGAGTAGTGGATGGATTTGCGTACCTTGGCAGCGGGCTGCAGTCGTTCTGTTTAGGCTATATTTCGACGCGGAACTGGCATTGGTGGCCTGTTTTCCTGATGCCGTTCGCGGTGGTCGGAATAGGGCTGGCGATCGTCATCTGGCACGAGTTGCCTGCGGCGACGAAGAAGTATCTCGCTGACATCGAAGCGAAGGACGGGATCGAGTTGGTGGTTGATTGAGCCGCACGATTACGCCCATTCGCTGTAAGCCACTATCGTCAAGTGCCTTAGAATAGAGGGATTTCCACATGCTTCAATCACTTCCCAGAAGGTTTTCGCACGGTTTTCATTGTACTCCGTAATTGATGGGACATCGTCTCCGTAATGAGCGGAATTGCGACTTTTCTTGCTCAGAGGAAGATAAACCACGTGTTATCACCCAAACGGCGTCGACACCCCTTTGGACGGTTTTTGCGGGGTGTCGGCAGTTTGGAAAAGTGCTGTCATGGGGACGCGGGAAGAGCAGTCATTGATACGAAAATATGGACCAGCAGGAAAACGGGCCTGAGGACGGGACAGGGACGAGCGGTTTGCCGCTCTGGAAAAGGGCGTTGGACGCGTCGTTGATTATTCTGTGCGCTCCGGGGCTGCTTCTGATCGGGACGGTATTAGCCCTGATCATCAAAATCGGTTCTCGTGGACCGATTTTCTTTCGGCAATCGCGGATCGGTTACGGGGGACGAGAGTTCATGTGCTTCAAGTTCCGCACGATGAAGACAAATGCGGAAACAGATTCGCATCGGGAGCACACGCGGCACTTGATTCGATCGCGAAACCCGATGCAGAAACTGGATGCGCGGAAGGACCCGCGGTTGATCCCGCTAGGGCGCGTCATCCGGGCCGGCGGGTTGGACGAGTTGCCGCAACTCCTCAACGTGTTGCGCGGCGAAATGAGTTTGGTGGGACCACGCCCGTGTCTGCCGTACGAATATGAAATGTATGAACCCTGGCAGCGACGGCGGTTCGAAGCGGTTCCGGGGCTGACCGGATTATGGCAAGTCAGCGGAAAGAACCGAACGACGTTCGACGAAATGATTCGGCTGGATATCGATTACGCGGAACACCTGAGCCTGTGGCTCGATGTTAAGATCCTGGCCAAAACGCCGGTGACACTGTGGGAACAATGCTGCGACTTGCGCGCAGTGAAGCGCCCACAGAGAGCCGCCGGCGCGCAGAGGCTGAGCAAACCGGTTGAGTTAATGAGATTATGAAGAATTCAAAGCAAATCAGAGTGGGAGTAGTAGGCTGCGGCTATTGGGGACCGAATCTAATCCGCAACCTGCGCCAATCGCCCGATTGCCAACTGAAGGTGCTCTGCGACACGAGCGAGTCGCGTCTGGCCCATATGCGCCGATTGCATCCTGAAGTCGCAACGACCGGCAGTTACGACGATCTGTTGAAGGACAGCGAACTGGATGCGGTGGTGATTGCGACGCCGGTGCGTTTCCATTACGAGATGGCCAAAGCGGCGCTGAGCGTGGGCAAACACGTTTTCATCGAGAAGCCCATGGCCCGGACGGAAGCCGAAGCGGAAGAACTGGTGGGCCTGGCCGAACGCAAGGGGCTGGTGTTGATGGTGGGACATACGTTCCTGTTTTCGCCGGCGGTTCGCCGGATGAAAGAGATTATTGAGGCAGGCGATATCGGCGAGGTCCAATACATCTCAGCGCGGCGGCTGAATCTGGGGTTGTTCCAGAAAGATATCAACGTGGCTTGGGACCTTGCGGCTCATGATATTTCCATTTTGCTGCACCTGCTCGACGAGTTGCCGGTGAGCGTTTCCTGCCAGGGCAGCAGCCACGTCACTCGCGGGATTGAAGATGTAACGATGATGTATCTCACGTTCCGCAAGAGCCGGTGCGCGTTCATCCACAATAGCTGGCTGGATCCGAAGAAAGTGCGGCAGATGACCGTGGTCGGATCGCAGCGCATGATTGTTTACGACGACACCGAGCCGCTGGAGAAACTCAAGATCTATGACGCGCGCGTGGAAGTGCCGCCGCACTACGACAGTTTTGCCGAGTTCACTTACTCATATCATTACGGCGACGCGTACGTTCCGTATATCAAGCAGGATGAACCGCTGAAACTGGAGTGCCAGCACTTCATTGAATGCATCCGGGAAGGCAGTGTGCCGCTGACGAACGGGCGTTTGGGTCTGGAAGTAGTGCGCGTGCTCGAAGCCGCAGGAGAGTCGCTGCGGCAGAAAGGCGGACCAGTCTCGCTGGGCGCACTTACTCCCTGGAACAATGGGCATGGCAATGGTAATGGGAACGGCAACGGTCATGCCAATGGCCGAGGCAATGGGCATGATCGAATCATCGTGCCGGCGGAGGCGCGGGCAACGGTAGCCGCCTGAGCGGCATGCAGAGCTGACATTCGAACTGGGTCAAAAAGTTAAGCAACGAAAACGGGCAATCAGGTGAGCTGTTGTTTGCGGGGCCGCGCGGCCAACACGCCCGGCGACTCACCGCGGAAAAAGTCGAAATGGGCCAGCCGCTCTACCAGTGCATAGCTGCGGACGTTAAACTCGGGCAGCGAGTGAAGCTATTTGCCTTCGTTAATCTCTATGGCTGCGAGCTGGGGGATGACGTTAAGGTCGGTGCATTTGTAGAGATCCAGAAGGGGGCGCGCATTGCAAACCGATGCAAAATCTCGAGCCACACGTTCATTTGCGAGGGAGTCACCCTGGAAGACGAGGTATTTGTCGGCCACGGAGTCACCTTCATCAATGATCGATATCCTCGAGCCGCAACCAACACGGGAACGCTGCAAACCGAAGCCGACTGGACCTGCGTGCCGACGCTGGTAAAGCGAGGAGCCTCGATTGGGTCGGGAGCCACTATCCTCTGCGGTATTACGATCGGAGCAGGCGCGATCGTAGGCGCCGGCAGCATTGTAACCAAAGACGTTCCCGATGGCGCAGTGGTGGCAGGCAACCCGGCTCGCGTGCTGCGCCGGGCAAAGGACGGTTAAACGGTTATGCGCAGCCAGGAGGTTCCATTTATCGATCTTCGGGCCCAGCATGAGCCAATGATGCCGGAGTTCCTTGAGGCGTTCCGGCAGGTGACGGAATCCAGCGCTTTTTCCAGCGGACCCTTTGTCGTCCGATTCGAAGCGGAGTTCGCGTCCTACTGCCGCACCCGGTATGCCTTGGGCGTGGGCAGCGGGACGGATGCCTTGTGGCTAAGCCTGATGTCATTAGGTGTCGGGCCCGGCGACGAGGTCATTACTGTGCCGAACAGCTTTGTGGCAACTGCTGAGGCCATCAGCTTATGCGGGGCGCGGCCGGTCTTTGTCGACGTTGACGAGGAGACTTACACGATGGACCCGCGCCAGTTGGAGGCGGCGATTACGCTGCGCACCCAGGCTATCCTTCCAGTACATCTCTTCGGCCAAATGGCCGACATGGATCCCATTCTCGCCGTGGCGAGACGGCACGGCACGCCCGTCGTTGAGGATGCCTGCCAGGCTCACGGGGCCGAGTACCATGGCTTAAAGGCAGGGAGCCTTGGAGTAACGGGTTGCTTCAGCTTTTACCCGGGAAGAAACCTGGGCGCGTTTGGAGAGGCCGGCTGCATCACAACCGACGAACCGGAACTGCGCTCGCGAATAAGGATGCTACGGGATCATGGACAGTCGGCAAAACATCTGCATGCGACCATCGGCTACAACGCGCGTATGGATGGCATCCAGGCGGCCATATTGAGCCTGAAGCTAAATCGGCTGGACGCAGCCAATGAGGCGCGACGGCAGCACGCAAGCCTTTACAGTCAGTTGCTTGCAGACGAACCACGGGTAAAGCGCCCGACGGCAGCGGCCGATCGCCGGCACGTTTATCACATCTACGCCGTGCGGGTGCCTGAAAGGGATGCTGTACTGGAGCAGATGCGCGCGCGTGGCATCCACTGCGCCGTCCATTATCCGGTCCCGATTCACCTACAGAAAGCGTACGCCTTTCTGAATCTGAAGCCGGGGTCATTTCCAATGGCCGAGCGCTGTGCGCAGGAGTTGCTCTCTTTGCCTATTTACCCGGAGCTCAAACCCGAGCAAATCGAGCTCGTGGTAAAAACTTTGAAGCAGTGTTTGCCACGCGGAACATCGTGGGGAACGAGCACCTCGCGACTGGTACCGAAATCTATCGCGCACACGCGTCCGGTTCCAACTACTGAAACTGGGCTTGACGCTGAGCTAAGCTAGAACAGCTCGCGAAGGGATACCAGCATTCGGTGAGAAGAGTAGAAAGGTCTTCTTTCCAGTTTTGACCATCAACAAGCAGGATCCGGGTCTTGGACACCCTTTCGGATCCCTCCTGCGACGAACAGACTCGCGGAGCAGCTGGAAGACTAGGCCAGCTTACGGCGGAGCAATGCCAACCCAGTCAAACCGGCGCCGAGCAAAAGAGCTGTAGTCCCACCGTCGGGGACTGACCCATCCGAGCCAGGAGCAGGAGTAGCCACAAACGAGAAGCTCAGGCAGCCCTGAGAGGTAGCGGTTGCGGTCCAACTACCATCGGTATCGTCGTAGCCGGTTATGTGCGCTATTCCGGTACCCACAAGATTCGCCAGAGTTCCATCCGTCCAGAGCACGTTAATGGAGGTTGCGCTGAAATTGTAATTTCGGCCTTCGACAAACATGTTCCACAGAGGGGTCACAAACGCGGCCGGTGGGTTGAAACTAAACGGCGACCATGTAGCCGAGGTGCCGGCATTAACGCCGGAATAGCTGCCGGTTTGGGTACCACCCAAAACAACCGGGTCTGTTCCTGCACTTCCCCAACTGTTATAGCCGGCACCGATTGAGCTAAGCGATGAGGTTACAGAACTAGTTCCCCCAAACTGAATAGAACCGGTAATGGACGTGGCGCTTGCTTTCACTGTTGCCAGCACTGCTATGCCAAGCACCAGAACCACCAATTTACATCTCTTCATTTACAACAGCAGTGCCTTCCGATGGCGCACCGCGTACCAGAGGAAAGCAAGTGGCGCGCCATATACTAAAACGAACTCAGGAAGACAATGTAAGTATCATAATACAAAGAGTTTAACTCAGGAATGCCAGTCAGGCTGCACGCTGCTACCGAAAGCAAAACTGTAAAGATGAGCGACGAAATGTTTGCGTGCATTCTGAGCACTAGCCGAATCCAGCGTTATAACACCTTATTAATAAGGTGTTTGCGCCATAACAAGGTCGCGTCGCCAAACTGTAAAGTTCATCGACGTAAGTGCGCCGAAACATCAGTCTCGCCGACTTCTGGCATCCAGCTCTCTAGGCTATGCAACGGGCAAGATATTATTAGGCAATAATCTTTACCAATTGGTTTAGGTTTGATAGTTCTTCCGCGATGGAATCGAACCCGGGATTTTTCGAGGATCAGAACTCTTGTCTCGACAATTCAGTGAATCGCGTAAGAAACCGCAAGGCTTCGCCAACCGTCTCCATAGGTGAGCAGCAAGCATAGGGAACGCTGCGGCGGCTGATGCGATTCTTATATAACATTCTGTTTACGTCGGCATTCGTCATTGCGTCGCCGTATTACTTTTGGAGGATGCAGCGACGCGGCCATTGGTTGGCCGGATTTGGCCAGCGTTTTGGGCGATATGATTCCAAGTTCAAGCAGGCGATCACAAACCGGCAGACCCTTTGGATACACGCAGTCAGCGTTGGGGAAGTCAATGTCTGCACACAGCTCATTCGCGAATTGGAACCGCGAATGCCCAATCTGAAAATCGTGGTCTCGACCACGACAACGACGGGCATGGGGGAACTACAACGCAAATTGCCCAATCATATCAGCCGGATCTATTACCCGGTGGATTTGCGTGGCAGTGTGAGACGGGCGCTCAATAGCATACGCCCTGAGGCGATTGTGCTGGTAGAAGCCGAAATTTGGCCCAACTTTCTTTGGCGCGCGCAGAGCATGCGAATTCCGCTCTTTCTGGTAAACGCCCGGCTATCCGAGCGCTCATACCCGCGTTACCGCAGGTATGGTTTCCTGTTCCGGCGCTTATTTCGCGCGTTTTCAGGCGTGGGGGCTCAAAACGAAGGTGATGCGGCCAAACTCGCAGAATTGGGGTGCCGCCGGGAGGCAATTCATGTGGTGGGCAGTTTAAAATACGATGCCGCAAAATTGGAAGAGCGGCGGATGCTGGACGTGCCGGGGATGTTGCGGCAGTTGGGTGTGCCGAATGGGGCGCCAATCCTGGTCGCGGGCAGCACGCATCCCGGCGAAGAGTCCCTGCTGGCCGAACAGTTTCTTCGGTTGCGCACGCGCTTTCCCGACCTGTTCCTGGTTCTGGTTCCACGACATTTCGAACGCAGCCGGGAGGTAGGCCGCGAATTGGAAGCGCGTGGAGTCAAATTCCTTTATCGCAACGAGATCACTGCGGCCACGCAGTTGGAGCCGGAATCAACGCAGTGCCTGCTGGTCAACACGACGGGCGAACTCAAGTACTTCTACGAACATGCGACGGTGATTTTTATTGGCAAAAGTCTCACGGCCGCCGGCGGACAAAACCCGATCGAACCGGGGGCGCTGGGAAAGCCCATGGTGTTTGGTCCGAACATGCAGAACTTCTCGGAGATTGTGGCCGGTTTTCTGGCCCACCAGGGCGCGGTGCAGGTTTTGAACGCGGCGGAGCTGGAGAAAGCTCTGGCGGATCTTCTCGCGGATCCAGCACGGCGCGCGGAGCTTGGCCGCCGGGCTTTGGAGGTGGTCCATGAAAACCTCGGCGCCATTGAGCGCACGGTCAGCATGATCGTCAAGCACCTAGAAGGCGGCGAATTGTACGTCGCCCCGAAAAAAGCCTGAGGCTAAGTCAGAATGCGCCTGCCTTCGTCGAGGAAGATGCCTTTGAAATTCATTTCGAGCGCTTGAGGATTGGTCGCTTTGCCAAGAGCTTCCTGTTCGCTGACTTTTCCAGCTTTGACCAGATTGAACAAGGCCTGGTTGAAATTGATCATGCCGTCATCCACCCCGGTTTCAATCGCTGCCGGGAGTTTGTCCAGCCGGTTTTCCTCGATTAGCTTCTTAACGGTGGGGGTGTTGATCATGATTTCCAGGGCCGGAGTCATGCTGCCCGCGATGGTACTAACCATGCGCTGGCAAACGACGGCTTGTAGCGTGCCCGCTAGTTGGCGGCGTATTTGTTCGCGCTCATCCGCTTTGAAGAAATCAAGAATACGGCTGACGGACTGCGCGGCATTTGTGGTGTGCAGGGTGGACAGCACGAGGTGACCCGTATCCGCAGCGCTCATGGACGCGGTGAAACTAATGGAATCACGCATTTCGCCGATCATGATGATGTCAGGGTCCTGGCGGAGGACATGCTTGAGCGCATGGTGGAATGATAGCGTGTCCAGGCCTACTTCACGTTGTTCGACGACACATTGGTTGTCTTCGAAAACATACTCAATTGGGTCTTCAAGAGTGATGATATGCTTTTTGAAATTGGCATTGATGTGCTCGATCATGGCGGCGAGCGTGGTGGACTTGCCGCAACCCGTCGATCCGGCGATTAAGACAATACCACGCGGCGACTCGGCGATGCGGCGAATTTGTTCGAGCAAGCCCAACTCCTCGAAACTAGGAACGACGGTCTTGACATAGCGCATGGCCAGGCACCATTGGCCCCGTTGCTGGAACAGATTAGTGCGAAAGCGGCCAATGCCGGGGACAAAGTAGGAAAAGTCGATTTCCCGTTCTTGTTCGAGTCGCTTCTTCAGGTGGGCTGGGGCAACGTGATCGACGACATTATTCATCCATTCGGGAGTGGGGTGCGGGCATTCAATCGCGATGAGCTGCCGATTGATGCGGAAAATGATCGGAGTCGCAATCTTGACGTGGACGTCCGAGGCGCCGCCTTCCACCGCTGTTTTCAAAATCCGATGAAACAGTTCCATGGGCGGCAGAGTAACAACCTGAGCCAGGGAACCAAAGTGGAAAAATGTGAGGCATGTGATGGACTAAGCCCAAGAGTGAGAGCAGCTGATTCTGCCGCCAATGATTTGATTCAGGACGTGACGGACGGCCCCTGTCATTCGCATTTCCTCGCGTTCAGCAACAGGAGCAATCCCGACTGAGAACGTCGCAGCAGCCAAATACTAAAGAAATATCCAAGTTTTCGACAAACAACAAAAGCCGAACCGATGAAACGGTTCGGCTTGGCTGGAAAATGATCAGCGCGTGCTCTTTTAAAGGAGCTGGGCAAAAGCCATGGCGCTAAGCCGCGCCTCGGCTTGCTTCGAAAGGCCAGTGAAAACCATCGAAACATGATAACCCGTGTGCTTATTGCCGGTACAGGATATGACGACCCCGTTACAATGGACTTTGCTGTTGTCTCGCGGCGATTGGAGCGTCAAGGTCATTTCCGCCCATGGGGAAAACGGATTATTGCTGCGAAATTCTATCCCGTTCTTGTGGATAATTACCGAGTCCGGGGAGAGGGAGAGTTTGGTTTGCCCAACAGTAACCTGATGAATTGGGCCCGCGATTTCAGCTTTTCTGGCGCTCATACGACTGCATTTACGATAACATGCCTCATTAAAACGTCAAATCCGTTTTTACCACGACAAGAAGCCGGATTTCTCCCCCGTTACCACTCGATTACAGCCGCGCCCCAGGTCAGACCCGCTCCGAAGACAACCAGCAACAGCAGGTCGCCTCGCTGGACCTGGCCCGATTCCACCGCCTCATCCAGAGCGATAGCGACGGAGGCTGCAGACGTGTTGCCGTATTTATGAACATTGATAAAAAGCTGTTCGGGCCTGGCGCCCAACCGCTCGCCGACAGCATCGATGATCCGTCGGTTGGCTTGGTGGGGAATAACGAGCTTGATGCGTGAAATGTCGATTTCGCAACGGCGCAGGGCTTCCTGGGCAGCGGTCATCATTGCCTGCACGGCGTTCTTAAAAGTTTCTTTGCCTTCCATGCGCAGGAAATGCATGCGGCCGTTAACCGATTCAATTGAGGCCGGGCAGCGACTGCCGCCGCCGGCCATAAAGAGCAGATCAGCCTTGCGTCCATCAGCACCCATAACGGCGGTAAGCAAGCCGTGGGACTCTGGCCGGTTCCGCAATACCGCGGCACCCGCGCCATCACCAAAAAGCACACATGTGTTGCGGTCCCGCCAGTCCACGATCGAGGAGAGCTTTTCGGCGCCGATCACTAGCACGGTGTCATAAGTCCGCGACATAATGAATTGTTGCGCGACTTCCAGAGCATAAATAAAGCCGGCGCACGCTGCCTCCAAATCGAATGCGGCAGCGCGATGAGCGCCGAGCTTCTGCTGAATTAATGCTGCGGTGGACGGAAAAGGCATGTCGGGAGTAATCGTAGCGACCACAATCAGGTCGATCTGCTCAGCAGCAACGCCAGCTTTCTGCATAGCACGCAAAGCCGCCCGCGCTCCGAGATCGGAGGTGTATTCATCTTTGGGCGCCAACCGACGTTCCTTGATTCCCGTTCGCGTCGTGATCCATTCATCCGAGGTGTCGACCATCTTCTCCAGGTCGGCATTGGTCAGGATTCTTTCGGGGACGTATGATCCGACACCGGCGATCGAACAAGTACGTCCTTCAAAATTAAAACGCGCGCGGGGGTTTTTAAATTTGGCTTTGGGCAGAGGGCTCACTTAGGAGTCGGGATTTTCAGTTTTGTATTGATGATTGACGAAAAGCATTTTTCTTCACACAGCATGGCCCCAAGGGGTTGAGCGCTAAGATTCGGAAAGCACGGCCGCTGTTGCGGATTCAACGGATGGCAGCCGTTCGCTCGCGCGCGCAATATCTTGCGCGATACGCTCTTTTACCTGGTGCTGGAGGTTCTCGGTGCTAACGCGGATGGCGCTGGCGATAGCCCGCTCGCGGGCGGACCCATGCGCCTTCAAAACAGTTCCGTTAAAGCCCAATAAGGGCGCGCCACCATAAACCTCAGGATCCATTCGCCGGCGGATGGCGCGGAAGGCATTTTGCGCGAGCAACGCTCCGAGCTGGCGCCGGGCGCTGGCGGTCAACTCACGCTTGAGCATGGAAAACAGGGCCAATGCCAGGCTCTCACAGGTCTTCAAAACAATGTTGCCGACAAAACCGTCGCAAACAACAACATCAACATGGTTTTTGAACAAGTCATGGCCCTCGACGTTGCCGATAAAATCAAGGTCAAGCTGGCGGCACAATTTGAAGGCCTCCAGCGTCAACTCGTTGCCTTTGGAGTCTTCAGTGCCAATGCTGAGGATGCCCACGCGCGGATTTTGGCAGCCAAGAATTTCGCGTGAATAAATGCTGCCCATAACGGCGTATTGCGCGAGGTGCAAGGGCTTGCATTCGACGTTGGCGCCGGAATCCAGAAGGACGAAGTGATGGTCGGGAGTTGGAATGATGGTGGCAATGCCGCCGCGATCCACGCCAGGAATACGTCCCAATTTGAGCGTTGCGGCAGTGAACAAGCCCCCGGTGTTGCCGACCGAGATCACGGCATCCGCTGTGCCCTCGTGCACCAATTCGACCGCGCGGACCAGAGAACAATCCCTCTTTCTACGCACGGCCGACACAGGCTTATCCTCCATCGTCAGAACTTCGCTGGCGTGCACGACCCGGACGCGGTGGTCGCGAAAACCGCCGCGTGGCAAAGCGGCGTGGATTTCGGTTTTATGGCCGACCAGGAAAAGCGCCGAAATGCGCTCATCCGCTTGAAGGGCGCGGATGGCGCCTTCAATCACCACGCCACACCCATGATCGCCCCCCATGACATCCACTGCGATGCGCATAAGCAAAGGCGCGTCGGGCTCCTGACCGCGCCGGGACTTCAGGCACCCGCGGTGACGCTTAATACCTGCCGGCCTTTGTAATAGCCACAAGCCGGACAGACTCGATGCGGCACGTAGGGCGCGGCACATTGCGGACAAGTGCTGAGCTGAGGCAGTTTGAGCGCGCTGTTATAGGCGCGGCGCATGCGCTGACGGCTCTTGGACGGTTTGCGTTTTGGGACACCCATAGAGATCTAGTCTTAAAATTTCAATTTGTTCAGTTCGTTCCAGGCCGGCGAAGCCGCATCCGGAGGGTTGCTGTGGCCGGCATATTTGGGCTTGCCCACATAAGTGCCAGGCAATCCGCGACATTCCGCGTCACACAACGGATGTGGCGGAAACTCGAGCAGAATATCCTCCCGGATGTAGGGCGTCAAGTCCACGCAATCGTTGCTAACCGGGGCCGCGTCCTCGCCCTCCAGGGGCAGGTGCAAGGCCCAGTTCGGCAAGTTAAGCTCGTAGGAAAACGCTTTCAAACATCGGACGCACTGGCAATCCAGAACAATTCGCAGTTGACCCGTGATGAGCAGTCCGTCCTGGATTTTCTGCACCTCCAGCGCATATTCGAGAGGTCGATTCAGGCGGATAATCTCATCGCGGGTCTCGATATCCAGCTCGGCAGTCGAAAGCTTGTCTTCCAAATGCAGATTGTGCGCCTCCAGGTGGCGCAGGTTTATCAATAATGGCATATTTTTCTCCTCTAAGCTGGCGCCGCACTCAGCTTCTCAGCCAGGGCACTCCGCACGTGCGCCGGAACAAACGCACTGACGTCACCACCCAAAGTCGCGATCTCTTTGACAATTCTCGAACTCAGGAAGGTGTAAGTATCCTTGGGCATCATAAAAATCGTTTCGATGCGCTCGTTTAACTTACGATTCATCAGCGCCAACTGGAATTCAAACTCAAAATCCGAAACCGCGCGGAGGCCGCGGATAACAGCTTGAGCGTCCCGACGTTCGACATACTCAACCAGCAAACCGTCAAACGAATCAGCTTCCACCTGGGGCATGTGCCGCACGGCTTGGGCGACCATTTGCAGCCGTTCATCCAGGCTGAAGAGGGGGTGCTTGCTTTCGTTGCGCGCCACAGCCACCACGACACGGTCGAACAGCTTGGTGGCGCGTTGCGCCACGTCCAGGTGACCATTCGTAAGGGGATCGAAGCTGCCGGGATAAATCACCGTTCGCATGCCGCACACCTTAGCCGGGATTCGAACCCTGACAAAGCGGAATTGAATTCGTGTCTGAGGCCGCACCGGGAGGCTGAGCCTCGGGGAATGAAACTTGCCGAGAACCCCAGGGAACTTCATAAACTGCGACGGGTTGGCGAAATCCTTTTAGCGTGATCGGCTTGTCCAGCCGGATACAAGTGGACGCCAGGGCCGGATCGTCTCGTTGCAGATGCTGATAAGTGGATTGGCTGATGAAGACACGGCCACGGCCGGAAGCGCCTTCGAGACGGCTGGCCAGGTTCACTTCCCGGCCAAACACAGTGTAATTTCCCTGCCGAGCAACGCCTTTTATCTCTGAGCCCATAAGACCGACCGTGACCATCCCGGAGTTAATCCCGGTGCCCAGGTACAGAACGGCGAGCATCGGCCGCGGAGCAAGTCCAGCCGCTACGCGCGCCTGATTTTCCAGCCGCCGCTTTTCATTTTCCTCGGCCCGTTGCCGGTTTAGATCGTCGATCGCGCGCTGGGCGGCAATCGCTGCGCGAACGCAAGCGAGGGCATGACGACGGTCCGGGTTGGGAGCGCCCCAAAACGCCATGACACAATCCCCGATAAATTTATCCCAAACGCCATCGTGTTCGAGGACGATGTCGGCCACCACGCCTAAATATTGATTGATGGTGGCCAGTGTTTCCCGGGCCTGATCATCGAAACAGGACTCGGCGGCGCTGCCCTCCAATCCATTTTGACGCACGAATTCAGCGACGCGTTCCTGGCTGGCATCCGTGAATTCGGTAAAGTCGCGCACGTCCGCAAACAGGACGGTGACCTCGCGGCGCGCACCTTGCAAAGTCAGCTTTTCGGCCTGCAAGAGCACGTTGGCGATTTTGGGTGAAACGATCGTGGAAAGGACCGCCCGGGTTCGCCGGCGCTCAGCTTGTTCGAAGACCACGCGCCAGGTCAGAAGACACACATAAATCATGACGCAGGCGCCGAACACCGGTAGAACCAGAGGCAACCAGTAGCGCGTATCAATATAAAGTCGTACCGCAAGAGCGACGTAGCCGCCGATCACCAGAGCGACCGCGACCGAAGCGAAGACGCCGCGCAGGCGCCAGGTCAGCAGCGCCGCCGTGATTCCGAGAAGCGTAATTAGCGCAAAATCGATTGCCAGCGGCGAGCGGTGGATGAAACGATCCGTGATAATCGAGTTTGCGACATTCCAGTGCTTGCTCACCAGGAGAGTATCCTCACTGATCGCGGTGGCGCCTCGATCGGTGAGGTTATTGCCGAGCAGCGCACTGGAGCCGATGACCGCCAGCTTGCCGCGCCACGGAGAGGACAACTCGTTGGTACGTCCTGCCAATCGAAGCTTATCTTGAGCGAGCAAAGCATAGAACGGCTCCCGGGTAAGTTGACGACTGTTTGTGGGCAGTTCCCAGTTGATGAAAAAGTAACCCTCGTGATCCACCGGGATAATCCGCCGCAGCCCCCCATGTCCAGGCAGCGTGATTTTTCCATGTGCCAAATCGATATTCGCGCTCGATAAATCCAGTTGCAGTTCGATCGCTGCCAGCCATACGCCCATGTGCCAAACCCGCACTTCGGTGAAAGGTTTGGCCTTGGCCGCCATTCCAGCAGGCAGCTTCTCTCCGGCCAAATCCGCTACATCGAAGTTGCCTTGTGCATCGAGTGCAATAGTGATGTCCCCAAGCTCAGCCGCACGCGGGAGCACAATAGCATGGCGAGTTACGCGAGCCTGTCGCAGATCGACCGCATAATCCGGATCCTGCTCGAGTTGTCGAAAAGCGGGATGCCAACGGCGGTAAATCCTGAACGCCTTGGCTCGCCGCAGCACACCGTCCGAATCCCGGTCCGCGGAGGCGTCGCCCACCGCCACCGCGTTGGTGAAGAACAAGTCGGGCGGAGCCATATCCGGCGAAATCGCCAGCACGACATTGCTGGCGAGGCGCATTTGGAGAGCGAAAAACGCGTCGGATTCCATGGTGGTGCCATCGGCCATCAACACCGGAGGATGGTCGGGACGTAGATCCGGAAAGAAGATATCGAAGGCTACCGCCCTGGCATGCTGGGCCGAAAGTTCATGTATCAGGCGCCCGTAAACCTGGCGCGGCCACAGCAGGCCGAAATGATAGCCCAGGGAACTATCCAGAGCGACACGTTTGGCGCTCTCCTCGTCAATGAAAACAAATCCAAGGTTGTTGGCGGCCGGGGTGGGGAAGCGCAGCGCGGCGCGAGCCCGCAGGTCAAAGGTCATTCTTTCCAACCGCTCTATGAAGTCCGGCTCCCAGTAACGCAGCAGGCAGACAAGGGCAATGACACCGAAAGCTATCAAAACGGGAACCCGTTTGAGCGGCTTTGGCTTCACCCCGTCAACGAAACAAAAAAGCCAGAGCAACACAAGGCTGCTCTGGTTTTAAGAAATCGGCTTTGGGTTCGAGCTACTACGGTTGAGCGACACCTGCAGGTGGGAACGGCGGGGTCGGGCCCGGAGGATTGGAAGGAGGTCCAACCGGCGAAACATTGTAGATGGTTTTGTCCACGACAAAAACGGTAGCCGGGGTTGACTGCACGTAGCGCAGAGCAGCACTGAGATTTTGGAACGCCTGCATCGCGGCGTGAGACAGCGGCGTGAGTTCGCCTGAGCGAGCGTCATATTGCTGCCCGCCGGAAACAACTTGAGTGACCACGTTGCCTTTAGCATCCACCCAAGCCAAAACCACGGAGCCGACGAATACCCGGACGACGCCCTCAGCCGTAACGTCGTAAAGTGTTCCGCGAATGCCGGCCACGCCATTAGGCAGCTTGATCTCGTATTTGGATGCGGACGACATCTTCTTCACGTTACCGGAGACGCGCCCAACCTTCAGGTCGAGCTGAGTGTCGGTAACCGTGTCCGCGCCCGTGTGCGTGGAAGCAAGCTTATCAATACCCAGCGCCGAGTTTTCCCAAACGCGAACAACGTTCTGTTCGGATGATGGTTGATAAGCACTCGCACCCGCGCCGGTGGTAGTGTAAGAAGAGGGAACGGTGGGGTGATAAACCGCCGGAGCAGGAGCCGTCGCGGGGGTACCGGAGTCGCTCAAGACGAGGTCGACAAAGGAGCCTTGTTCGGTGCTGGTCTGGATAACGGTGCCGGGCTTGAGCACCATGCCTTTCTTAAGGGGCTGCCAGGAATTATTTCCCATGGTGTACCGCGCGTTGCCTTTGATGCGTATAACAGTGGCGACGCCATTGACCGTTTGGGCTGCCACGCTGGAAATCATCGCCAAAGCGACGGCCGAGAGGACCAAACCATTGATGAGCCTACGAGTGTGTTTCATATTTGCTCCTGCTCAAATAACTGCATTGTTTGACGCCATTGTAAGCAGCCCGTTCAAATTGTCAACGTGTTATCACAAAATTTTTCCGCCTTTTTGGTCCGCTTTTCAGGAACCAAAGCGACGCGCTGAGACGTCGGCATAAACCGGGCCAAGTTCCAGCCACTCGCAACAAAATTCGCCCCATTGGGTTTAAGTCAGGATCCAGGTCGAGAAAATACCGCATTAAGCTGGTTGGTGGTGGCATCCATTAGTCGGCTGTTAATGAGCGGCAGGTAGTTCCGCGGGATGGGGTTGTCCTGCCATTCCATGCGGATGGAGCGCTCGAACCAGGGGCGGGCAGCGGCAAAGTCTCCCAACTGGACGTAATGAAGCCCAATGTTGTTAAGGTTAAAGTAATTGTTGGGGTCTAATTCCTCCGCGCGATCAAAATACGCAGCCGATTCAGCCGTGCGGTCCAACTGATCGAGGCACCAGCCGTAACCGGTAAAGTTTCGGCTATCATAAGGATTAAGGTTCATTGCTTGCTGATACCACCTCATCGCCTGTTCGGCCAATTGACGGTAGGTGACTCCTTCCTGGCCTTCGTAATACTCGCCGCCTTCCTGGCTTTCATGGCGCAAGGCCTCGCCGATTGCAAAGCAGGTTTTCGGATTATCAGGTTCAATCGCGGCGGCATGCTTCAGCAAATCTATTTGTTTCGTGGAGAACGGGGGCGCGGCATTGGCGCGCTGGAGCCATACATATTCATTGCCCCGGCGCCACGCCTGCGGCGTGAGGTATGCGACGCCCGCTAACAAGCCAAGGCTCACAAATACTTTGCTGGGGATCCGGGCGGTGAACCAGAAGCGATCCGTCGCAAAACGGAGTTGACTGGTCAGTAAAGCCATCAAGGTAACCACCACAATCGCATTGGCCGGAATGTGCATGTTAAAATCGACCATGGAGTGGACGAGGATGGCCACCAAACCGAGTGAAGCTCCCAACAGGAAAGCGAATTTGTTGCTGCCGCTTTTGTTTCCGAGATCAACTGCGGTGGGGCGCACGCGCGGCCAGGTCTTCAGTATGCCCAATCCTAACAGGAGCCAGGCGGACGCGACGAGGACTGCGCCCGCCACGCCCCAATCCACTAACGTATTGAGGTAGTCATTGTGAACTCGATCCGGACTAAGCTGGACGCCTTCGGGGCGGTAAGCGGCAAATCGGGCATCGAAGTGAGCCGGCCCGACGCCCCACCAGGGATGGTCCTGCCATAATTTGAACGCCGGTTGCCAAAGGGCAAAGCGCATATCGTCGCCGACCTTCCCTTGCTCAGAGTAAAGCTGGCGAAGGCGCATTTGGATGTAGAGGTTTCGCGGAATCACATAAGCCCCCACTCCGATGAGCAGCGCCAGAACAACCAGGGCGGGGATACGGAAGCCGCGACGGAACAACAGGGCGATGACGAAGAAAAACAGGGCAACCGCGGTAGAAGCCCAGGCGCCGCGCGAAACGGTCGCCGCAATCCCGGCCAGGAGGACAAATGAAGCGTAGCCAATCAGAATGCGAGTGACCGGTTTGAGCCTGCCGAGCATGGTGTACGCGAGCCCCAGCGGCAATAGCAATTCCAGGAAACCGCCTAAATGATTGGGGCAGACGTAAGTGCCTGAGCCACGGTGCGGATAGAGCGTGGGGTAAAACCACACATATTTTGAGTCGGCCATGAACTGATAAACGGCGTAGCCGGCAATGGCCATAGCCAGGAAGATCAAGGTGAAGCTGATGATTTGAGTCGATTCCTGCCGATGCAAGTTGTTGAGCACGGCGAAAAACAGGAAGGTATAAACCAGGATCCGCAGCAGTTCCTGGCGCGCTACGTATTCAATATCCGCCTGGCAATAACGAACGATTGCGTAGATCGCAAACGCGAGCGCCGCCCAACAAATGGGCGGCCAAAGCAGTTGGGGTTTCGCGTTGATCCAAAGTCGTATCCCCCAAAGCGCCATAACACCGACCGTAAGGATTTGGATCACCGAAAACTCAAGGGCTCGCACGGCTCCGAAGGCCAGCGGCCCCAGCACAAGAATCGCCAGCACCAGGGCAAGGATCCCCCGCTCGCACCAACGATCGACGGGTTCTCGATTCATTTAGAAGCTAAGACTAACAAAGGCAGGCAGGGCAGAGCAATGACGGCAACGGAGCTCCGGCAGCATTCCGGTCGTTGCGTGGCGGGGACCGCTCGCCCTCGGTTTAGCTTAAATACTCGCGCGGGTCGGTAATCTTGCCGGTCAGCGCACTGGCGGCGACGGTCGCTGGTGAAGCGAGGAACACCTGAGATTCCTTGTGGCCCATGCGTCCAGGAAAATTGCGGTTGGTGGCGCTGATGCACTTCAGCGGCGCGTTCATGCGGCCAAAAGTGTCGACCGGGCCGCCGAGGCAGGCCGCGCAACCGGCGTTTTCGGTCATCTGAACGCCGGCGGCGACGAGGATGTCCCAAACGGTGCTTTGACCCCAGCGGGCGGTCTGGAGATCATGGACGATTTCCGGTGTGGCCGGAACGCCAAAGGTATCGATCGTGACGCGTTTGCCGCGCAGGACGCGGGCGAATTCGAGGAAGTCGCTGGTTTTTCCGCCGGTGCAGGAACCAATGTATGCGCGGTCGAGTTTGATATGGCCGAGTTCCTTCGCCAGCTTTCGTTGGCCAGGATCAGGGTGGCAGGCCACGGTTGGTTCGAGCCGCGACAGATCCACCACCTTCTCATAAACGAACTTTTGGTCTTTATCGGGAGTGACCGGTTCGTAGGTGGATTTTGTTCCGTTGAGCTTGCAGCGATAATCGACGTAGGCCTGGGTTTGCGAGTCGAACTCGAAGATGCCGTTTTTGCCACCGGCTTCGATCGCCATATTCGCGATGGTCATGCGGTCGTCGATGGACAACGCGGCAGCGCCGGGGCCGTCGAACTGCATGGCGCGATACGTGGCGCCGTCGAAACCGATTTCGCCTATGCAATGCAGGATGATGTCTTTGGCCATGACGCCGTGCTGGAGCCGGCCTTCGAGGCGGAAATGCATTGTTTCGGGGACCTTGAGGAGCAGTTTGCCGGTGCCAAGAACGAAGCCGGCGTCGGTATTACCGATGCCGGTGGCGAACTGGTTGAAGGCGCCGGCCATACAGGTATGGGAGTCGGTGCCGAAGAGGATTTCGCCGGGACGGGTGTGGCCTTTTGCGGGCAAAGCGGTATGGCAGACGCCGGCATAATGAGATCCATATTGGCGCTGGAGCGCTCCCTTGGAAGGATCGAACACCCAATGGCCATTCGGGTCGTCAATGACATCGTAGAAATAGGTAATGTTCTGTTCCTTAACAAAGTCGCGCAGGATATCGACGTTGCGGTTGGAACGGGAATCAGCGGTAAAAATGTAGTGGTCGGGGATGATAACGACCTTGTTGCGATCCCAGACTTTGGCGTCTTTGCCGAACTCACGCTTGAACACGCCGATGGTGCCGGGGCCGCAGACGTCGTGGGTCATGAGGACGTCGGCATTGACCCAGACATTATCGCCGGCTTGCACGCGAGGTTTGCCCGCGGCGCGAGCGAGGATTTTTTCGGTGAGCGTCATAATTAATCGACTTCGGGGGATAAGCTAGCTGACGTGGGCTCATCGTTCAACCCTTCATAGGGTTCCTGTAAACTGATAGGCAGAGCAAAAATCCACTTGGCAAAGAGAAGGCGACAACGTAGTAAGAGGTGTTCTTTGAAAGCGGCGGACACAGGTCCGCTTCCAGTCACAGCCAGGCGTCAGGGAACCCCGTGAGAATCGGGGACGGTTGCGCCACTGTAACGGGCTACGAGTTCCCAGTTGCGAGCGAAAGCGAGCAGCTACAGCCACTGGTGTTGCGAAAGCAGGACCGGGAAGGCGGGAGCGAGGTTTCAGGCCCGAAGTCAGGATATCGGTTTGGCTGTGCTCGTCAGGGCCGTATCGCGCGGGTCATCGCGTGAAACGGTCGACTTCTCCGTCAAGAGAAGGATGAGGCCAGCCGGGCGCGCGGGTGCGTGCCGGGATTCGTTCGAATGCCTTCATTCTCCGATTTGCCGGGGTCTGAAGGTTTTTTTATTCAGGCCGCGGCGCTGGTCTCTCAATCGTAAACCGGTTCTTCGTCATGGAAGGACAAAATTGAAAGATCAGCTATGCGACTTCGTTTATTAGCGCTGGCGTTCACGCTGGTAGAGTTGCTCGTGGTCATTGCGATCATTGGCATTCTGGCGGCGCTGTTGCTGCCGGCGTTGGTGCGGGGCAAGAGCTCTGCGCAGCGAGTCAAGTGCATGAGCAACCTGCATCAACTCGGCCTGGCCACCCATTTATATTGGGACGACAACTCTCAAAGCTGTTTTCGATACGGAGGAACCATTACGAATGGCGGCCAGCTTTATTGGTTCGGCTGGTTTGGACCCGGACCCGAAGGCCAGCGCCCCTTCGACATCACGCAAGGCGCGCTCTTTCCTTATTTGCAAGGACGCGGAGTGGAGCTGTGCCCAGCCTTTGATTATTTCAGTTCCCAGGTGAAGTTGAAGGCCAGCGGCGCATCGTACGGTTATGGCTATAATTGGTATCTTTCCGCGCCGGGAACGCAGCCGCCGGTGAAACTGGCGCGTGTGCTTACGCCCGCGAGCACGACGTTGATGGCGGACGCCGCGCAGGTGAATACATGGCAGGCGCCGGCATCTCCTTCCAACCCGATGCTCGAGGAATGGTATTACGTGGATACCGGTACGAACCAGCCCAACGGGCACTTCAGGCATGCGCAGCGAGCGAATGTAGTGTTCTGCGATGGCCACGTCGGCGCAGAACACTTCGTGCTAGATTCGATCGATCAGCGGCTGCCGAACCAGTTCGTGGGGCGATTACGACCGGAGATATTGCTATTGCCGTGAGACGAAGCGGCTGCACTCCAACAGATTTCCGAAGGAACCCTGCGCGCGGGGCCGAACCGCCTGAATAAAGGGAGTTAACAATGCTTTGGCCCGCCCCCAATTCGACCCCTTTTCGGAAGGATGTTGCCCGGCTTCCCGGCTCCCGGCATTGGCACAGTTAGAACAATTCCTGGCGGGAACGACAATTACCCCGCAGGACACCCGCTCAAGCAACTGCT
>CAZUVM010000197.1:0-60774 GCA_964623885.1 uncultured Verrucomicrobiota bacterium
AACAATGCGCTGGCGGCGTTTCACGCCGGCTACAATCATTCGCTGGGCCAGGTCTTCGAAACATTCAAGTTTAGCGACAGTCGCCAGAAAGGCCGCCAACAGGTCGTCATGACCGGCAACGAAGCGCTGGCCTACGGCGTGATCGCCGCGGGCGTGCGTTTCGGCGCGGCTTACCCGATCACGCCCTGGTCGGACGTAATGGAGATTCTGCGGCGGGAGCTGCCGAAATATGGCGGCACGTTCGTGCAGTGCGAAGACGAGATCGCGGCGGTGTCAATGGCCAACGGGGCGGGTTTCGCCGGCCGTGTGGCGGTAACGGGTTCGAGCGGACCAGGCATCACGTTGAAGATGGAAGCGGTTGGCTGGGCGATTATGTCGGAAACACCGCTGGTGGTGATCGATGTCCAGCGCGCCGGCCCGTCCACGGGCATGCCGACATCCGTCGAACAGTCTGATTTGAACCTGGCGTGTTTCGGCAGCCACGGCGACGCACCCCGAGTCGTGCTCGCGCCGGCGGACGTCGAGGACTGTTTTTATACTGCAATCGAAGCGGTAAACATTGCCCGGACTTACAACGTGCCGGTGTTCATCCTGAGCGACCAGGCTATTGCGACGCGCATCGAGGCATTTGCCTGCCCGGAACTTGAGAAAGTCTGCCAGGACATCGCGCCGAACCTTTCGCCGGTGGCGGACTACAAACCGTATGATCTTTCCACTCCCAACGGCGTGACGCCGCGCGTCGCGCCCGGAACGCCTATCTTGAGCGGGCGATACCCCATCTCCGGCGGCCTCGAGCACGATGAACAGGGGCACCCTACAAGTTCGCCACGGTTGCATATGCAGATGTCGGCCAAGCGCCGCAAGAAACTGCAAGTGTTGGCGGCCTCGCTACCGACGCCGAAAGTTTACGGACCGCCCGAGGGCAATGTGTTGCTGGTGGGCTGGGGCTCGACGCGCGGTCCGATCCAGGAAGCTGTGGATCGCGCCCGCGCCGCGGGCGACAGTGTGTCCGCATTGCATCTGAAACATCTCAATCCTCTGCCGCCTGGCCTCGAGAATATATTCTCCGGGTTCAATACCATCAGGGTGGTGGAGATGAACGATGAAGGTCTCTATGGTTATGGCCAGCTCGGCGGTTTGCTGCGAGCGCGCTATTGCGATCCGAAAATCCGTGGCATTAACAAAACGGATGGCCTGACCTGGAAGGTCAAAGAGATTCTCGAACGTGCCAAAGCTGACATTGCTGACGGCCTGCGCAAACGCTGACCGCCCCCGATTTACCAAACATACAATTTACCAGTTACCGAAAACATTTTAACCCCATAAAGATCCATAACGGCTCTCCCCTATGAGCAATCCTGTCGCTGAAGTTCCCTCACGTATTTCCACTGTTCCGGCGAATGGCGCCGCCACGCCTGCTATGCCGGCCGAGCGCAAACCGCTGACCAAAAAAGATATCGCCGCCGACCACCCCACGTGGTGTCCCGGCTGCGGTGATTTCTCCGTGCTCGCGCTTTATTTCAAGCTGATCGAAAAGCGCAAGCTTTGGCAGGAAAAAATCGCCACCATTTCGGGCATCGGCTGCTCGAGCCGGTTCCCGTATTTTGTGCAAGGCTACGGAGCGCACTACATCCACGGTCGGTCGCTGGCGTTTGCCAGCGGCATTTCGCTGTCCCGGCCCGACCTGCACGTTTTTGTGTTCGGTGGCGACGGCGACCTGTTCTCGATTGGCGGCAACCATTTCAACCACACCGCGCGCAAGAACGTCAAGATGACCTGCATCGCGATGGACAACATGGTGTATGGCCTGACCAAGAAGCAGACTTCGCCCACATCGCCGATCGGGTTTAAAAGCAAGACCGACACTTGGGGCGCGGTGGACCAGCCGATCAATCCCGTCAAGCAGGCGCTGGCTGCGGGGGCGACGTTCGTCGCCCGCACCAATGCGTCGAATCCCAATCATCTCATGCAAATGATGGAGGCGGCCATGGATCACGATGGGTTTAGTTTCATCGAGTGCCTGAGTGAATGCGTTGAATTCTATGAAGGGGCTTTCGATGCTTCCAACCCGCGCAAAGGCGGCACTTTCAACCTGGTCCCTGCGAACCACGACGTGACTGATGACGTGGCTGCCTACAAGCTCGCGAATGAAGCATTTCCCGGCTATTTCGGAATTTTCTACAAATCCAGCCAGCCGACCAAGAACGCAAAAGAAGCGAGTTTGAATAGTTCGGCCCAGGAAAAGCTCAAGGGCCTGAAAGACTGGCAGATCCTGCAGAAGACCTTCGATCGAATGAAGTGAGGTTTTAGTAGGATTGGCAAGGGCGCCGATCTCGGCGTCCCCATTCTCTATGCAATTCAGGGACGCCGGGACGGCGTCCTTACCACATCTTACTGTTTGGCTGGTGTTTCGTCTGGCCATTTGCTCCACTTCGAGCTCGTGGCCCAATTGCTGTTGATTCCGGATCCGAAACCGCTCGTGGAGAGGTTGGGAGCCGAATTCTTCCGGCAGGCGCCCGATTGCCCGGGTGTTTACCTCATGCGCGATGCCTCAGCTACTGTGCTCTACGTCGGTAAGGCAAAAAATCTCCGGCACCGCTTGGGGAGCTATCGAGTCGCAAATCCGCAGCGTTTCAAGCGACGGCACCTGCGCTTATTGCGCGCCGTCGAGAGCATTGAGTTCGAGCGCTGTGCGGATGAGCCCAGCGCGCTGGCCAGAGAGTCGGAACTATTGCGGGAGTTGCGCCCGCGTTTTAATCGCGCCGGTGTTTGGCCTGGACCACCTCGTTTTTTGGCATGGCGACTAACCTCCGATGGGTTCCAGTTGGCCGTGACCAACTCAGCCGAGCCCGGCTGGAGTTGGTATGGACCAACCGGCTCAGGCGCGGTTCCAATGCGCGCGGCGTTGGTGAGATTGCTGTGGCACGCGTTGCGGCCCGATCGCGGATTAGCGCAAATGCCGGAAGGTTGGTTTCACGGTCGATTGCCGGAAGTGGCGGTCATTCCCGTGCATGGCCCATTGAGCAGCTCTTCTGACGCGGCGAGCTACCTATCCCGGCTTTTTTCGGGCGACATCGTTCCCTTCGTCCAATGGATTCGCATAGTTGGAGGTCAATCCTCACACCGCTTCGGGCTGGCAGTGCTTGAAGAAGATTTGGAAGCTGTATCCAGGTTCTGTTCGCGAATTCAGTCTTCATCCTAGGCCATTCCGGCCACTTTGATTTTGGCACGCCGCCCGCTCTCTTAACCTTGATTGAGCGCCTCTAGGCTCCAAACGCCTGTTGAAGCTCGGGTCCGGGTACGCTCGGCTTCGGTCCCGTGGCAAACTTGTGCCGAGATCAACTGCTTTGTCCCGTTTTGGTACAGGAAACCGTTGCGGCCAGAGCTGGGAAAGGCCATTCGTGAGAAAGATCCATTCGTTCCAATTTGCGCTAGCACTGTCGCTGGCGTTAGGCATTAGCTATTCGGCCGCTGCGGGTGGCCCGGTATGGGCCATTAACAAGTCCCGGCTTGGTGTCGTGCAACCGTGCGGAAATCTATTGGGCCAGAAGGTCCAGGACCAACACGGCAAGAAAGTGGGCACGATCGCTGATTTTCTCGTGGATCTGAAAACCGGCCAGGTGATTTTCATGATGGTCGACGCCGGGAATGACAAGGAACTGACTCCCGTGCCGGCGACCACATACGTGCATTTTTCCCGCAACATTATCACGGTCGACTTCGATCGCGATCTCTTTTCAAAGGCGCCGCATGTGTCCAAAGCCAATGCGCTTTGCGCCCTGGAACCGGAGCGACGAGGCGCGACTTTCCGCCATTTCCAAAAAACGGAACCGGAGTTAACTCTGGAACATCCCGATCAATTTGCCTCGGCGCTGAATCTTCGGAATCTGGAGTTTGCCAGCAGTAGTGAAGGTCAGGTCGGGCAGGTGAAAGATGTTATAATGGATCTGTCCCAAGGCATATTGGTCTATTTGATCATCGACCCCGCGACCGGCGTTGGCTCGGCCGCCGACCTTTATCTTGTTCCGCCCGTAGCGGTCACGCCGGTCGGATTACGCCTGACCGTCGCGATGGACAAAGCCAAATTCATTGCAGGCCCGCGGTTCCAAAAAGAATATTGGGCGGACTTGTCTTCGGCGACTCTGGCGGGGGAAGTGAGCACTCATTATGGGCTGGTGTTGGGCGCAGCTCCGGCGCCCCAGAAGCCGGCTACTGCCACGCCGGTACGCTCTGACCGCGATATCAATCAGGCCATTGTTCTCGAGTTGGCCCGCCAGGCTCATGGTTCCGGCTCCCAAAAGCTGGCCGTGGTTACCGTCAACGGCCGCGTCACGATTACCGGCACAGTCAAAAACCAAGAGGAAAAACACGCGATCATTGCTGCCGCCGAACGCGTGGCCGGGAAGGGCAATGTTGAAGACCGCCTTGAAACCGGCGGCAAGAATCAGACAGCGAAGCTGTAATCAACGCTTCTGACCAGCTTCGGCTTTTCTGAATACGATGATGTGCTGCCGCGGCAACACTTCGATTGTCTCCGCCCAGTCCAGCGGCTGAACTGACATCTCCAATCGTACCTGCGCTTCGGTCATTTTGTGAACGAGTTTGATGGGCACGTTCGGGTCTTCGCGACGGTACTCGATGAACGCGACGCGCCCGCTGGGTTTCAAAGCGCGACAAATGGCCGACATCATCTCGAAAGGGAAATCGAATTCGTGGTAGACGTCCACCATTACGACAAGATCAACTGAGGCCGGAGCCAGCATGGGATTCGTGACCGTACCGAGTACGGGAACAACATTGCTGATCCCAAACTTGGCCATGTTGTTCGTAAGCAATTCGAGCATTTCGGGCTGGATGTCCACGCCCATCACTTTTCCTTGCGACCCGGTCAATTTCGACAGCCGCCGGCTGATGTAACCAGTGCCGGCGCCGATATCCGCTATCACATCGCCAGGTTTGATCCGGAGCTGCTTTACGAGCAGGTCCGTTTGTTCTTCCTGGGCGCGTTCGGGCCGTTCGAGCCAATCCGCACCCTGATGACCCATGACTAAGGCAATCTCGCGTCCAAAATAGAACTTGCCGGTGCCGTTGGGATCATGTTCTGGGCGAAATTCATATCGCGGTGGGCTGTTGGTCGTTTGCCCGGGCAGCACCCGGGTAGCGATGGTGAATATCGCCGCGACCATGGCCAGTTTGCAAAACCGACGCCGATGATCTGTAAGCAGCTTTCTGGTGAGGCTCACGCCTGACTTTCGAGCGCGAGCAGCCCATTCGCAACTCGTTTCTGCCCTGCCGGACCTCGCGCCGTCCCGTCGAGCAGCGGCAGCGAAATGAGACGGGCTTCTATAACTTCAGAAGTGCCAAGTGCTGATGGTCGCCACGTCCAACACTTCCTCGTGGTTTTCTATCTTTCCTCCCGTCGTGGATTAACAGATCATCATCACAACCATGCGGCTGCTGGAAATCAGGGATCTTAAGATCGAATTCCCGTCGAGGAACGGGCCGCTCCGGGTTGTCGATGGAGTCTCGTTCGCCCTGGATGCCGGTCAGACACTTTGTCTCGTTGGTGAAAGCGGCAGTGGCAAATCAGTAACGGCTCTTTCCATTACCCGGCTCGTCTCGACCGCAAGCTATCCCGGCGGTGAAATCCTCATCGAGAACAGAAGTGTGCTAACGATGAGCGACGAAGAGCTGAGTCAAGTGCGCGGCGGCATCGTTAGTCACGTTTTCCAGGAACCGGCAGAATCGCTTAATCCCGTGATTCGCGTCGGCCGGCAAGTCAAAGAAGCGCTCAAGCTGCATCGGCCAGAGCGCGCAACGGACGCCGAAGTAATTCGCCTGCTCAAGCTTGTGGGCATTCCGGCACCAGAGACGCGAGCTCGGGACTATCCATTTCAGCTCTCCGGCGGCATGCAGCAACGTGTGATGCTGGCCATGGCTTTGGCGTCAGAACCCAAATTGCTGGTGGCCGACGAACCGACAACGGCGCTCGACGCGACCATTCAAGCGCAAATCCTCGATTTACTGCGCAGCCTTCAGGCGCAGCTTGGCATGGCAATTCTATTTATTACGCACAACCTAGGCGTCGTGAGTGATCTGGGCGGGCGAGTGGCCGTTATGTATGCCGGCCAGGTAGTGGAGTTGGCGCCTGCCGATGAATTGTTGCGACGGCCGCTCCATCCCTACAGTCGCGCGCTTCTTAATTCGGTGCCAAAGCTCGGAGCCGGGGCCGCCCGGCTCACGGCCATCCCCGGCCAGGTGCCGGCAGCGGGCCGGTTCCCTCAAGGCTGTCGTTTTGCCCCGCGCTGTTCAATGGCGCGTGAGGATTGTGCAGCAAAAGCGCCCGAATTTCTTCATGCCGAGGCGGACCGCTGGGCACGGTGCCCTTACTGGAACTCATTGTGATTGACATTGCGTCAGCGCTTTTTAATCTGAACCATTCTTTTGATTTGAACCTTTCTAAGTTTTAAAAAGGCCTATGCCACCAAAATCCACCGAGAAAGTCGCCGCTGAACCCAAAGCCGCCGACAGTTCTAAAGTTTCACCCAACCGCCAGCGCGAACTGGATGCCGCCATTTCCGCCATTACCAAGACCTACGGAGAAGGCAGCATCATGCGCCTGGGCGATGCCCATGCTCTCAAACAGATCGAAGTGATTCCCACGGGCGCCCTGGCGGTAGACCTGGCGCTTGGGGTAGGTGGCATTCCGCGCGGCCGTGTCGTCGAAATCTTCGGCCCGGAATCTTCCGGCAAAACGACGCTTATGCTGCATGTCATCGCTAACGCGCAGAAAGCTGGCGGCCTGGCGGCTTTCATTGACGCGGAGCACGCTTTGGACCCGGCTTACGCCAAGCGCTTGGGAGTCAACCTGGACGACCTGCTCGTTTCCCAACCTGACAGCGGGGAAGAAGCGCTCTCCATTTGCGAAACGCTCGCTCGCTCCAACGCGCTGGATGTCATCGTCATTGATTCGGTGGCGGCACTGGTGCCGAAAGCGGAACTGGAAGGCGAGATGGGCATGGCCACCATGGGCATGCAGGCACGCCTGATGAGCCAGGCGCTGCGTAAACTGACAGCTGTCCTCGCCCGGGCCAAAACCACTTGCGTGTTTACTAATCAGATGCGCGAAAAGGTCGGTGTCATGTTTGGGAATCCGGAAACGACGCCGGGCGGCAAAGCGCTCAAGTTCTACGCCAGCGTCCGCATCGATATCCGCCGCAAAGACACGCTAAAGGATGCCGCCGGCAACGCCGTCGGCAACCACGTCAAAGTCAAAATCGTAAAGAATAAAGTCGCGCCGCCATTTGCCGAAGCCGAGTTCGATATCATCTACAACCATGGCATTAACAAAGAAGGCAGTATCCTGGAGGTCGGGCTGGATAACGGAGTAGTGGATAAGAAGGGTGCCTGGTTACAATTCGAAGGTGAACTGATCGGCCAGGGCAAAGAGGCGGCCCAAAAGGCGCTGACTGAAAAACCCGAGGTCGCCAACAAGATCGTGCAGGCGATTTTGGCCAAGCGTAATGTCCAGTCGGTTGCTCCTGCTGTTTAGACGGAAACCGGCCTTGCTTTGGCGGATGAAGGAGCCTCCTGCAACGGGGAGCCTTTTCCTTTTTCTATCGCCCTGGCCAATGCCTCTTTTACTGCGTCGAGCCTGGGCGGCAGCTCGATGGGTGCATTGGCGTGGCGGCACGGAAAGTCCAGCTCCTGTTTATGGTATTTGACCTTCATTTCGACGAATTTCAACCCGTGCGCGGTGGAAATCACCACCACGCGCTCTGATGGGTCGATTTTGCCCGCTTTCAGCAACTTCAGCATCACGGCCAGCGCCACCCCGGTGTGAGGGCAATTGAACATGCCCGTACGATCGCCTAGCGCTGCGGCGTCCGCTAATTCTTCTTCAGAAGCCTGTTCGACGATGCCCTTGAACTGTTTGATCGTGCGTACGGCCTTCTCGAAACTGACCGGGTTGCCGATTTGAATGGCGCTGGCCAGCGTTGGTTGCGCCTGGATCGGTTCGAACACTTCGAAGTTGCGTTGGTATGCGCGATACAGAGGGTTGGCTCGCTGGGCCTGGGCCACCACTATCCGTGGCAGCTTCGCAATTAGTCCAAGCTCTTTCATCATCATCAACCCTTTGCCCAGGGCAGAGACGTTCCCCAGGTTACCGCCCGGAATGATGATGACGTCCGGCGCTTCCCAATCGAATTGCTGCACGATTTCTATGCCAACAGTCTTCTGGCCTTCGACGCGAAGCGAGTTCATCGAATTAGCCAGGTAAAGGGTCGGGTCCTTGGTGATCTCCTGGACCAATTTCATGCAGCCGTCGAAATCCGTGTCCAAAGAGAGCACGAGCGCTCCGTTGGAAATCGGCTGCACGAGTTGAGCAATGGAAATCTTGCCGCGAGGCAGCAATACAATCGACTGGATGCCGGCGGCCGCGCAGTAAGTGGACAGCGCGGCGGAGGTGTCGCCGGTGGATGCGCAAGCCACAGCCTTGATGGGCGCGCCCTCGGAGATCATCTGTTTGACCTGCGAGACCAGCACGGTCATGCCCAAATCCTTGAACGAGCCACTGTGCGTGTTGCCGCAAAGCTTGATCCACAGGTCCTTCAATCCTGTCACCCTTCCGAATCGTTCCGCCCAGAAAAGATTCGTGCCGCCCTCATATAACGAAACAACGTTCTGGTTATCGATCTGCGGCAGGATCCATTCCTTCTTTCCCCAGACACCTGAGCCATAGGGCCATTCGTTGCTCTTGTATCGATCTTCGAACAGCTTCATCCACGCCGTTGCGCTGCGCCGCGCCAGGGCCGTTAGATCGTGTTGCACTTCCAGCAGCGACTGGCATCGCTCGCAGTGGTACACGATGCCGTTCAGCGGGTAGGTCGCCCCGCATTGCGGATTGATACATTGGAACCACGCTCGGTAGGACATTTTGTCAGGATGGATTGTCTGCTAGAAATCGTCGCTGAGTTCCCCGTGTTTGTGCTCAGGGTTTGGCACCAGTTTCTGGTTCCGGCAATCCACCACCCAATCCATATCCTCAAGCGGAATCTGCCCAACTACGTTAGGCAATGAATCAGGCAACTCCACAACTTCGTAGTGTCCCGTCCGCCCCTGGATCTCCAGGCTAACGGGAGCGAATGCCTTTCGAGCTTCTGACCGGGCAGACATCGTGCGTGACTTAATCTCCCCAATAGGTCGAAGACCTAGTTTCTGGATGAGCGACGACTTCAAATAGAATTTTACCGCGCCGGTATCGACCAACGCCTCGGTTTCGACGGCTCGCGGTTTTTCCTTCCTCGTGCCTGCAGCGACCAACTCCGCGTCGAGCCAGTTCTCCACCCGAATCCGAGTTGTGACTTTTCCCATATTCTGAGTCATGTGAATAACTTAAGCGCCCCCGGCGGCAAGATCAAAACCGGAGCTAAGTCACGGTTTCAGGTACTGGAACGCGTTTGCGCGGCCAGCGGCTCGCGGCCAATCACAAAGATTGCTAAATCCGCATTGCGGTTCGGATCCTCGAACACTTCTTTCCCGGCCTCGGTATCGAGCGCGATGCGTTTGTGCACGCGAATACCTTTCGTGCGGCAGAACTCTTCGAAATCGGCGATCGTGAAGAAACGAATATTGGGCGTGTTATACCACTCATATGGCAGCACGCCGCCCGATTTTGGTGCGCGGCCCTCTTCGGCCAGCATGCGGCGGAGCGGGTGATACGCAAAATTGGGGATGCTCACGATACAAGTGCTGCCCACGCGGAGCATCTCAGTCAGCACGCCCTCGACGTCATAGACTGCCTGCAATGTGCGGGAGAGCAGCACGCAATCAAATTCACCGGTGCCGAACGGCCCCAGGCCCTTGTTCAGATCAGCATGGACCACATCCAACCCGCGCCCAACGCATGTCAAAATGTTGTTTTCATCCAATTCCACACCGACCAGACGCCGGTGGTTTCCCTGGCGAAGCCGGGCCAGTAATCCGCCTGAGCCGCAGCCCAAATCGAGTACGCTGGCTCCCGGCGGCACCAGTTCCACAATCCGGTCGTAGTCCAGCCGGTGTTGGCGGAAAATGCTCATCGGCCCGTGCGGCCCGTCTTCCAGCGGCGCGGCGGTTTCCGTTGTGCCCAGGTTGCCAAGGAAGGCGCGCGTCATTTCTCCGTAAACCTTGAAATCGTCTTCCAGCAGGAAGGCGTCGTGACCACATCCGCTTTGAACATTGCAATAGCTGACGGGCGCGTGGTTGGCCAGCAGCGCATTCACGATGTCCCGCGATTGCGAGGGAGGGAAAAGCCAATCACTCGAAAAGCTCGCGACCAGCCAACGGCAAGTCGCCGGTCGAAAGGCGTCCGCCAGTTTTTCCGGACTGTCCCCCAGGTCAAACAGGTCCATCGCCAGCGAGAGCTTGATGTAGCTGTTGGCATCGAACCGTTCGACGAATTTCGCCCCCTGGTAACCGAGATAAGATCCCACCGAAAACTTCTTCTCGAACTCGACTGCTACGTCGCGGGGTTGCAGGCGGTCAACCTCAAATTTTTCGGTCATGGCTTCCGGAGAAAGGTAGGTGATGTGGGCGATCATTCGCGCCAGAGCCAAACCAACCGAGGGTCCTTGGGGTTTGTTATAATACTGCCCATTGTAGAAATGCGGGTCGCGGAGGATTGCATTGCGTCCCACCACATCAAATGCCAGAGCCTGTGAGGTGAGCCTTGATGAAGTGGCCAGAGCCACCACGCCGCGCACGCGGTTTGGAAACCGGATCGCCCAGGTAAGCGCCTGGTGCCCGCCGAGTGAACCGCCAACCACTGCCAACAGTTGGTTGATGTTCAAATGATCCATCAACCGGGCCTGGACTTCGACCATATCGGCGACCGAGACTGTAGGAAAGTCATCTCCGTAAGGTTTGCCCGTAATAGGATTCAGGCTTCCAGGTCCGGTTGTGCCGCGGCAGCCGCCCAACAAATTCGGGCACACCACAAAAAGCCGATCGGTATCGATCGGTTTGCCAGGGCCTACCATGATCTCCCACCAACCCGGATCATCTTCCGGGGTATGGCGAGCGACATGGGAATCACCGCTGATGGCGTGGCATACCAACACGGCATTGTCACGGGCGGCGTTCAGCGAGCCGTACGTCTCGTAGGCTACTGTGACAGTGGGCAAATGACCGCCCTTCTGCAGGTCCAGCGGCTCGGCAAAAGTCACCGACTGCGCATACCGTAGCGGTCGGGCATGCCGCACACTGTCGCTGCTCTGGAAAACTGTTGTGCTCACTAGAGAACCGCCCTTGTACTCGGGAAACAGCATGAAAGCGAGCATAAATCCCCATCGCTTGGGCCAAATATGGGCAAACCTGATGTCAGCTCTACGCTTGACGCTAGCCGCCGCGCAGGCCCAAAGTGAAGAGGTTAACGAATCGGCGGGAATGAACCAGTTTCGAACACAGAAATCAGATCGGAACCGCGCGTTTACTCTGATAGAGCTCCTGCTCGTTATAGCCGTGATCGCGATTCTGGCAGCGTTACTGCTGCCGGCGCTGGCTTCGGGAAAAAGAAAGGCTAAAGAGGTTCAATGCCGAAACAATGTTCGGCAATTAACGCTGGCCAGTTCGATATACGCAACCGACAGCGGCTCTCATGCGGCTTACTATTATGCCGACGATACGAACGCCCTCTGGATGGGCATGGGCCGCTACTACGGAAACCAGAAACAAATTCTGATTTGCCCGCTGACGCATAATCCTCCTACTCGGCCAGATCTGAGCGGCACAGCGGATCTCACTTGGGCTTGGGCAGGCCCTATGGGAGGGGCGAACAGTCTATACGTCGGCAGTTACGCACTGAATGGATGGCTTTACGACAAAGCCACCTACGCCGGCGCCGCCCATCCTGACTTCATGATGAGCAAGCAATCGTTCATCCAGAAACCTTCGCAAACACCGGCCTTCCTGGATTCAGTCTGGGTGGATCTCTGGCCGTTGGAAACCGATCCCCCATCGGATGATCTCTATGATGGCATGACTGGGCACGAAGGCATGCCGCGCTGCACCATCGCGCGTCACGGCTTCGCCGATCCGGCCAACGCGCCGCGTGTCTTTGATACGACGCGCCGATTGCCTGGCTCAATCGTCATTGGCATGGCCGACGGCCACGTGGATATGGTCAAACTCGAGAACCTCTGGCAATGTTACTGGCACTTGAACTGGGTGCCGCCGGCCTCGCGTCCTCAATGAAGAGGGACACAATGACAACGAGTGCCAATCCAGAGCAATCCAGTCGCGCCACAGTTTCCGCAACACCAGCTTCATCGAATCGCGGATCATCGGCCGGGTTCGGCAATCTCAAGCGGGCTCTCTTTGGCGCGCTTCTGTTGGTTCTAGTTGCGATTGCGATCCTGGTGAAGTTGAGGTTCTTCCCTTCTCTAAGTGAGGAATACTTCGCACTGAATGAGCGCAATTTGAAGCAGGTCAGCTCGGGCCTGGTGGTGGTGCGCCCGACCCGTTTCGCTAAATCTCACTTCAATGGTACCGTCTCAACTGCAGTGACAGTCGCTGGAAAACCAGTTCCACGAATCATGGGTCGCAATGTCAGCTTCAAGGACCTAATGGCCATAGCCTACGGCCATAGCACCGCCAGCATCGCTCTGCCGGCGGACGCGCCTCAAACGAATTTCGATTTTATTGTTACCGCTCGCGGCAATCCCAATGAGAAGCTGCAGGAAGCTATCCGCAAAAAATTGGGATTTGTGGCCCGCGTCGAACCGCATGAGGCTGAGGTGATAGCGGTCAAGGTCGAGGATCCAAACGCTCCCCAACTAGCGGTCAGCGAAGCTGGTGGCAAACAGAATGTCGAGTTTCACGATGGCAAGCTCTGCTTTACGCACATCCAATTGAGCTCGTTGAGCGCCAGCCTCGAACAAGTGCTCGGCTCACCAGTTGTCGACAAGACAGCTCTTACTAATTATTTCGATTTTTGTGTGCCTTGGAGTGTGGAGGCTCAGCGTCAACTGCAAAGCCGCGCTACCGCCAGGCCTCTGGTCGAAAGAATCCTTCATGACCTGGGACTTGCTTTGAAGCCGGACACTGCTCCGATTCCCATGCTGGTAGTTAAAAGGTCGGATTAGGTCAATCGTTTATGCTAAGACTTAGGCTCAAACTGCTATTCTTGGTATTGGCATGCGGCCAATCTCTGGCGGGCCAGTTTGAATTCGTCGTGATCGGGGATACTCGTCCACGGTTTGAAAGCGAAAACTTCCGGCAGTTCGAACGCCTAATCCCCAAAATCAATGCTGCCAATCCGGCTCTCGTCGTAAACCTGGGGGATCTGATTTACGGCTATGGCCCCGCAGGCAAAGCGAGCCAGTGGGGCAAATACGGTTTGGTTATAAAAGCCATCGCCGCCCCGTATTACCAGGTGCCCGGAAACCACGACACTCATTCAAAAGACGCTCGCCGTATTTATGGCCAACGCTTCAAAAAATTCTATCAGTCCTTCGATTACGGTAACTGCCATTTCACACTGCTGGATAATACCGAAAACGAGCGCTGGGGATACCTGGGACCGGATCAACTCGATTGGCTGGAACGCGATTTGAATTCGACCTCCGCTCGCCTGGTCTTCGTATTTCTCCATTTTCCTATCTGGGAGCCCGAAGGACTGGCGCCTGAGTACCATGAATTTTGGGCGCAAAAACTGCACCCGCTTTTCAAGCAACACAGGGTGCGGGCCGTATTTGGTGGCCATTATCATACTTATGGGCCAACCCGCGAATTTGACGGAATCCGCTATTTCATCACTGGCGGCGGCGGCGCTGAGTTGCGGCCGGAATATCGGAAATCAGGCGGTGACTATCACTTCGTGAAAGTCCGCGTTGAAGATGACACGTTCGATGTGCAGATCGTCACCGAAAACGGCGTGTTGGCCGATCCTGAGGCCGATTTAATGGGCGGACTGCAGTTTGCTTCAAGGCATGTCTCGCGCATTGGCATCAAGCTCGGTGCAACGGGCTTGAGTGCGGATATCCCCTTCACTGTCTCCATCGAGAACCCGTATCCGGACTCCTTGAGCGGCGGCGCACAGTGGCTGCTGGACGAAAGCGAATTTCAAGTCGAGCCGCGAGCAGTCGAAATCCATATCCCTTCCAAATCGAGGCACGCCTATGATTTTCACCTCCACGCGCTGCATGCCGCAGCTAATTTGGAGTCGCTCCCGCGGCTCGAATTCAACGTGGTCTCAGGGGGCAAGCGCCACCGCTTCCATCGCGAGGTCCGCGTTCTTGACCCGGTACGAACACAGTTTCGAGCCAAGCCACCTCTAATCGATGGCGACCTTGCGGACTGGGAGGATGTTTCACCGCTCAATTTCGGGCATGTTGGATTTGCCAGCTTGCGTACAGCATACGATGACCAAAACCTATACTTTGCGATCACAACCCCCGCGTGTGACTCCGCAGAAGCTACGGAAACGAGGTTCCCCGATATGCTCCAAATCGGAATGGCACGCGGTCAAAGTCCCACCGATTTTGGTGGCGATTTGCTTCGGCTTGGATTCGATTTCGGCTCGCAAACGCTGCTAAACCGCACCTCGGGACTCAGGACCCCTACGGCCGTCCCCGGCGCACGGAGTGCTTTTCGGGTGGCTGGCGGGCGCGCCGTTTATGAGTTCAGTTTACCGCTGCGCTTGCTCAAGGGGATGCACGCTGGCCCGGGTCACACGGTAGTTGCGGACGTATCTTTTCCCATTACCGAAAATGACATTGAGGTGGACTCAGAACCACCAGCCAACACCTTCTCATATCGCGTCCGCTTTGGGAATGACTCGTTGGTTCCGGTGTATTTCGTGGAGCTCAGTTTCGAGAACAAACCTTTGTGAGACAACTTCTCAATTGGCAGGTGCCGCGGCAGGCTTGAGTGCTTTTTGGATTTCCACAAGCAATTGTTTGGGACTGAACGGTTTAGTCAGAAACGCGGTTGCATTGTAGGCTTGCGCAAATTCAGCACATGCCCGGTGATCAGCGGCGCTCGTGATCATGATTACCGGAATTGCCTTCGTCGCCTCCTCGCTTTGTAATCGCCGCAGTGCCGTTAGACCTGTGGTCGCCGGCATATGGATGTCCATCACGATAATTTGAGGCTTTTCCCGCTGCACCAGCTCGACAGCTTCTTCGCCATCGCGCGCAAGGACGACCGAGTACCCTGCCTCTCTCAAATGGCGCCCGTACAGCTCCCGAATGATTCCATCGTCGTCCGCCAACACCACTTTGGCCGTCGCTGTGTCCATTGCGGCCAGACTAGGTGGTATTCAGTTGGGTGGCAATACTCGAACAGACGCGCAGTCGTTCGAGTCTTCAATTAAGCTGCCCTGCGCAGCTCGGACCACGTGAGCTTCTCAAGCGGCTCTTCCGCAGGTCCGGCCAACACTTCGCCCGACGGTTTGAAGCGCGAACCGTGGCAGGGGCAGTCCCACGTTTTGTCCGCCGCGTTCCACTGGACTATGCACCCAAGGTGTGTGCAAACTGGCGAGCAGAGATTGACTTTGCCTGTCTCATCACGGTACGCGGCTGTCTTTTTGCCTTCTATTCGCAAGATTTTGCCTTCGCCAATTTTTAAATTGTCAATCGAACCAGCCTCTGCGCCGGCCAGGCGGTCCCGTAGCAGATAATAGGGATAGTCGAGATTCTCCGTGAGCAAACGCCACGTTCCGCCGTGGAACTTCTTTCGAGTAACAGCGAACAGATCGAACCACGGATTTTTTCGTTTGAGATAGCGGTCGCGCGCCATCATAGCCGCCAGCGTGCCCAGGGTGAACCCATTGCCGCAAAACCCGGTGGCGATGAATTGCTGGCCCGCGCTTTCGCCGATGAATGGCAGCCCGTCATTCGTCTCCACGACCTGTCCCAGCCACCGGTGTTGGATTTCCGCCGTTGGGAGGAATTCTTTCAGCTTTTGCTCCAACGCCATGAACACTTGGCGCGAATCCTGTTCCTGGCCTGTTTTATAATCCTTGCCGCCAAAAATGATGTAGTCGTGGTTGGGATGATGGTCCACGCGCAGATAATAATATGGATCGGTGGTGTCCCAGAACAACGCTTCGGGCAATGCGCCGGAGGGTATCTTTGCACCTATTACATAACTGGTATAAAGCGAAAGTTTGGTCTGGAACAACGTAGCGCGCACTAAAGTGTTTTTGCCCATTAAAGGGTTGTGCGTTGCGATGATGAGATAATGACACTTAATCTTGTATTGCCCTGCATGCACCTGAAGAGGATCGGCATCAATTTGTTCAGCTTCGGTGTTTTCGAACACGTAGCTGCCATCCCCTGGAATGGATTGCACTAACGGCGCGAGATATTTCAGCGGATGAAATTTGGCCTGATGCTCAAACCGCACACCAGGTCGATGCGCATAGGGGACTTTCTCCACGAACTCGGTTTTGAGCCCCAATTCGGCTGCCAGTTTCGCGTCATCCTGCAGTGACTCGCGATCCGCATTGCCGTCGCGCTCGAGCGAGCCGTGCAGATACCCGGGCACCCAGGCAAACTCGCAGTTGATCCCTTTGTCCCGCACAATCGCCGAGATCTGGTCCATCGCCGCAAACCCCGCCTCCCAGAATGCTTTTGCTCCCTCGCGGCCCCAAACTTTCACGAGCCGATGAAGCCGCTCGTCGGTGACCGCCGTCAGGTGCGCCGTCGTGCCGCCAGTATCAGCACCGGCACAACGTTGGCGCTCCAACAGCGCCACTTTGACTCCCGCCTGCTTCAACAAATAGGCGGCAGTAATACCGGTCAGTCCGCCTCCGATGACGACAACTTCAGTCTCGAGATCGTGAGTTAGCGATTCGAATTGGGGGAGCGTTGCCGAAGCGTGCCAATATGATTTTGTATCCACGCGTCTCCTTTCCTGGCGATTCCTCGCAAAGCTTAATTAGAACTTAACTTTGCGCGCGCTTTCCAGCAAATCGCCACGCGTGGGCATTTCACCCGGCTTTACACCTGCTTGACCGCATGCGAGGCGAACTTATGAGGGATAATTCGCATTTGCCTGGCAAAAGTTGCGTCGGTTTCCGCGATCGATTCCGTTTCTGTGCTTACTGGGTGGCTCAGGCAGTCGGCTCGCCTTGGGCGTTCCTGATCGCCTGCTTAACGGTTGTGGTGTGGGGCGCTACCGGGCCGTTGTTTCACTTCTCAGATACATGGCAACTGGTGATTAACACCAGCACCACCATCGTCACTTTTCTCATTGTGTTCCTGATCCAGAACACACAAAACCGGGACAGCAAGGCGCTCCACCTTAAGCTGGATGAGCTCTTGCGCGCCGTGAGCGGAGCGCGAACAAGTCTGGTCAACCTCGAGAGCTTAAGTGACGAGGATCTTGAGCGCCTGCAAAAGCAATTCGAGCGCCTGGAACGGCTGGCCCGGCGCGCTGAAGTCGCCAAGGCCTCGGCTGCTCCGCCCAGAGCCTGAACAAACTCTTGCGGGAGAATAGGGTTGGTATTGCCGGACCGCCAGTGCATCATTTTGTTGATGATGCGGTTCAGCGACAATCCACCTCCGACTCGCGCCAGACGGCGGTACACCTGGCCGTGGTTCGTGTTAGGCGGGCTTGTGCTGGCGGTGCTCCTCGCAATTCTGTGGGTCAGCCATGAAGTTGAGCGCACACGTCGCTTGCGACAGTGGAATCAACCGATGTCGCAGGAGACAACCAATGGACGACCTTAGCCTCGACCACTTAAGACCACTCGGCAGTGGCTAAGACAGAGCTGCCGAGCGGTTACGATAAAATATTCTTCAGCTCGCCAACTTTTTGCTGGCTTCTTCCGGTACGGCGACTTTCGTCGAGCCGACATCTTTAATTTCGACAGTTGTAGTCCGGTTAACGTCCCGGTCGTTCCCATTGAATGAAACGGTGCCTTGAACATTGAACTCGTATTTGGTCAGCGTTCCGTCTTTGACCCAGAATTTGGCAGTACCTTTGGCGCCGCTAATGTCGGGTCCTCCTCCGCCCCCCTGCCGACCGCGGAAACGCAGGAGCTCTTTTGCGCCCGCTTCAGTCAGGTCGCCGCTATATACGCCATCAGCCATCTTCACATCCTTGGTCTTCTCGGCCAATTCCTGGGCCTGCTCCGCTGGCGTTTTATAGTTTCTTAGCATGAATGAGGCAAAGCGTACCGGCCCTTCTTCATCTGCGGCTTCGGTCATTGATTTCCAGCCCGAATCGGCTTTGATAGCGGCTTTGTCGCCCTTAAGCACAGCCTCCCAGGTGTTTTCGCCGCCGGTGATTGAGAGCGAGGTGGCACCACCTTTTTCGGTTTTACCTTCCACCGGTCCGGGGCGGAAACGCCCGCCGCCGCCACCTCCACCCGGCGTGGACACCGTTGTCTTCCAGCTATAGTTGGGCTGGTCGGCTAGTTTCTTCGTGGCTGCCTTCACCTCGTCCTGAGGATTGGAGTCTGCCGCCACGAGTGATCCCGCCAACAGCACGAGCATGCTCGCCAAAACATTTCGCTTCATAACTTTACTCTTTGGATTGATTGATTTGGATTTTCAGACCCTGCAACTGCTTTGTCCTTTTCCCGTAATCGGAAGTCATTGTCGAGCCAAAAGAATCCACTACAAATGGGCCTGCCCGGTTGGCTAATTCCGGTTAATCCCAGGCAATCCCGTTATTGTCTGAAAGCCGTAAATCCGCATAATCGTACCCAGCCAAATGAACAAACCGAATCGTCCGCTAAAACCGGCCACTTTGTGCATCCATGCCGGCACCTACCAGGACAAACGTACCGGCGGGGTTAATAGTCCCGTTTTCGTTTCCACCGCTTTCGCCTACCCGAATCCGGCTAACGAAAACGTATATCCTCGTTACTTCAATGTGCCTAACCAGCGGGTGATTTCCGACAAAGTCGCCGCCCTCGAAAAGGGCGAAGATGGCCTGGTTTTTGGTTCCGGGATGGCTGCGATTTCAACCCTGCTCTTTGCGTGGTTAAAGCCTGGTGACCATGCGCTGTTCCAGGCCGACCTTTACGGGGGCACTTATCACTTTGTGGCGAGCGAACTGAGAGCGTTTGGGATCGAGGTCCAGCTCGTAGCAACGGTCGAACAACTCAGAGCCTCGGTGCGACCGAATACGAGGCTTGTATACGTCGAGTCACCTTCAAATCCCCTGCTGCGCTGCCTTGACCTGGCGGCAGTCGCAGCGATCGCGCACGAGCACCACCTGCTGAGCATCATCGACAACACCTTCGCCACACCGATTAATCAGACGCCCATCGAACTTGGAATCGATGTCGTCATGCACAGCGCTACCAAATATCTCAACGGCCACAGCGATGTGAATGCCGGTGTCGTGATTGCCTCGAAGCCGGTAATTGACCGGTTGCGAGAATACGCGGTGAACCATGGCGGCATGCTCGACGCTCATGCTTGTTCGCAGCTCGAACGTGGGCTGAAAACTCTCGCGTTGCGTGTCCGCGAACACAATCACAATGCGGCCCAGCTCGCTACTTTTCTGCAACAACATCCGGCCGTTGGGCGCGTGAATTACCCTGGTCACGCCGACCACCCCGACCATGAGGTCGCCCGGCGCCAAATGCGGGGCTTCGGCGGCATGCTCTCTTTCGAAATGCATGACCCCTCGAAGCTCGACGTTGTTTTCGAACGGCTCCGCATCGCCACCCCGGCGCTGAGTCTGGGCGGAGTCGAAACTTTGGTTTGCATTCCAAGCCGCACCTCGCATCGAACTATGTCGGTAGCCGAACGCCGCGCCGCCGGAATCAACGACGGCCTGGTCCGCGTCTCAGTCGGCATCGAAGATGCCGGCGACCTTATTGCCGACTTTGAGCAGGCGTTGGCATGAAAGAGCTGCGGCGCCGGGTTCCTATTAGCGATTCCACCGTCAAAATAATCAATGCCAAACCGACTGGCAGGTGAAAGCGATCGACCCCGAGCTTTCGCACTGAGCTACCGGCGGCCGATGTGCTGAGGTTCTCCAGATCGAGCCGGACTTTGGCCAAACCTTCCCCCAGCGGCCCGAGGGGATAGTAGGCCCCGTGAGTAACTTGAGCGATAGCGTGCAATGTGGGCTCATCCAGATGGCTGCGGACCACCTCGCCTTGGCGGCTTCGAACCAACTCGGGCTTTCCCTGTTCGTTGATAAATTGCAGCTCCGAGCCTGCCGGCGTGCCGACGCCGATCGTGTAAACCACCACATTGCTGCTCGCCAATGAAGTTGCGGTTTTCAGTCCGCCCTTTTCGAGGTCTTCACCATCCGTCAGCAGCACCAGCACCTTTGGCCCCGGCGCCGCTTTGTCCAAAGCCTGAAAGCCTTCATCGAGCGCCCGGCCAATATCCGTGCCGAGCACCGGGATCGCTTTATCATCGGTAATCGCCAGGGCATCTTCAAAGGCGCTGTAATCAAAGGTGAGAGGACACTGAAGAAATGCCTCACCCGCAAACGCGACGAGCCCGACACGGCCGTGGGCATGGTGCTGCACGAAATCCAGGATCGCCAGTTTGGCACGCTGCAAACGGCTGGGGCTGATATCGGTGGCCAGCATGCTCCGCGAACAATCGAGCAGGAAGACTGTGTCCTCGCCAAGCAAATGGCTGGTTTCGGCTTGTTCGCCCCACTGTGGTCGCGCCAACGCCACGCCGAATGCCGCCACGGCGACCACCAGGAATCCGTCTTTTATCGCCCGCCGAAGCCGGCTGTGCGAGCGGGTCAACTGCGGCAAGATCTCGGGAGCCGCAATCCGATCGAGCTGGCGGCGTCGCGCCCAAGCCGAATAGCGCTGCAACAACACCAGTGCCAACGGTCCCAGGATGGCCAGCCAAAGCCATTCTGGTTCGGCGAAATGGAATGCGGACGTGTCCATGCTTAGGGGACCCTCCTCAACCGGGTATTGGCCAGAACCAGTTCGAGCGCAAATAGTCCAAGCGCGGCTAGCAAAGGCCATTGGTACAACGGCCGGTAAGTCGTGAAGCGACGGAGTTTCACTTCCGTTTTTTCCAGCCGATCGATTTCGTTGTAAATCCGCTGCAGTTCCGCCGCATTGGTGGCGCGATAGAACTTGGCGCGCGATAGCGACGCCATTTTGCCCAGCACATCGTAATTGGCCGGCTGCAGCATCATGCCCTGACGGAGTTGACCGTTTTGGTCGACTATGAGTTTGCCGGTCGACGGCTCGAACAGATAGAGCATGCAAGGTTTTTCGATCCCGATCCCAATGGTGTACACTTTAATCCCCAGGGCGGCTGCGAGCTGTGCCGCCGGCACGGGATCGATTTCCCCTTTGTTATTATCGCCGTCGGTCAGCACGATCATAATCCGGCTTTTGCTTTCCTTCAGACCTTTCAGGCGCTTCGCGGCGGCTGCGGTCGCGTCGCCGATTGCCGTGCCCAGATCCCGGATGATGCCAACGTGCAATCGGTGCAGGTTGTCGATGAGCCAGTCGTGATTCAGCGTAAGCGGGCTCGCCAGGTAAGGCACGGCGGAGAACACAATTAAACCGAGGCGATCGCTGGGGCGTTTGTGGATGAAATCCTCCAGCACTTCCGAGGCAATATCGAACCTCGATACGCGTTCATTCGGCCCACCCATGTCCAGCGCCATCATCGACCAGGACAGGTCCAGCACCAGCATGATATCCACTCCGCTGGCCTGAGTTTCAGTGTGATCGTGGGCGAAGCGCGGTCCCGCGAGAGCCACGATGCACAAAGCAATGGCCAGTAGCCGTAAAAACAACAAAAGTCGCCCGGCGGCAGCTCGGGCGGCAGCGCCAGCAGCTCGCGCGATGTCCGCACTGGGAAATCTTAGCGCGGCCAGTTTACCGATCCGCCCACGCAGAAAGGCGTAAATCGGCAACAGCGCGAGCAACGCCAGCAGCCAGGGGTATTGAAATTCGAGGTTCCCAGTCACGGTTTAACGGCGGGGCTGGCGGCAACCTGCCGCAGTTGCGCCAGCCGAGTCTCGCAGGCATCGATAAAGCCCAAAGCGCGGGAAACAGCTTCAGGCGGATTGGAACCGCCGACGTTGGGAGCGAACTTGCGGCGATCACATTCCCGCAAAAAGTCGGTCAGCGGAACCGAGACTGGTGGCCCCATTTTATCGAGCGGAATGAGAGCGCGGCAGAACTCGGCCGTCGTGATTTCGCCCGGCGGCAACCCGAATGCCGCAGCCACATAGTGACGTAGTACTTGGGAGACCCTGCTCAGAACGGCACCGTCCTCAGCCCGGTTAGCCAGAGGCTCGAGTTCCCGGCGAGCGCGGATTGCTGGCGGGATCAAGGCCGCCGGTTTCGGTCGCGTTATAATCCAGACAAAGATGCCCAGCACAACCATCAGCCCCACTAGCAACACAATTATGGCCAGACCGTACCTTTCCCACAGACTTGGTGGCAGTTCCGCGTGCGGCGGACGCAGCGGCGGGATTTCGTCGCTGGAAATCAGGTTTGTCGCGGCCAGTACCCTTTGCGCGACCGTCAGATACGCGCCCTGCAAAAGAAACCTGACGACCGAAGGGCGAAGGCCGAAAGAAGGGCGAAACCCGAAGGCCGAAAAATCACGTTGCACTCCACGTCGGGAGCCGTGTTTCGGACTTCGGCCTTCCTTCGGATTTCGAGTTTCGGATTTCGGTTTTTCCCTGCTCATCCTCTTCTCCTTCCCCGCCGCGTTTCGAAGAAGGCTTGCAAGGTTTGGGCGAACGGCTCGGCGGTGCTGAACCTCAAGGTATCGACCCCGGCCCGACGCAGACCGCGATCCAACTCTGCGAGGCGCTCCGCGTTGGTGCGAGCAAATTTTTCACGCACCAGCGGACGATTGCTATCCATTTCGAGCAGCTCACCGGTTTCCGCATCTTCGACCGTGAGCAAACCAGCGGACGGCAGCAGGCTCTCACGCGGGTCGTGCAGATGGATACAGACCAGGTCGTGCCTCGCGTTCGTCAGGCCAAGTTCCTGCAGGATGTCCCGATGCGGAGCCGCGATGAGCGACGATCCGGCGAAACTGTGCAGAAAGTCGGTCAGTAAAAAAATGATCGAGCGCCGGTGCAATACGTGATTGAGAAAGGCCAGCGCGCCCGGGATATTCGTGCCGCGGCGCCTCGGTTTATGCTGCAACATCTCGCGAATCAGCCGCAGAATATGACGCCGGCCTTTGCGTGGCGGCAGGAACAGCTCGATTTCATCGGTAAATAACAGCAACGCGACCTTATCGCTGCTGCGTGTGGCAGACATCGCCAGTGTTCCCGCAACTTCGGCAGCAAACTCCCGCTTCGAACGCTGCTGAGAACCGAAAGCCGATGACGCGGAAATATCCACCGCCAGTACCATCGCCAGTTCGCGCTCCTCGCGATAACGCTTCACGAACGGACGCCCCATCCGGTAACTCACGTTCCAGTCGATATCGCGGACCTCGTCACCCGGGATATATTCACGCAACTCCTCGAAGTCCATGCCGCGGCCTTTGAAATGGCTCAGGTAGGCCCCCACCATCATGTCGTTGACCAGGCGGTTTGTGCGGACCTCGATGCGGTGAACGGAGGCGAGCAGTTCGGAAAGCGTCATGAGCGAAAGAGCGAAAGCAGAAGGCCGAAACCCGAAAGCCGAAGGCCGAAGCAAACCCGAAACCCGAAAACCGAAGGCCGAAAGAAGGCCGAAGATCGAAGGCCGAAGGTGTAAATCCAAAATATAGTCACGAGTTCCACTGTCACTTCCTCCAAATCGCACCTAAAATCAGGTTCAATTCCTTGGCTTCGCGCCAAAGGACTCTGGCTTCGGCAGCAAGGCTTTCTTCCGCGGCAGCCACCATCCGGAGGAAAAACATCGATTCCTTGGATTCTTTGCGCGAGGTGCCGATCTTCTGTTTGAATTCTTTACCCGATACTGCGTCGTCAGCTTCACAATAATTAGCGCCGACGCTTGTGCTTGCCCTGACGAGTTGTTGAATCAGGGGACTATTCACTGCATTGCGCGGGATCTTCTTTGCGAATCGAATGATAGCTTCACCAAACAGCGCAGTTCGTTCATCCAGAGGCCTCGGTGCCGGCCTTGCTTCGCCATCATGTAGCACCATTGGCTCGGTCTCCGGTGCGTCCGCCCATGCCCAGAACTCCGACTCATGACTGAAAACGACGTAGTCTTCGGCCTTCGCGCTTCGGCCTTCTTTCGGCCTTCGGTTTTCGGTCTTCGGACTTATGTTCATGGCACGCTTACCGCGTTGAAGATCTTTTTGATAATGGCATCTGTCGTCACAGCCTGCGCCTCGGCTTCATAGGTGACAATAATCCGATGGCGCAGAACGTCGGGGCCGATGCTTTTCACATCCTCAGGCGTAACATACGCCCGGCCCTGCAACAGGGCCCAGGCTTTCGCTGCCAATGTCAGAAAAATCGTTGCCCGCGGTGAAGCGCCGAATTGAATGAAGTGTTTAATGTCCAGCTTGTATTGGTCGGGTTTGCGCGTGGCGAAGACCAGGTGAACGATGTAGTCGCGCACTTTTTCGTCGACGTGAATCTGGTCCACCAGCTTGCGCGTGCGGAGGATTTCGTCGAGCGCGATCACCGGTTGCACCTTAATTTCCGGCGCCGTAAACGCCATTCGGTCCAGAATCTTCCGTTCCTCTGCGAACGAAGGATAATCGAGCAGGACCTTGAACATGAAGCGGTCGACTTGCGCTTCGGGCAATGGGTACGTGCCTTCCTGGTCGATTGGGTTTTCCGTGGCCAGGACCAGGAACGGCGAAGGCAAGGGCATCGTCTCGCCGCCGAGCGTCACCTGCCGCTCCTGCATGGTCTCGAGCAACGCTGACTGCACCTTCGCCGGGGCGCGGTTGATTTCGTCCGCCAGGACAAAATTCGCAAACACCGGCCCCTTCGTGGCGTGGTACTTGCCATCCTGCGGGCTGTAAATCAATGTCCCGACGATGTCGGCCGGGAGCAGGTCCGGCGTGAATTGGATCCGATGAAATGACGCCTGAATCGCCGCCGCCAATGTTCGGACGGACAGCGTCTTAGCCAAACCAGGAACACCCTCCAGCAGCACGTGCCCATTGGCCAGCAGGCCCACCAGCAAGCGGTCCACCAACTGTTCCTGTCCAACAATAACCTGTCCAATCTCTCCTCGGAGTTTGCCAATCCACGAGGCCGCCGCTTGCACCTGTTCGTTCAGAGGTGTGCTCATTATCGGCTGAATCTATCAATGAAAACCGCGCATACAAGAAAGACCTGTCGCCGCGCACAGATATGCCGGCAAACCTGGATATCTCAGATCCTTTGGTACTAGCGCAGGCCTCCGAGCGTGAGAACGCTCGAAGGAAGCGCTGTCAACCCACACTAGCCGACTCGGAGGTCGGCGATACGGCAGGCTCGGACGTCTACGCTACAGAGTCGGCGCGCGTTTCGAGTCACCAAATCACCAAATGTCCAGCTACCGCGCCTGCAATCGATAAAAGCGCGGTTCACCGGGCACGTTCGGCAGCGTGATGCTCCATTGGGTGTAGGAAATCGAAGGCGCGTTCGTAACCGGTATCCAAACGGCTACGCGCGAGGCATTGGTAGTCATCATAAGTTGAAAATACGCGGCACCGGGCGGCGCGGTCAGGGTCAGGCTCATAGGGTCCCTGCGCGCGACCGATAAGGACGGCTGAACCCAGCCGTTGACGCCGGCTTTCCATGTCAGTCCCGTGGAATCATAAGCGCCCTGGGCCGGAGTGCTGTGCGCGCCAAGGCTGTCGGTGTAACCGGGTACTGCAACGCCGGCATTGATTGCCGCTGCGTTTTTTCGAAGGCGAAAATCATAATGCGTCCAATCAGCGAGTTGACCCGCCGGCGAGGAGCCAAGATAGAGATTGTTCAAAGCTGCGTATTGGTAAAGGTTACCCTTCCAGAAAGCGGGGTCCGGGTTGTTAGCTGGCCACATATTATAGGTGTGCGTCCCGATAGCATCGCAATTGAACAGCGTATTGTTATACAGTTGATGGTTCGCCGCCGGACCGTTGACGCGAATTCCCGAATCGCCCGTGTTATTAAAACAAACATTATGATCCACGACGAAATTCCGTGACCAATTGTCGAGATAGATAAGCGGGGTCGGCCCCGTGGACACATTATCGTGAATCCAGTTATACGTAATGCGCGTGCGGACGTGGTCGGTAGTCTGGGCATTCACACCCCAGGCATAAATGACGCCAAGATCCTTGCAGAGCTGGCCCGGGTAAGAAAAGTCGTTGAACGAAATGGCATGCCCTGCCCCGCCGGGCTGCAGGATGTCGCGTCCGGAACGAAAGGCCGTGTTGAAGCAAACCTGATCTTTCCAGCCGTTGAGCCGAATGGCGCAGGCGTACGTCCCGGAATAATCTGTGTTATAGATGAAATTGCGGGCGATTGAATTGCCGCCGCCACTGCTGATAATTCCCGACCCGGCGGTATCAGAAATGGTGCAGCCGCGCACCGTGTTATTGACGCCATCCAGCACGACTCCGCCACCCGGTTGGATGCCGCCATCGTAAGCGTAACCCCAGGCGTAAGTGAGAAAATGGCTCAGGAAACGCGCGCGGCAGTTCTCGAGCAGGTTGCCGTTACCGCGTAACCGGACTGCGCCGCCGCGCAGTTGCAGCCCCCGGATGATGATGAAATTACAACCATCCACGTCAACGCACCAATTCCGCCGTTTCATTTCGATTAACTGTTTCGCGGGATTGTCGCCCCGATGAACGCGCAGGAGCAGCGTCTTATTGGCGCTGTCCAGATGCCATTCGTTGTCGGAATCCATCAGCGCCGAGAGTCCCCAAATGAAACCCGTGCCGCTGCCGGTAAACCATGGGTTGGATTCGGTGCCGACGTCCAATGTGATTGAATTGCCGCTGGACGCAACGATTCTGGCGCATTGCCACGACCATTGGTACCCTGCGCCGCCGGAGAACCAGGCGCCGGCCCAAAAATTCTGCGCGCGGCCGTCGAAGGCACTACTGGTGATAGTATTTCCATTCACTGTGACACTCACGGTTGACGGATTCAGCAACCCTCCGGCCCCAAAACTTGGATATCTGCCCTGGTGGATCATTTCGCCGTCGATAAAAACCTGGTTGTAGCCGTTGCCAATGTCCCAGGCCACCGCGGCTTTGTATAAACCGGGGGAAACGTACGTCCAATCCGTGACTGGCTCGGTCGCCGCTATCGTCACTACCTCATTCGAATACGCCTCAAAGGTGATCGGTGCCGCGCTTGTGCCCGAATGTTCCGGTCTGAGTTTCTCGCGATAAATCCCGGCACGAATCAAACACGTGTCGCCCGCAACCATGATCCTGGCGGCGTGCGACAAAGTTCGAAAGGGGGATTCCAGTGAGGTCCCGACGTTTGCTTCGAAACCATTAGTGGCAACGTAATAAACCGCGCCAGGAGCACTCAAGGCGGACAACATCCCTAGAAAGATCCCGTACAAAAAACAGCCGGAGCGTATCCGGCTTGCCAACAGACACATCGCGTGAATGGTAGCATGGACTATGCCCAGGGCAAACGGATCCGAGATGAACTGAAAGTGAGTCTACGGGCTGCGTGAGTCGCCTGGCCGGAGTGGTGTTGTTAGCTTAGAGCGAATCGGCCCGGCGGGTATGGGAACTGGTAATCAGCGGCGTTGGGCAGCATAACTGCTGCCTTCAAATGCTGCATCCCGATCAGGTCGTGCGCCAACCGCCGGTCAAACCCGCTGCAGTAAGCACCAGGGCAAAGGCGCGTTGCGTGCTCGGATATTGTATTAAGCCGCTGCTTTTCCGCCTTCCAAATAACGTTCGATGTGCCGATCGAGATCGGAAGTGCCACCGGCGCAAGTTGCAGCCTGGACCCGTTCGACCATCTCCAGGCACCAGGCTTCCTCTTCCACTTGTTCGCTGATGAACCATTGCATGAAAACTTGGGCCGGATAATCCTTGGCCGTCACGGCTGCGTCGTAAACCGCATTGATGCCCTGCGTATTTTCCCGTTCCATGGCCTGGGCGTGCTGCGCGGCCTCCAACAGCGACTTGAATTGGAATTTGGGCGCCGGCACGGCTGCCCATTCGGGCAGCACCCCACGGTCGATCAGGTGAGCTGTCATTTTCCCCGCGTGCGTGATCTCTTCATCCGCTTGCTTGGCGAAAAAGCGGGCAAAACCCTTGAGGTTCTGGTCCTCGCACCATAGCGACAACGCCCGGTAGCTATGTGACGCGGTGTATTCCTGGTTAAACTGGCGATTGAGTTCGGACAGCACTTTGGCGGGTATTTTGGTCATAAGTCAGTCAGGTTCTTGCTTTGTTATGCCTTAGCTGGGAACGGGGCGCAAGGGCCGAGCGCGGCCGAGCGGAAACCTGCGAGTGGCTATACACAGCGCCGGAAATGCTCACAGGACAGCTCGTAGCGCGGGCGTCCTCGCCTGCGGTCTTGGCAGCGTCACGCTGCCTTTTCCGCATCATTTCATGACGCTCTCGATCTGTTTCTATTGCAGCAATCGAGGCCCAATCGGTATGATTAAGCCGAATGAACAGGTTTCGGTTAATTTAATGAAATTGCAGATAAATACCCTCGTCTTTTTATGTGCCGTTGCTGCAGCCAAGGCTGCGGATGGTCCCTCAGAATTTGACGCCGACCAGGAACCGGTTGGCTGGAAGGCCAATGCTTTTGAAACGCCGGTCAATCAGTTACTCACACCCGCGGGCAAACTCATCGACCTGCCCGCCATGAGGCCCAACGCCCTCGCGTTAAGCCCCGATGGGGCATTGCTCGTCACCTCGGGTTTGAAACACGAACTGCTGGTTTTGGACGCAAAGACCGGCGCTTCCCTGCAAACGGTGGCGATGCCGGCCAATGCATTGACTGCTGAAGCGAAGTCGGTCTCTCCCCTGATTCTAAAGGCGAATCTGCGCGACAAGCTAAGCTTCACCGGCCTGATCTTCTCACCAGACGGCACGCGGATCTATCTTTCCAACGTTAACGGGGACGTGAAAGTCTTTGGGGTTGCCACGGATCACAAGGTTGCGCCCTTGTTCTCGATTCCGCTGCCTCCCGCTAATATCGCTGATCGCAAGGAAGATATTCCCACGGGCCTGGTTCTTTCGCCTGATGGCAAACGGCTCTACGTGGCCCTGAATGTAGGCAACAGCTTGGTTGAAATCGACGCTGATACGGGCAAACGGTTGCGCTCTTGGAAGGTCGGCAATGCCCCGTTCGGTGTGGCGCTCGCGGACAAAAAAATCTATGTGAGCAATTGGGGTGGACGACGACCCGATGCGAACAGCGTCGTGGGTCCCATCGGCCGCAACGGCACTGTTCGTGTGGATGACCGTTCCATCGCGAACGAGGGATCCGTTTCCATCATCCATCTCGATTCGGATTCGCAAATTGCGAAGGTGGAGCTTTTGACCGGCCCCCACGCCTGCGCGCTCGCCGTGTCGCCCAACGGGAAATATGTCGTTTGCGCCAATGCCGGCGACGACACCTTGAGCGTGATCGACACACGAACCGACCGAATCGTAGAAACCATCTGCGCTCGCCAAAATCCGGGCGACCTCTTCGGCGCGCAACCCGACGCGCTGGCCTTCGACAAGCGCGGCGGCAAACTCTATGTGTGCAATGGTTCGCAGAATGCCGTTGCGGTGTTCCAGTTCGATCCCGGCAAATCCACTTTGCTCGCCCTCATTCCTGTGGGCTGGTTTCCAGGCGCAATTGCTTTCGATGCTCACCGGAACCAACTCGATGTTGCGAACATCATTAGCGTTGCGCGTAAAACGGAACCGGCCAAAAAGGGCAAAGGCGAAGGGTTTAACACCCATCAATATTACGGGTCACTTTCCCTCGTGCCGGTCCCGTCAAAGGACGAATTGCAGGCATTCACAAAGCAGGCCCTGGCCAACATGCGTTATCCATTGCTCGCGCAGGCAAAACTCCCGGCGCGCCCGAATCGCCCTCCGCAGCCACTGCCCGAGCGCGTGGGCGAGCCGAGCGTCTTCCAGCATGTTCTCTATATCATCAAGGAAAACCGCACCTACGACCAGGTGCTGGGAGATGTGATGGAAGGCAACGGCAATCCCGAGTTGTGCATTTATGGCGAGCGAGTCACGCCCAACCAGCACAAATTTGTTCGTGATTTTGTGCTGCTGGACAACACCTATTGCTCGGGAATCTTGAGCGCCGAGGGCCACCAGTGGACGGACAGCGCCCTTGCGAACGATTACATTCAACGCTCCTACGCCGGCTGGCCCCGCAGCTACCCGGGCGCCGGCGGCGAACTGCATGGATACGACGCCATGGCGTACTCCGCGGCGGGCTTTATTTGGAATGATGCCCTGGAGCACGGCAAAACCGTGCGGGATTATGGCGAATTCACCGACCCGGTTCACTTCTGGAAGGCCACGGAGAAAGCGCAACACGGCTGGCTGGAATCGTACCGCGACTTTACGCTGGGCTCCAATGCTATCGGATATTACGCCAAGGTTGGATTGGCCGAGCTGCGACCTTATGTGGATACCAATTACCTTGGGTTTGATCTGACGGTGCCGGACATCCTTCGCGCCTCCGAATTCATCAAGGATTTCAAAGAATGCGAGCGAAAGGGCGAGTTGCCAAACCTGATGGTCCTGTGGCTTCCCGATGACCATACGAGCGGAACAAAGTATGGCTCACCCAAACCCGAAGCCCAGGTCGCCGACAATGATCTGGCCTTCGGCCAAATTGTAGAGGCCATCAGCCACAGCCATTTCTGGTCGAACACCTGCATTTTCGCTATCGAAGATGATCCACAAGATGGTTGGGACCATGTGAGCGGCTACCGCACAACCGCCTACGTTATCAGCCCGTATACAAAACGACACACCACCGTTCACACCCAGTACAACCAAACCAGTCTGCTCCGCACCATTGAATTGATTCTCGGCCTTCCTCCGATGAACCAACTCGATGCGACCGCCACGCCGATGTTTGATTGTTTCAGCGCTATGCCCGACCTCATTGCGTATGACGCGGCGACCAATGTCGTGGCCCTGGACGAGATGAATCCCAAGCCGAAGGAAATCACTGATTCAGCCCTCCGCAAGGACGCCTACGTTTCCGCCCGCCTGCCCCTGGATAAGGAAGATCAGTGCCCGGAGGACATTTTTAATCGTGTTCTCTGGCGCGCCGCCAAAGGCAGCCAGGCTCTCTACCCGGAATGGGCCACGACCAGGTTGGATAAAGACTAGGTTTGAGAGTTTGTTGGAGAACGGGCCCACGCGCCAACCTGACTGGCACCAGCGGGACAAGGCGGCGTTGTGTTACCGGATCAGTCACCGAAATCGGACACCCTCCTCGGCCTCTGTCCCGCTAGTTGACACTGCACGCAGGGCTTCCTCGTGCAACCAAACGCGCGGCCAGGGATACCTTAATAAATAAACCAGCAGCTTGCCTTGCCCTCAGGGCAAGCTGCGGCGAGGCCGGGTTTGCCCAAATTCATTAGATGATCTTTTGTACCTTGTAAGGACATCAGTGACACAACCTTATCCGTAGAAACCATAAGTTACGATTTAGCGCAACTTGACAGCATCACAATTCGATGTTATCGGCAATGAACATAAGCCCATTGCGTTGGAACGCAATCGCTTTGCCGGCGAAAACATGACGGGGTTTTTGCCCGGTAAATCGCGGGTTTTTTCGTCAGGGCATCTATCGCGCTTGGCAAGGCTACGAGGCTTGCTCCCCCGTCTGCCGCTGGCTTTAGGGTTTGCCAGCGGGCCTGGTTTAATTACGGCACATGTCATGCTAATGGGCGGCATCAGTTCTGGTGTATGCACCTGACGGGTTCTGATTCGGGTCTGCGAGTGCTGGAGCGCATCGCAAAATCGGCGCAATCGACCAACGAGAACGGTCTCCACAAGCTCACGTTCATCGCGATGGGCACGGTGTGCTGTGTCCAGTTCCATAGCGTGCCGGCTTCCCTGGCCCGCGATTTTCAACAGGAAGTGGTCCGTTGGGTCGCCGGCTTCGAAGCTTATTACTCGCGTTTTATCGACGACAGCCTGGTGGGGCGCATCAACGCTGCAGCCGGCGAACACTGGGTTGAGACGGATCCTGAGACGGACCGACTGTTCGCGTTTTTCCAGGATTTGTTCTTCCTCACGCGCGGGACCTTTGATCCCACGGCCTTGCCGCTGATTAAATTATGGAATTGGAAGGCGCAGCCGCCGGTCATTCCCCAAGATTCGGCTATTCAGGCCGCGCGTGCGCTGGTGGGCTGGAACAAGGTCCAGCGGCGGCCGGGTGGCGTGTTTTTGCCACAACGCGGCATGTGCATTGACCTGGGCGGCATCGGCAAGGAGTACGCGGTGGACTGCGTGATGAACCTGGCGATCGAACGGGGCATCCAGAATGTGCTGGTCGATTTTGGTCAGGATGTTCGCGTTCGCGGGGCCGGCCCCGGCAAGGAATTCTGGTGGATCGGCCTTGAGGACTCCAACGAACCGGGCAAGTGCTGGACAGGCGTGGCAGTTACGGACAACGCGGTCGCCACTTCGGGTGATTATGTGCGTTGCTTCACGGTGAACGGTCGCCGCTATGGCCACATTATCGACCCGCGCTCCGGTTACCCCGCCGATACCGGTGTTCGCGCCGCCTCGGCGATCGCGCCGACCTGCACTATCGCCGGCTTGCTTACCACCACGGCCTTAATCCTGGGCCCAACCGAAGCCCTGCATTTAATGGAATCGCACCCCGGCGCGGCGGGGGCCATAACCACCGACAAAACACGACTCCGCTCCCGAAGGTTTTGTGCTTTTTCACCGGGATAGACAAGTTCGCTGTCTGGGGCTCTGCCGATACGCCGCGGCGCTTTGCCTGCTTTTCTGGCAAACCGCCTCGGGAGCTCTATTCATGGAGGAAGGCTTTCCGTACTCAGCCGGCACCACGCTTGCCTCGAATCCGCCCTGGGCGGGCTCGAGCGGTTTGGGCCTGCAAATTGTGGCCGGCAATTTGAGTCTCAGCGGTGTGCTGCCAACCAATCCAACAGGTAACTTGCTTCAGGTCAGCAGCGGAAGTCCAACGCTGAACGATTATCGCAATTTCGCCAACTCCGCTCTTACGGGCGGGACCGTCTATCTTTCGACACTGATTAATTGCACGGTCATGCCCACGAACCGGCAGTTCGTACTCGCCCTCGCGCAGGGCGGCGCAACCCAGTCAAGTCCGCCGAATGACCCCTTGGATTTCTACGTGGTGGGCTCCAGCAATGGCACCAGCTATCGTCTGTCGATCACCGACAGTGGTTCAGACCCGTCCACAGCGTCCATGGCGCTCGCGCCCAACACAACTCACGTTATTGTTCTGAAATATGATTTCACCGCCGCGCGCGGCAGTTTGTTCATCGATCCGCCCGCCGGCGCTTTGGAACCCGCTCAGCCTAACGCAAGCACAAGCTCGGATGACGACAACCGAAGCGCTTCCAACATCCAGCGATTGCTTTTCCAATCTTCCGCAAGCTCGGGAACGGTGCTGTTCGACACAATGCGGATTGGCGAACAGTGGTGGGATGTCCTGCTGGTAAATGCGGCCGCCATCGGTCCGGCAAACCTGACGAACTGCATTGGCGGGCCGGTCACCTTCACCGTGACGGCGGCCGGCACGGCGCCGTTCACTTACCAATGGCGCACCAACGGCTTTCCCGTACCGGGGGCAACCACTAGTTCTTATACGATCGTAAGTCCCGGAGTTGCCGATACCCTGGTCGGTTACGACGTCGTAATTAACGATCAATTCGGCTCGGCGACCAGCCGCGTAGCCACTCTTACCCTCGACACAGTGCAGGCCGGCATCTCCGTGCAACCCACGAACGCCGCAGTACAAGGCTCGCCTAGCAACGCTGTTTTTAGCGTCACCGCTACCGGTGACGCTCCGCTTACTTACCAATGGCGAGTCAATGGCAACAACATCACCGGCGCAACCCGCCGCTCTTATACCATCTTTACTCCATCGCTTAGCGCAACCAATAACCGTTACGACGTCGTGGTCGCCAATCCCTGCGGTTCGATAACCAGTTCTCCCGCAGTTCATATCATGTTTCCGCCTGCGCAGGTGGCCGTCAGCGGTCCACAAGATCAGGCGGTTTGCGCAGGTAGCGCGGCGAACTTTAGTGTGGCGATAACCGCCGGGACCCCGCCGTACACTTATCAATGGCGTTCGGGAGGCAACCTAATCAGCGGGGCCACGACGAATCCATTAGTCCTGCCAAACGTGGGCCCTGGCGCTGCTTCCGGTGGCTATGATGTGGTCGTGACGGATGCGAACGGTTCTGTCACCAGCAGCGTCGCCAATCTCACTGTCAGCTCCATTCTGCCGGGTATTGCCGTTGCTCCCACTAACGTAGTGCTGCGGCCAACGGATACGCAGGCCACATTTGCCGTTACAGCGACAGGCGATCCGCCACTGACCTATCAGTGGCGAACCAATGGTTCCGCCATCCCCGGAGCAATCAGCAGCAGTTACACCTTAACCAACGTCACCCTCGCCAGCCAGTCGCTCCTTTTTGACGTCGTGCTCGCCAATCCTTGCGGCTCCATCACCAGCGCCCCCGTTCAAATCGTCTTTCTACATCAGTTTTACCCGTGCGGCGCTTCTCCTGGCTTTTTCGGCGGCATGAATCTGGCCACTACTAACGCCCCGGGCATGGCACTCTACGCCTGGTCGTCTGCGGATCTCAGTGTCCCGCTCACCAACTGGAATTTGGAAGGGCCGTTGGCCGAACAACCTCTGAACGACGGCTCTGGAAACAGTTACTACGAAATCAACGTCAATCCGTTGGACCCGCTCGTTTACTATGTCATCGGCGCGACCAACACGCCGCCATATCTCTTGCCGGTGCCGGTCGCGTGGATCGCGACTGACACTTCCGGCAATCAAACTTTCTCCTGGGCCAACCTCAACATCAGCACCGATGCTCTTCTGTCATTTCCGCTGAATCCTTTCTACGCCTGCGGTGCCGCGCCCGGCTTTTTCGGCGGCATGAACCTCTCCACCACGAATGCGCCCGGAGCCTCTCTGTACGCCTGGTCTTCCTCGGATCTCAGCCAATCGATTACCAATTGGGCACTGGAAGGCAAACTTGCCGAGCAACCGCTCAATGATGGCTCAGGCAACAGTTACTACGAGATCAATGTCAATCCCGTCGCGGCAATGGTTTATTACATCATCGGGCCTACTAACTTCGGCCCATACGCCTCACCCGTGCCTGTAGAATGGATCGCCACCGACCCGCTCGGTAATACCACGTTCGGCATCACCAATATGCTCATCGACGCCAATGGTTTCCTGAGTTTCCCCTCCTTACCGGTGTTGGTCAACCAACCGGCGCCGCAAACAGTGACCGCCGGCAAAACGGCAAGTTTTAATGTTCTTGCCACCGGCGCTGGTCCGCTTAGCTACACATGGTTTTTCAATTTGGGCATGCCCGTGCCGGGCGCAACGAATACCATGCTCACGTTATCGGGCGTGGCGCCAACTCAGTCGGGCCTCTACTCCGTGGTAGTAGCCAACAACTCCGGCGCCGTCACCAGCGCGCCCGCACTCCTGACCGTGCTGCCAACGCCGATTCTCAAACTGCTGGCGATCTCAAGTGGTTTCCGAATAAGTTCGATTGGATTGCCGGGTGATGTTTTCTGGCTTGAAGTGGCCACGAATCTGGCATCACCAATTTCCTGGACCAGGATTGCAACGAACGTTGCGGATGCCACCGGCCTGGTCCAGTTCGTGGATACGGCTTCCTCTCCTGTACGGTTCTATCGCCTGGTCTCGCCTTCGACCGTGCCGACTTTGCCGGTCATTGTGCAAGCGCCCGTCAACCGCACTGTCATGGCGGGCAAACCGGCTACGTTCAATGTGCTTGTTTCGGGCGCTTTGCCCTTTAGCTATCAATGGTACAACAACTCGACCGCGCTCTTCACGGCAACCAATGCTGCCTTGCAGGTTTTCGTTCCCGCTTCGGGTAGCTATTCCGTGGTTGTTAGCAACAGCTATGGGATGATTACCAGCGCGGTGGTCAATCTTACCATTGTCCCCCCGCCACGGCTCGTCGCCCAACTCACCGCCAATAGTTTCCAATTCACCGGGCTTGGCGTCACTGGCGATACCTATTGGGTGCAAACGGCCAATCGCTTCACGCCGCCAGTAATTTGGGTCACGGTCGCTACGAACATTGTCGGCCCGAACGGCGCTATTCGATTCACCGATACCAATGCGATTCCTCAACCAAACAGATTCTATCGGCTGCTGTTCCCGTAGCCGAAGAGCGGCCAGTAAACTAAACCTGCGCTGGCTCATGAGCCTGGCTTTGCCGTTCTTGCGAGCCAGCCGCGCGCTTGGCCAGCAGGAAGACACCGTGGGTTATCGGCACGAGTTCTATCAGGAGGACGCCGACCGCATTCATGTCGATACGGATACCTTTCATTTCGATACCGGCGCGAGTTCGCATGTCCGCGTCACCGGGGAATTTGTCATCGACTCCATCTCCGGTGCTACCCCAACCGGGGCGCCTCCCCAGTCGCAGTGGCCGTTTCCAACATACAACACTTTCTACCAGGCGGCTTATACCCCGGCTTACAACGGCCTGTTCAATCAGTTCATCAGCGACAACCTCATCAACGTTCAGTTTGGGTATTGGACGCCTCAGCAGCTCACCAACAACGCGACCCAGTACGCTCAGGGCGGCGCGCCAGCCGTCGCTGCCCAAAATGCCGGCCAAGCCTACACCGCCCTCACCAACAATCCCAATTACCACAACACGTCTGTGCCGCTCACCTATATGCACGACCACCGCGATGCATTCTCGCTCGGCGTGCCCGTGGGTTTCGGCCAGCATTTGATTACTCCTTCGTTCTCCTACAGCGAAGAGCACGATTACATCTCGTTTGGCGGAGCTTTGAACTATGCCCTTTCGCTGAACAATAAGAACACCACCCTGAGCGTGGGTTGGTCTCATAACTCCGACAGCGTTCGCGACGACAAATTCGTGTGGGAACCGAAAACCACCGACGATTTCTTTTTCGGCATCTCGCAGTTGCTCACGCGCAAATCTTACGTCACCGCCAATCTCACGTACGGACACGAAACGGGGTACCTGGCCGATCCCTACCGGGGCGTAATGCCTGAGACCGGGTTTCCGCAATATAACCCAAGCGACGCTGCATTGATTCCGGAAGTGCGGCCGCGGGAGCGCGATCGCGGCGTCGCGTACTTCACCTTTACCCAGTTCGTTGACCCCGCACACGCCAGCATCGACCTCGGCTACCGTTTCTTTCGCGATTCCTGGGATGTCACCGCCCATACGGCCGAAATCGCCTGGCGCCAAAAAATTGGGCGCTACGTCGTGTTATCACCCACCTTCCGCTATTACCACCAAAGCGCCGCTAATTTCTATTACGTGCTGGTTCCCGACTACAACAACCTTCCGGAGGCCTATTCTTCGGATTATCGGCTCTCGAAGTTCGAATCCTTCGCTTATGGCGTGGAACTCACGTGCCGCGTGCAGCGGCATTTGTCGGTGGATGCCAGCTACCTGCGCTATGAGATGCAGGGTCTGGACGGCGTCACTTCGCAAAGCGCCTATCCCTCCGCAAACGTTTTCACGATTGGACTTAGATTATGGTTCTAAAAACGTGTTTGGAAAATGCTGCCGGCGCGCGAGCGGTCCCCGCTCGCAGCGGCGAGAATCGTAGTCTGCGCGAAGACCGCTACCGAGAACCGGTTTCTGTTTCGGCTCAGTGGCAGCATTTTCCGAACACGCTCTAAATCCTCAACATCACATGAAAACAAAACAAATGTTTCTACCTGATCATTCGAGCCGGTTGGCCATTGCTCTTTGCGTCCTCGGCGCCTTCGCTTGTGTCGCGCTCGCCGATGTCAAAGTCGGCGACCAATTCCCACCACTCTCCACGTTCAAGCTCGAGGGCAAGCTGCCAGACGCGACCAAAGCCAAAGTGGTCTTCGTGGATTTCTGGGCCTCGTGGTGCAACCCGTGCGTCGAATCATTCCCGGCGCTCAATGAGCTGAACAAGAAATACGCTGATCGCGGCTTGGTCATCATCGGCGTGAATCTGGATGAATCAAAAGCCGACATGGATCATTTTCTGAAAGAAAATCCCGCCACATTTGGCGTCGTGCGCGATGCCTCCGAGCAAGTCGTGAAAAAGCTGCACTTGCGCACGTTCCCCAGCTCGTTTGTCCTCGATTCGGAAGGCAAGGTCCGCTTTCTGCATGCCGGTTTCCACGGCGACAAAACCAAACAAGAATACATTCAGGAGATAGAATCCCTGCTGGGCAAATGAATTTATGAAACGCGAATCGCTGATCGTTTTAAATCTATTGGCGCTTGCCACCCTGCTCACCGGATGCGAAAACGTGCAACCCTGGCAGCGCGGGACCCTGGCTGATTACACCATGCGCGCAGATCGCGACCCGATTGGCGAGGCGCAATCTGACCACATCTTCTTCTCGCGCGAGATGGCATCGGGCGGTGCCGGTGTCGGCGGCGGCGGGTGCGGTTGCAACTAGGAAACAAATTGAGGTATGATCAAGCCTCAAAACCTCGGTTGCATTGGCTTCGGCCAAGTGTTTCACGGCCGGTCGGAGCCGCTTGTCGGTATCGCAGATTTTCAATCTGCTGTATCGCAGGTTTTTCAACCTGCTGAAGCTCAGAAGCAACCCAGCCCCCTGGAACAAGATGCCCTACTACCAGCGGTCGCCTGCCGATTACACATCGGCGATACCGCAGATTGCTAATCTGCGCTACATTTTCGTCTGTACGGCTGTTGGTGCAAAAAACTCGGCTTGGCGGCTGCCACTGCTCTGTTGGCATTCCAGTCGGGCTTGGCGTCGCCAGCGCGCGAGGCGTTCATGGTTTCCGTAACGCCCCTTCCCGCCACCAACACGCTGGCCTTACGCGTCGATTTCGATATTGCCCCGGGTTGCGTGCTTTATCCGGAGCGATTGCGCTTCCTCACGGCTGCCGGCGATAAACTCGAGCCGCACGGTTTGCCCGAGCCATCAATCGAATGGGAAAACGCCACGCACCAGCAGAAAAAAGTCTACGAGCATGGCTTTAGCGCGACGATAAGCGCCGAAACGCAGGCGCTCAGCCGGCTGGTGGTCAAGTTGCAGGGCTGCACCAATGGCGCTTGCTTCGCTCCCGAAGAACGGGTTTTCGAACGTCAAGCTGCCGGCGGATTTGTCCGCGTCTCGGACGACAGTGAAGAACCGCCGACCTCTGGCAACGGCGAAGTGGATTGGGCCAACGCTCTCAAGGACGTTCGCGTTGTCGCCCAACAGACCGGGTATCTCAAGCCATCTGCCTTTTCCGCATTTCTCGACCGCGCGGCCTCTGGCAAAACCGACGCGCAGGATTCACTCGGCCATTTTGCAAGCCTGGGGCTGGGCACAACTCTGCTGTTGATTGTGGTTGGCGGCTTTCTCCTGAACTTCACTCCCTGTGTCCTGCCCATGATCCCAATCAACCTCGCGGTCATCGGGGCGGGTTCGAAAGCGCAGTCGCGGACGGAAGGTTTGAAGAAAGGTGCCATTTACGGCGCCGGCATGGCCTTGGCCTACGGCGTGCTCGGATTGGGAGTTGTCCTCACCGGAGCCAAGTTTGGCGCGCTGAACTCCTCGTTCTGGTTCAACGTGGTGATTGCTTTGGTATTTGTCTTCATGGGCCTCGGCATGTTCGACCTGGTCAATATCGATTTATCGCGCTTCCGCTCGCGTACCGCACCCCACAAACCCGCGGCGCCGCGTGGAGGATTGCTGCAGAGTCTCGCTATCTTCGTCATGGGCGCCGTGGCCGCGTTGTTAGCTGGAGCGTGTGTGGCGCCGGTAGTCGTTTCGGCGCTGCTCCTGGCCGCCAGCCTTTATTCCAAAGGCATTGTCGCGGGATTGCTGCTGCCGTTTTTGCTCGGGTTGGGCATGGCCTTGCCCTGGCCCGTTGCCGGTGCCGGTCTGGCCGTCCTACCCAAACCGGGGAACTGGATGAAACACGTAAAACGCGGCTTCGGCGTCATGATTTTCGTCCTCGCGATCTATTACGGCCATCTCGCCTATGAAATGTCCGGAGTGACTTGGTCGGCTCGCGCTCGAGCCACTGCCGCGGATTCAAGCGAATCGGCGGCCGCCTCCGCAGCCATCCAGTCAAACCAGGAATTCCTTGCCGCACTGCAGCGCAGCCGGTCGGAAGGCTTGCCGGTCTTTGTCGATTTTCACGCCAGTTGGTGCAAGAACTGCCTGGCCATGGACGCCACCGTGTTCAACCGGTCGGACATCCAGGCTCAGCTTGGAAAGTTTATCGTCGTTCGCTATGCGGCCGAACAGCCGGATCGTACGCCGGCGAAGCAATTATTGGATCATTTCGGGGTAATGGGGTTGCCCTCGTACTTGGTGGTCACCGCTCATTGACATGCCGAGTTAAAAACTCACCTCCAAAACAACAAATACCTATGAAGAAGTTAATTGTTAGGACGCTGCCGGTTTTGCTTGCCGGAGCCCTGGAAGTCATGCCGTTGGCCAGGTCGATGCTGCCTACGGTTACTCAGTCCCTGGTGCCCTCCGGCGGCGCCATCATTTTCCGCTGGGCCATCGGCGGTTTGGCCATGTTCGGCTATCACGCCATATCCAGCGCGTCGAGCATCGCGATTTCACCGGCCAACGCGACCGTTGGCCAGCCTTATGTCGGCACGGTCACCTACTCCGGTGGGCATGCCGGCGCCGTTTCGTCCATCTCGTACAACAGCACCTGTCTTACCTCCGCCCAAACACCTTTCGCACCCGGGCTCACTATTGCCTACAACGGCGGTAACACAGCGGTAGTGAGCGGCACGCCGACCGGCGCTACAAACTTTAATTTTACTCTGCGAATGTACGATGGGACGGGTTGCAGTGGCGGCAACTCTGACACCAGATCCACAACCTTAATTGTCGGCGCTGGAGGTGTCGGCGGCGTGGCGCCAAGCTTCAGTGCGGCGCCGCAAAGTATTACGACACAGGTGGGCTCGCAGGCACTGCTAAGCGCCGCCGCTTCGGGTAACCCGCCACCGGCGTACTCCTGGAGCCTTGGACCGTCGCCCATCGCAAACGCCACCAACTCCTACCTGAACTTCTTTAACGTCCAGCTCACTAACGCAGGAGCGTATATCGTCAAAGCCACCAACTCTTCGGGGACCGCGCAAACCAATTGTGTGTTGAGCGTCTGCACCACACCCGGCGCAAACCAGTTCGCGCTCAACTACACCAACTATGCTTTGGCCGGCAATGCCGTCGTCTTTGCCGCTTCCATCACCAATGCCCCCGCTGTCAGCAATGTCTGGAAATGGCAGTTCAATCGCGGCTTAACCGATCCCGCGCCGTTCAACGTTTATGGGACAAACAACCTAAGCCTGACGGCTGCGCAGGCTAATGCCGCTCACAGCGGCATGTATTCCGTCATTTTCCTTTGTGTGCTTGGTACCAATGTCATCGTCAACCAGCAGGAGTATTATTCGTTCTGGGCCTTTGGTTCGAAACCGGCGATCAGCGCTTCGCCACAAAGCACCAATGTAACGGCGGGCAATAATGTCGCCTTGAGCGTCTCCACCACTGTGCCTACGACGTACTACGGCACCAACCAAACCCTTCACTTCGACTGGTACTTCAACAACACGAATCTTGTATCCAGTCAGGACAGTCCCGGCACCAACCAAACCGTCATGCTGACGCTTAATTCGGTCACCGCCGCCAATGCGGGCAGCTACTCGGTGGTGGTCACCGACTTCTGGGGTTCCGCGACGAGCAGTCCTGCAGTGTTGACCGTGAACACCGGCGGAACCGCCCCAGCCATCGTGACCCAGCCCGCACCTCGAGCCGTGCTCGCCGGCCAAACCGCAACTTTCGCCGTCACCGCCACCGGCAGCGCCCCCTTGGGCTATCAATGGCAGACCAACGGATTCAGCCTCCATGACGGCGGCTCTATTTCAGGTTCGACGAGCAATATCCTGTCCATTGCGAACGTGTCACCCGCAAACGCAGCGAACTATTCCGTTGTCATAACCAATAGCGCTGGTTCAACCAACAGCAGTAGTGCCGCGCTGACCGTCAGCGCTCCGCCGAGCGTGAGTTTGAAACCCGGTCCCGGAGGCGCGCTCGTGCTCAATGGCAGCACCATTCCCGGACTCAATTATGTGGTGCAGGGCGCTTCGAACCTGAATTCGCCGATTATCTGGTCGCCGTTGGCCACCAACTCCGCTGCCGGCGACGGTTCGCTGGCCTATACTAATAACCCGGTAGGCCCGTCACAATTCCTGCGCATCTGGTTTCCTTATTGAAGGCAAACGGAAACGCCAGCATTGTGCAGCTTCAGTAGCATTGCCAGAATCCTCGGGTGCTGGTCTATGCGCTGACGATTTTCCTGGGGGCGTTTCTGCTGTTTCAGGTTCAGCCGCTGCTGGGCAAGTTCATATTGCCGTGGTTTGGCGGCGGACCGGGTGTCTGGACCACATGCCTGCTTTTCTTTCAGATCCTGCTGCTGGCCGGCTACGCTTATGCCCACGCGACGAGCCGGTTTCTGGCGCCGCGGCGGCAGGCTGTCGTCCACCTGCTGCTCTTGGTAGCGGCGGTGGCCCTGCTGCCAATTATTCCCAGCGATGCCTGGAAACCGATGGCGACTGGCAATCCCACTCTTCAGATCCTCTTGCTGCTCAGTGGGTGCGTCGGGGTTCCATACTTTGTCTTGTCGACCACAGGCCCATTATTGCAACACTGGTTCAGCCGCACCAATCCCGGCGTCTCGCCCTATCGACTTTATGCTCTTTCCAATGTTGGGTCATTGCTGGCCCTGCTCAGCTACCCGATCTATTTTGAGACTCACTTTAGCCGTCGGGTACAAGCGAGTCTCTGGGCCGGAAGCCTGATTCTCTACGCGATCAGCTGCGGGTTTTGCGCCCTGCGCCTTTGGCGCCTTACTCCAAGCGCTTCGAACCAAGCACCCACCATCCAGCATCCAGTATCCGTCATTCCGCATCCCGCATCCCGCATCCAATATCCCTCCTGGCTCCTGCTCCCCGCTTGCGCCTCGCTCCTCTTGCTCGCGACCACAAACAAACTATGCCAGGACGTAGCCGTCGTGCCCTTTCTGTGGATCGTGCCGCTCGCGCTGTACCTATTGAGCTTCATTATCTGTTTCGACAGCCCACGTTGGTACCATCGCCTGCTCTTCACACCTTTGTTGGTCGTCGCGCTCATCGGCTTTTGCTGGGCGCTCGCTCACGGGTCAGATTGGTCACTTTGGAGACAGATCTTGGTTTATTGCGGGAGTCTCTTCGTTTGCTGCATGGTGTGCCATGGCGAGCTTTACCGGCTTCGGCCGGCGCCGGAGCGTTTGACCGGTTTTTATCTCGCCATTGCTGCAGGCGGCGCATTGGGCGGATTGTTCGTGGCGGTGATTGCGCCCATGATTTTCTCAAACTATTACGAATTGCATTGGGGTGTGTTCCTGTGCGGTATTCTGTTCCTAATTGTTTGGGCCTGGCCTGGCACAGCAGTTGGAAATGTGGAAACGCAACCAAGTGCGAATGAAGCCAATTACACGGAAGTGGATCGAATTGAGCCTGCTGTTTCGACGAGTGGCGGTGGTGCATTGCTTGTACAAAGCGTCGTAAATCACAGCGGGGTTGGCAGCGCGACGCTGCCAAAACCCGCAGGCGGGGACGTCCAAGCTACACGTGTTTCATGGCCCTTGGATTGCATCCGCACTTATTATTTTGTCCTTCGCACTTCGCCCTCTTTCCGCTGGCTCATCACGGCAGCCCTGACAGGGGGCATCGTTTTCCTGGGCCGCAATCTTTGGGGACAGGCGCGGCACGCTAAGGAAGGCGCGGTCTCTTCCACACGGAATTTTTATGGCGTATTAAGTGTGTTCGAATACCGCAAGAACGAGCCGAAAGGTCGTAACTACCTGCTGCTCCATGGCCGGATTACGCATGGGTTTCAATTTGTCGATCCGGTTCAGGCCACCTGGCCGGTAAGCTATTACGGCGAAGGCAGCGGCGTTAATCTGGCTTGGAACGCACTCCCGCTTGCATCTCGACGTCTCGGAGTCGTCGGCCTCGGCACCGGCACGCTGGCCTCGTTTGCGCGCCCAGGCGATTACGTCCGATTCTACGAAATCAACCCTGAAGTCAGGCGGCTCGCGACTTCGCAATTCACCTATGTTAGCAACTGCTCGGGCCGAGTCGAAATTGCCCTCGGCGATGCGCGCCTCACCATGGAAAAGGAATCCCCGCAGCAATTCGACCTGCTTGCCCTGGATGCCTTCAGCAGCGATTCAATTCCCGTCCACCTTCTAACGCGCGAGGCTTTTGCGCTTTATCGGCGGCACCTCAAACCCAACGGCGTCATTGCCGTTCACATCTCCAATCATTTCCTCAACCTCGAACCGGTGGTAATGAATCTCGCGCGCGAATTCAATTACCGTGCCGCCATTATTGATACGGATGAAAATGACGAACGATGGTGGCTCTACGCGTCCACTTGGGTTTTGCTAAGCCAAAACCGCACCCTGCTCGATGCGCCGGCGATTAGCCAAGCTGCCACGGCCCCATCGACAAAAGGCCCGTCCATCCCACTGTGGACCGACGACTTCGCCAGTTTGTACCAAATCCTTAAACGCGATTGACGATTGACATTGGCTAGTGACTCTTCTACGTCGTCCCTGTCCAAACTTCTGGATGAGGCAAACGACGGATGGAAAAAGATCGATCCTGGAAGCTCAAACCGGCGCCGGGTTTACATTGATTGAACTCCTGGTGGTCATTGCGATTATCGCTGTTCTGGCGGGACTTTTGCTTCCGGCACTCTCTCGAGCCAAAGCACAGAGCCGAAACGCCGCATGCAAGAACAACCTGCACCAGATCGGGCTCGGGTTGGCCATGTACGTTTCCGACACGGGCCGGTATCCGCCGCACAACGACTGGGAGACGCTCCAGGTTTGGATGGCTCGGCTCTATCCGTTTTATCCACTCGCCTGGACTAACCACAGCTGGCATTGCCCGACTTATATCGCCAACAACGGCATGGCCGTGTTTTGGGCCACGAACACGGCCGAACGTTGGAACGGCGCGCGCTGGTGGACGAGTTATTCCTACAATAACAATGGCATCATCGGTAACGGCTGGACCGGTTGGGCGGAATCGCCGGTCGCAGGCTTGCGGGGAAAGCTGGGCCTCGGAGGACGGCCGCCGATGGTCGCTCGCGAACCCGAAGTGGCCGCCCCCAGCCAAATGTATGCGGTAGCCGATGCGCGATCGTACCGGCGCACATCCGGCCCGGGCTGGTTTCCAATCGAAACGCCCAACGCGGCGCTCGGCCTTTATGCCATGACACCCTGGCTGAACGCGTGGCATTGGGACAACTCACTGCAGTCGCTTAGAGAATTGGATCCGCCTCACGAGCAAGGCTACAACATGCTGTTCTGCGATGGCCACATTATCCTGGTGAAGCGTAATGATTACTTCTATCCACCGCGAACAGCACACAATTGGAATCGGGACAATCAGGCGCATGAGGAGGCCTGGGCGCCCAGGAGTTGGTGGGTAGTCCAGCCAGCGGGCGCAAATTAACGGCCGCAAAGTTCGCGTCCGGCCTGGCAGGCCATGGCGCCTCAAAGCGCTTGTTGCTTCACTAAAACGAATACTTCGCCGTTTGCATCCTTCTGCGCGACCACCTGTTTGCCAAACGTAACAAAAAACGTCACGGTCAGTCCCTCCTGGCGTTGTTGAAGGCTGCGCGACTGGCCAGGACCGCTCACGGTGTAGGGAATGCTGCGCCCGAGGAACAGCTGCAGTTGGCCCCTCTCGGAATTGAGCACTTTGAGGTTCCCATTGAGTGTCACTGGTATTTGCCAGGCGGCCTCCTCAGATTTCCCGGTGCCAGGCAGCGAAGAACTCAATTGGAAGTTTCCCTCGCCGGTTAGTATCTCGATGGAACCACTGTTCCCATTGGTTTCTTTCCATTCGACACGCACCACATAATTTGCCGGGGCGTTGGTTTGTTCTGGAGCAAGGCGTGGGCCAGGCATGCCAGGCCCGGGCCGGGGCATCATGGGTTGCGGCATCACCGGTTGTGCAGAAGCAGGCCAGGCAATGGCGGCCATCAATACGAGCGCCAACGCCGCCCTTTTTGCTACACCAAGGCTAACATGCGAATTATTCATTTTAGCATTTCCACTGATTCGAGGTTTCCGTTCCGATCCATCTCCTAACATCGATTTGACGAGGCCAACAGGCATATATTCAGCCATTCAAACCACCGGCCTGCCGCTCGCACGGGGTTGTTCGCCGCCGCCGAGGCAAATCGGTTTCGGTACTGGGAGGAGCAGCGGGGCAGAAAAAGGGTTCCCTTAGTCCACAATTTGGTTTAGAGCTTGCCGAGTTGGCTATGCAGCGACTCATTGCCTCGTTGATATATTGTACGGCGGCGGTATTCGTCAGCGGTGCGGAGCTGAACCTTCCGGATCCGCTCGTGATGCACAGCGGCGAAAAGGCGATCTCCACGGAAATCTGGCGCAGCAAGCGCCGTCCGGAGATTTTGGAATTGTTTCGCGAGAACGTCTACGGCCGAGCGCCGGTGGGACGTCCACAAGACATGAAGTTCGCCGTGACCGATTTGTCGGAAGATGCTCTTGACGGAAAGGCCCGCCGCAAATTGGTAACTATCTCTTATCGCGGTCCCGGAGGGGAGGGCGCGATTCACCTGGTCCTGTTTGTGCCTAAAAATGCACGCGAACCGGCGCCGTGTTTTTTGCTCATCTGCAATCGCGGGCAGGAGAACATCGATCCGACTCGCAAGGTCAAAAGCCCTTTCTGGCCGGCGGAGCAAATTGTGGCGCGCGGGTTTGCAGCCGCCGTGTTCCTTAATGCCGACGTAGCGCCGGACAAGGACGACGGGTTCAGCAGCGGGGTTCATAAGATTTTCGCGCCGGCGGACGGACGGAAACCTGACTCCTGGGGAACGATCGCTGCCTGGAGTTGGGGCGCCAGCCGCGTGATGGATTACCTGGAGACCGACAAGGACATTGATGTCAAGCGAGTCGCGGTCGTGGGCCATTCACGTGGTGGCAAGGCGGCGCTTTGGGCCGGCGCCGAGGATGAGCGATTTGCAATGATGGTGAGCAATGAGTCAGGCAGCACGGGCGCGGCATTGGCACGCGGCAAGGGCGGGGAGCATATTCAGGATATTAACGCACATTTCCCGTACTGGTTTTGCCAGAATTACAAGCGCTACAACAATCGCGAGCAGGATCTGCCGGTGGACCAGCACATGCTGCTGGCGCTCGCCGCGCCGCGATTGCTCTACGTGGCCAGCGCCAGCGAAGACGCCTGGTCCGATCCTAAGGCGGAATTCCAGTCCGCCGTTGCCGCCGGGCCAGTGTACCGCCTTTTCGGAACGGATGGTGTTTCCTCAAATCAGATGCCCAAACCCGAGGCGCCATTGCAGGCCGGGCACATCGGCTACCATCTGCGCACCGGCAAGCACAACCTAACCGAATACGATTGGGACAGGTTTATGGACTTTGCAAAGAAGCACGGATGGTAGGGATCGCGTGCGGCGAGGTTCCAGCAAAGGCGCCGTCACTCAAATATCAAAATAGTCACCGCAGGTTCGAGTTCACGCTGCAACCCGCAGCACGATTTTGCCTTGGGTATGCCCTTTTTGACTCAGTTCCTGCGCTTGGCGCGCCTGTTCGAGCGGCAGAATGGTTTGCACGTCTACTTTCACTTTGCCGGCCAGGACCAGCTCGGCGATGCGGGTAAGTTGATCGCCGCGAGCGTGGTCGCAGCGCAGGAACACGCCGCGCACATTGCGAGCGGAAGCTGCGTCAGCCGGTGGCGGCTGCACAATCGAGACAAGAATGCCGCCCGGTTTGAGGACCTGCCATGAGCGCTTTTGGGTATCGCCGCCGACAGTATCGAATACCATATCGACATCTTTCACCGCTTCTTCGAAACGGGTAGCGCGGTAGTCGATGACCTGATCGGCGCCCAAACTCCGCAAGTAATCCACATGGTGGTTGGAGGCTGTGCCGAAGACGTAAGCACCTTTCCATTTTGCGAATTGAACTGCAAAGCCGCCGACTCCGCCGGCGGCGGCATGAATCAGCACTCGCTGGCCGGTCTGGAGGTTCGCTTTATCGAAGAGCGCTTGCCAGGCGGTAAGCCCGGCAGTCGGCAACGCTGCAGCCTGCAGATGATCCAGGTCGGGCGGCTTCTCCGCCACACTGGATACATGGGCGATGGCGTACTCGGCATAGCTGCCACTTTCATCGGCCACGCTGCCAAAAGCGGCTTCCCCCACCCGAAACGTCTCAACGTCTGGGCCTAAGGCCTCCACGACGCCGGAAAAGTCAATTCCCATTATCGAAGGCAATGGAAATTGGCCCAAGTACCCCTGGCGGATCTTCCAGTCGACCGGATTCACTCCCGCGGCGTGAACCCGCACGCGCAGTTCGCCACGTCCCGGTTCGGGTTGGGGTAATTCTTCCAGGCGAAGCACCTCTGGTCCGCCGAAGCTGTGAATTCGTTCCGCCTTCATGGTCGTAGTCATAATAACTCCCTGTCGCAACTTACTCCGGCTATTCCGTATTGCCAAATCCCGGCGAGGCCGATATTCGATTGGAGCATGTCAGCGAAAAAAGCATCCCTATTTGTCACGCACCTCGAATGTGCCAATTGCGGCCAGCGGTATGAGGCCGAAGAACTTCACAACCTGTGCACCGCCTGCCAGAAACCGCTCTGGGTGCGGTACGATCTTGCCGCGGTGAAGAAGGCCTTTCCGAAAAAGGCGCTCTTTGGACGGCCGCCCACAATCTGGCGGTACCTGGAATTGCTGCCGATGCGCGACCCGACAAATATTGTGTCGCTGACCGAAACCATCACACCCATCCTGGAGGTGAAGCGCCTGGCAACGGAGTTCGGGCTCGAGCATTTATACGTTAAGGACGAAAGCCGGCTGCCCACCGGCAGCTTCAAAGCACGCGGGATGGCGATGGCCATCTCGAAAGCGAAGGAGTTGGGAGTGACAAGAGTGGCGGCTCCCACGGCGGGCAACGCGGGCGGCGCAATGGCCGCGTATGCGGCGCGCGCCGGCATGGAATCCTACGTGTTCATGCCGGAAGACACACCGATCATTAATAAAAAGGAATGTTATCTGACCGGCGCGAAGACTTTCCTGGTGAACGGACTAATCACCGATTGTGGCCGGATCGTTGGCGAAGGCAAAAAAGTGAAGAACTGGTTCGATGTTTCGACACTAAAGGAGCCGTATCGGATCGAGGGCAAGAAGACGATGGGTTTGGAACTGGCCGAGCAATTCGATTGGGAACTACCGGATGTCATTCTTTATCCAACCGGTGGCGGCACCGGCTTAATCGGGATGTGGAAAGCGTTTCATGAAATGGAAACGCTAGGGTGGCTGAAATCGCCAAAGAAACCTCGTATGATCTCCTGCCAAAGCGACGGCTGCGCCCCCATTAGCGTGGCCTTCGAAAAGGGAGAGCGGTTTGCGAAGAAGTTCGAGAATGCGGCAACCATTGCCAGCGGTTTACGAGTGCCGGCAGCCGTCGGCGACTTCATGATCCTGGATGCGGTCCGGCAGAGTGGTGGTGTCGCCCTCGCCGCTCCGGAGCGTGACATACCGAAATGGATGGCGATGGCCGGCGCCCGGGAAGGCCTGGCGCTTTGTCCGGAGACCGCTGTGTGTTTTGGCGTGCTACAGATGCTCGTTGCGCGCGGGACCATCAAACCGTCCGAACGAATCCTCATCTTCAATACCGGCGCAGCGCAGAAGTATCCCGAAGCTGTCCAGGAAAAGCTCGGACGAATAGACATTAGCCAACCGATTGACTGGGGAAAAATCTAATAGTCGCGAACCAGCCGGCAATGGGCGTGTTCCAGGCGTAAGGGTTTCAGCGTTTCGGATTCTGCTCGGGACGAAACCACACTTTACCGGCGGCGAAATCGATTAGCGCACCGTGGCCGGTAAGCAGATCTGATCCGAACAGGCCCTGGACATCGGCAACCGCGCCTCCCGATTTCCCGATTTTCCAAGCGCTGAGATCGGCCACTCCGAAATACACCTGCTTCCAGGTTCGTTCGCCCGCCTGAAGGGACTTCAAAATTGCAACACGCGCCTGGTGGTTGCCTATGTTTCCAAATCCAGTGATGGTGCCGACCGCGTCACCTTGAGAAATTGTATTGGAGTTAATGTCCTTGACGTTAAGCGCAACCAGACCCAGGCGCTTGAACTGGCTTTCATCCAGCAAACTGAAAGTAGCACCAGTATCAACGCCAAGACGGACAGATTGGGCATTAATCGAAACATCGATCGTCATCAATTCATGCCGGTCGGTGGAAACGTCCGCAAACCCGCTGCGCCTCAGGGTCTTCGCGAGAGCCGTGGCCTGGTCTGGCGAAGGACTGGTGCCACGGAAGTAGATGCGCGCTGCGCCACAGTCGATGATACAGAAATTGCGAACCAAAAAATCAAGCCCCAGGATGCCGTCGAACGCCTGGGGAATTGAATTCATTTTCAATTCGTTCGGCCACGCAGGCTGATTGACGAATTGCGAGCGTCCGATCAGCAGCTTGTCCATTACAAAAACCGAAGGCCCGCTTATTTTACCGAGAAGGCGATCCTCCAAAACAACTCCCATCTCGCCCACGGTCTTCAGACCCGGAACGCTGCGCGGCCTGAGGCAGGTATAGGCACCTGTATCGACGAGGAACAGGAGGCTCCGGCCCCGAAGTTCCCCTGTAAGCAAGAGTTTGTTTTGCTCGCCACGCTTACAATGCTCGGACTCGTATTGCAATCGCTGAAGATATTGTTCGAGGCCATCCGGCGCTGGAGAGCCACGGATTGCCGGAGGCATAACGGAAAAGCAGAGCAGCGCCGGGATAGCTAGAAGCGCAAGACGATTTGGCATAAATGGACTTACATAACTACAGGCATACATCTTTCCACCCGCTTTATCTGGCGGAAGATCTTATTGACCAAGCAGGGATTTCACAACTGCGATCCACGACCGACTCGTCGGGCTTGGCTGGAGACCATGCCATGTTTTGTCGGACAAACACCGACACCGATCCTTCACAAAAGTCGACGGCAGAAAAGGAACCGGGCCGATTCTCAGGGTTGCGCGGAGGATTCAGGGTAAGGTCAATGCGAAAGCCAATCCGGGCCGTTGCCTGCCTGTTCTTATTGGCCGCGGCGGCTGGAACTGGTCGCGCTGCGGAAACAACTGCCGATTACGCCGTCGAGGTTTCCGCTGCCGTGCAAAGTTCGCCGCCGCAGATTACACTGAGCTGGCCGTGGCATTGTGATTCTGACACGGTTCGTTACCTTGTTAGCCGCAAGCTGCCCGCCGAGCGATCCTGGGGGAAAGCCATTGTCCTGCCGCGAAACGCTGCGAGCTATGTCGACACCAAAGTAAGGATTGGAACGGCTTACGAATACCAGGTAACGCGGATCACGCCGAGTTACACAGGCTACGGTTATCTATATTCGGGCATCGAGGTGCCCTTAAAGGAGGACCGCGGCAAACTGTTATTCATCGTCGATAAAACCTACGCAGGCGCACTATCAAACGAGCTCTACCGGCTCGAACAGGACATGGTGGGTGACGGGTGGACCGTGACACGTCATGAAGTCAGTCGCACCGATTCAGTCCAAGGGGTGAAGCAGTTTATCGAGGATCGATACCATGCGGATCCAGCAGGCCTCAAATGCGTGTTCTTGTTCGGGCATGTGCCAGTTCCCTATTCCGGCGACATCGTACCCGACGGGCATACGCCCGATCACCGCGGCGCCTGGCCATGCGATGGTTATTACGGAGATATGGATGGCACCTGGACCGACGACCAGGTTTACGACGATCATGCTTCTGACCCGCGCAACCGGAATACTCCCGGAGATGGCAAGTTCGATCAATCGACGTTCCCTGCGCGTCTTAAGCTCATGGTCGGCCGGGTGGATTTGTCCAACTTACCTGGCCGCTTGATTTGGGATGGCCCACCCACATTTCCCGATGAGCTCGAGCTGTTGAGAAATTACCTCAACAAAGACCACAAATACCGTACCGGACAGTTCCATTTGCCGCGGCAGGGAGTGCTGGGAGATTATTTTGGCGTGCGCAGTGGCGAGGCGTTCGCGGCGAGCGGTTGGCGCAATCTCTCGGCGTTTTTCGGTTCAACCAATATCACGTGTTTGGAGAAGGAAGGTACTTGGATTCCGACGTTAAGCACCAACGGTTGGCTGTGCGCCTACGGCTGCGGTGCCGGGACTTTCACCAGCATGGGCGGACTGGGAAATGCCAATGTCTACCACGATGGACTGACGACGGACCTGGTGAGGTCGGATATCAAAGCGGTCTTTGCCATGCTGTTCGGAAGCTGGCTGGGTGATTGGGACAGCGAAGACGATTTGCTGCGTTCGGTGCTGGCCCTGCCGAGTTATGGTTTGGCCAGCGTCTGGTCGGGCCGGCCACATTGGTACATGCAGCATATGGCGTTGGGAGCGCCCATTGGTTTCAGCGCTCGGCTGACTCAGAATAATGGCGTGGGCGGATTGTACAAAACCGAAGTGAACACGGGCGCCGGCGGAACCCACATCGCGCTCATGGGCGATCCGACTTTGCGCCTGCACGCCTTCGCACCGCCCAGGCGGCTGCTGGTTGCGACAAATGAAACTGGCGTCACGCTAAACTGGTCGGCTTCAGTCGACCCTGTTCTCGGCTATTACATTTATCGGTCCGAACGGCCGGAAGGACCCTTTCAACGAATAACTAGTGAGCTGGTAACGGGTACCTCTTACGAAATCGCTTCTCCGGCAGCTCCCGGAGCTTACATGGTGCGTGCCGTAAAGCTCGAACTCTCCGCCAGCGGGAGTTATTACAACGCAAGTGAAGGTGCGTTTGGCAGCACGCTAGTCAAAGCAGAAGAAGTGGCTCAGGCCACCGGAAGGCAGAAGTCCGACGGCAGGAGTGCGAAAGAAGCACGCAACTCCAAGTCGGAACTGCCCCGTAGCGGCGGCGCTTCTGTCTTTTAAAGAATCTTTCTTTTCAAATCGAGTCGGCGCTTTAGAGTTGGGCGGTGCTGAACCACTATCCACGGCTAATTGTCGCAACCGCTCTGATTCTGAGCCGGCCTGCGGCGCTAGCCGTAAACGAATCCGGCACGAATTCTACCGGGACTGGCACGCTGAGGATGGTCGGGATTGCCAAAGTAGACATTACCCCCAACTACCCGATTCGTTTGACGGGGTATGCGGCGCGGAAAACCGAATCCGATGGCGTCGCCCAGCACTTGTATGCCCGGGCCTTGGCGATTGGCAGCGACAAAGAAAAACCAGCCGTCCTAATCACTGTGGATAATTGCGGAGTGCCTGGGACGATTCGGGAGGCCGTGGCCGCGCGCTTGCGCCAAAGGGTGCGCCTCGATCCTGATCGATTGGCGATTTGCTCTACCCACACTCATTCCGGACCTCAGCTCGTCGGGTTTGCGCCAAACATTTTCGGCGGACCGCTCCCGGCCGATGAGCAGTCACATGTCGAACGATACACCCACGAGTTGACCGATGCTATCGAGAGGGTCGCTGTCCAGGCTTTGGAATCGCGCCAACCTGCACACCTCATTCGCGGACAGACGCAAGCCGGTTTCGCGGCCAATCGGCGGACCAAAGGCGGGCCGACAGACCATGATTTGCCGGCTCTTTTCGTTACGGATGAGCAAGGGAAATTGCGCGCTGTTTTTCTGAGCTATGCTTGCCATTGCACGACCCTGTCAGCCGGATTCAATCAAATCTGCGGCGATTGGGCCGGCTTCGCCGCGGAATATCTCGAAGCCGAGCATTCAGGAGCAGTTGCGATGGTGGCGCTCGGTTGCGCGGGTGATGCCAATCCCGAGCCGCGCCCCGGTCTCGACCTTGCCCAGCAACACGGCCACGAAATCGCGAACGCCATCGATCAACTCTTCGCAAGAATGGAATCAACCACCGGGCTTACACCGGTGGAAGGCAAGCTGGTTTGCAAAACGAAACGGATTGAGTTGCCTTTTGCAAAGGTGCCCACCAGGGCGGAACTGGAGGCTCGCGCCAAAGAAACCAATTTTGCCGGCAGTCAGGCCCGAATGGATTTGGCGCGGCTCGACCGAGGCGAAAAGCTTCTCAAACGCCTGCCCTACATGGTGCAAACCTGGACGTTCGGCAATAACCTGGCGATGGTGTTCCTGCCCGGGGAAGCAGTTGTCGATTATTCGCTGCGGCTCAAGCGAGAATTCGATCGTTCGCGATTCTGGGTGAATGCGTACGCGAACGATGTGCCTTGTTACATCCCTTCAGAGCGCATCCTTAAAGAAGGCGGTTATGAACGGGGCGGCGCGATGGTGTATTACGATCGCCCGAGCGCCTTTGCGCCCGGGTTGGAGGATCGCATCGTCTCAGCAGTACATCATTTGTTGTCCACTTCGTTCTTGGCAACCGAGCAGGTTTCAAAGAAAGCGCAGCTATCAACTTTTTTTAGAAAGGAGACTTGTCTCCGTTACGTTCGGCTTGCTCCTGAGTCCCTATGAATTCCCTGGTTGATCGTTTAGCGGTGTGCAGTTGGTCGCTGCACCCGGCCAATCCGCAAGACCTGGCACAAAAGCTACGGGCTACGGATATCCACCGGGTCCAACTTGCCCTGGACCCTCTGCGCATAAGCCCCGAGATTTGGGAAGGCACTGAACAGCAGCTTCGCGAGCAGGGCATCAGCATAATCTCCGGCATGTTCGGCTGCGTCGGCGAGGACTACAGCACTTTGGAGACGATTCGGCTGACAGGCGGTTTAGCGCGGGATAGCACCTGGGAGCAAAATTGGAAGAACATGCAAGCCACGGCGGTGCTGGCGCAGCAACTGCGGCTGAAACTAGTAACCTTTCATGCCGGCTTTCTGCCCCATGATGAAACCAATCCTGCGTTTCGCAAACTGCTGCAGCGATTGCGTGAAGCCGCCGAGATTTTTCGGGCCGCAGGGATCTCGCTTGGATTCGAGACCGGGCAGGAAACAGCGGTGGACCTCTTACTAGTGCTTTCCGGGCTCAATTGCAGCAATGTGGGTGTCAACTTCGATCCCGCCAATATGTTGCTGTACGACAAAGGCGATCCCATCACCGCGTTGCGCGCGCTTGGACCATGGCTGCGACAAGTGCATATCAAAGATGCCCGGCGTACGAAAGTGCCCGGCACCTGGGGCGAAGAAGTCCCGGCCGGTTCGGGCGAAGTGGACTGGCCGGCGTTTTTCAAAACCCTCCAGGAGGTCGGGTTCGCCGGCGATCTAGTGGTCGAGCGCGAGGCTGGTGACCAGCGAGTGGCGGATATTCGGGCCGCGAGGGCGATGGTTGAGAGATTAGCTTTATGAAAAGGGAAAATGGCAAAGTAAATGTAGCAGTCGTCGGACTCGGCTTCATGGGCGTCACTCATTTGCGCGCCTACCAGCAAGTCGAGGCAGCAAGCATCGTGGCCGTCTGCGATGCCGTTCGGCTGCCTGTGAACGGGGTGTTGGCGGGCGTGGCCGGAAACATCAAAAAATCCGACGACATCAATCTGGGCCCGCAGGTGAAGGTTTTTCGCAAGCTGGAGGAAGTTCTTGCCGATCCTGACGTGGACCTGGTCGACCTCTGCACGCCTACCCCGCTGCATCCGGAGCAGGCCATTGCGGCGATCAAGGCGGGAAAAAATGTGCTGTGCGAAAAGCCGCTGGCGCGCACCTCCGCCGCCGCGCGCGAGATTCTCAAAACGCTGGAAGGAGCGCCGGGCTTCCTCATGCCCGCCATGTGCATGCGTTTTTGGCCGGGCTGGAGCTGGCTAAAAAAGGTCGTCACGGACCAGACTTACGGCCGGGTTTTGGCCGCACGATTTCGACGCCTCTCTGAAATGCCGGGTTGGAGCAAGCAAGGCACTTATGGCCGCGGCGGCATGGATTTGGGCGGCGCGCTTTTCGATCTTCACATCCACGATACGGATTTTGTTCAGTTCCTGTTCGGGCGTCCGCAAGCGGTGTTCTCGAACGGATCTGTTGGCGCAGACGGCACGATCGATCACGTTGTAACGCAGTACGTTTTTCCGAAAGGCCCCGCCGTCTACGCCGAGGGTAATTGGCTCCTCCCCAAAGGTTTCAATATGGCCTACACGCTGCATTGTGAAAACGCCACGCTCGATTTCGATCTCGCGCGGGGCGCTGAAGCCATGCAGGTGACCGAACGCGGCCAGGACACGCGCATCATCGAAAACAAAGATCCCGATGGGTACAATGAGGAGGTTCGGTATGTGGTGAGTTGCGCCGCCGCCGGTCGCAAACCGGAAGTCGTGACTGCGCAAGACGGCTTGAGCGCGCTGGAGATCTGCGAGGCCGAAGAAAAGTCCGTGAGGACAGGCCAGGTGGCGCAACTGTAGAAGGTTGGTGCCGGATGCTGACCTGCAACAAGGCGGTGATCGCCGCCTGACTTCTTTTCAATTTCCATTCTCTTCGGAGCGCTCTAAGATGCTGGCCTCATGAAAAACCGGACGCTTTTCTTGTTCTTTTTACTGATCGCCGGGGCCTACGCTACCTCTGCGGCAGTACCTGCTGAAACTCCAGCGCAGCACGACGCGCGCATGGCCTGGTTCCGCGACGCGCGCTTCGGTCTGTTCATTCACTGGGGGGTCTATTCCGTCCCGGCCGGCGAATGGAACGGCAACACGAACTACGGCGAGTGGTTCCTGGAAGAGACCAAGATGCCGGTTTCGCAATACGAAAAGTTCGCCGGCCAATTCAATCCGGTGAAATTCGACGCGCGCAAATGGGTTAGCCTGGCGAAGAACGCCGGCATGAAATACATCGTGATTACGTCGAAGCATCACGACGGTTTCGGCATGTTCCGATCGGACCTGACGGACTGGTGTATCAAGTCAACGCCGTTCCAGCGCGACCCGTTGAAGGAGCTGGCGCAGGCGTGCCAGGAACAGGGAATCAAGCTCTGCTTCTACCATTCGATCATGGACTGGCACTATCCCGACTGGGGAACGCGCCGTCCGTGGAACGATAAAGCCAGCGGCACTCCCGACATGGACCGTTACACGGCGTATATGAAAGGCCAACTCCGGGAGTTGCTCACCCGATATGGACCGATTGGGATTTTGTGGTTCGACGGCGAGTGGGAAAGCCCGTGGACGCATGACCGCGGCGTGGACCTGTACAACTATGTTCGCGGGCTCCAGCCCAATATCATCGTCAACAACCGCGTCGGCAAAGCGCGCGCCGGAATGAATGGAATGGACCAGGGGGCCGAACGCGTTGGTGATTACGGCACGCCCGAGCAGGAAATCCCGGCGACCGGTTTTGGGCCGGGAGTCGACTGGGAATCGTGCATGACGATGAACAATCACTGGGGCTACAACAAGAACGACCAGAATTGGAAATCGGGCACGACGCTGATCCGCAACCTGATCGACTGCGCCAGCAAAGGCGGCAACTACTTGCTCAATATTGGTCCCACGTCCGAGGGTCTTTTCCCGGAACCGAGCATTGAGCGGCTCGAGGAGATCGGGAAATGGATGAAGGTGAACGGCGAATCGATTTACGGCACGCAAGCGAGTCCTTTCGAAAAACTGGCGTGGGGACGTTGCACACAGAAAGCGATCGGCGGCGGCAAAACCCGGCTTTACCTGCACGTTTACGACTGGCCAGCGGATGCCAAGCTCATCCTGACGGGCCTGGCGAACCAACCGGTTAAGGCCTTCCTTTTGGACGGTAATCAGCCACTCGAAGTCGCTTCGGCGGCCAACCAGGTTGCGATTTCGCTGCCGGAGAACGCCCCGGATAAAACCGCCAGCGTTGTCGCGCTCGATATCAAGGGCAAACCGGAGATCGTTCATCCCGACCCTTATGCGGAGGAAACAACTGCCCAGCGGGACGCGAGGATGAAATGGTGGCGCGAGGCGCGGTTCGGCATGTTTGTGCATTGGGGCGTCTACTCGGTGCCGGCCGGGACCTACAAAGGCCAACGCATCCGCGGCATAGGGGAATGGATCATGAATCGCGGCAAGATCCCGGTCGCCGACTACAAGGAATATGCGAAGCAATTCAACCCGGTGAAGTTCAACGCCGACGAATGGGTCAAGCTCGCGCGCGACGCCGGCATGAAATACATCGTCATCACGTCCAAGCACCACGACGGTTTTGCGATGTTCGATTCCAAAGCCAGCGACTGGAACATCGTCAAAGCTTCGCCGTTTGGCCGCGATCCGCTCAAAGAACTCACGGCGGCTTGCAAGAAATATGGCGTGAAACTCGGTTTTTATTACTCGCAAGCCCAGGATTGGAACAATGGCGGGTCGGCCAGCGGCGGCAAATGGGATCCGGCCCAGCAACGCAGCATGGACGATTACATTGACAAAATCGCCGTTCCGCAGGTTCGGGAAATTCTCACGCATTACGGGCAATTCCCGGCGGTGCTGTGGTGGGACACGCCCATCGACATGAATAAAGAGCGGGCGGACAAACTGATCGCGCTGCTCAAGCTCAAGCCCGGCATTATCCACAACAACCGGTTAGGCGGCGGCTACAAAGGGGACACGGAAACGCCCGAGCAGTTCATCCCGGCAACAGGCTATCCCGGACGCGATTGGGAAACCTGCATGACGATGAACGACACGTGGGGCTACAAGAGCTACGACGACCATTGGAAGAGTACCGAGACACTGATTCGCAACCTGGTCGATATTGCTTCCAAAGGCGGCAATTACCTGCTGAATGTCGGACCTACGTCCGAGGGCCTTATTCCTGAACCGTCGGTTGAGCGGCTGCACGCCATCGGCCAATGGATGAAGGTCAATCACGAAGCGATTTATGCGACCACCGCCAGCCCGTTCAAACGGTTGCCGTGGGGACGCTGCACCAAAAAAATCGAGTCGGGTGGCACGACTCTTTACCTGCATGTATTCAACTGGCCTAGCGATGGGAAATTGCTGGTGCCAGGGCTCAAGAATCAACCCGCTCGCGCTTGGCTTCTCGCTGATCCCAAGCACAGCAACTTGAACGCGGATTGTGGCGCCGACGGAGTAACGCTCACCGTTCCAACGGCTGCACCGGACCCGATTTCTTCGACGGTCGTTTTGTCGATCAAAGGCGCGCCCGAAATCGGCGCGTCGGCGATCGTGCAGGATTACGATGGCTCGATTGTTTTGCCGGCGTCGGAAGCGCGCACCCACGGCAATGAGCTCAAATACGAAACCGGCGAGCAACGTGATAACCTGGGCTTTTGGACCAACCCTGCGGATTGGGCGGACTGGGAAGTCACCGTCGCAAAACCGGGTAAATTCGACGTCTCTGCCGAAGTCGCCGCACTCGAGCGCGCTTCGCTTCAGGTCTCGGTTGGCGAGCGCCGAGCCGAAGGTGCGGCCACGGCCACCGGCGATTACGGCAAGTTCCGAATGGTTCGACTGGGGTCGATCGAGATTCCGGAGTCAGGCAAGATCACGATCAAACTGCGCGCGGTTGCGGATGGCTGGCATCCGCTCAATGTCAAAGCGATTCGATTAAAACCGGCGCAGACGGAGTAAGGCCTGGGATTGCGGCAAATTCGCGGGACCTTTGTCACAGGCAAAGCTCACACATTGAGCATTGAGTATTTCCTATTTCTCATTGAGGGGACCGGAAATGCCTAAACAGGCTGAAAGACTGAAAGTAAACCGTTGAAACGGTTGATTTCTCTCGGTGTCCGGCCCACACCCCCATAAATGGGGGTGTTAATGAAATGGAGGCAACCCGGAGCAGGCCTGGCATCGCACCCACTTTTAATCGCGCCCCTGAGGACAGGCGCGAATACGCGCACTTGCGTTTCATCGTCAAACATCGATACTCGCGCTCATGACGGGCGTTAACTTGCGCGGGTATCTTGCTCATCTTTACATCGCTGGCACAGTTCTTTTGGGCGCATCCGCTGCCCGCGGACTCGAGCCGGCCAATCCCAATGCAAATCCAAAAGCCAGGGCAGTCCTGGATTACTTCGCGGCGCTGGGACCGAACCAAACCAAGCGTCTGGTCTCAGGCCAGTTCGCCGCATTTGGCAATGGATCGGGATTGCGCTTACTGAGTGAGATTCATGATAAGACCGGGCATTGGCCGGCGCTGCTGGGCGTGGATTACGCGGACTTCGGGCGAGGCGGCCTGACCTTCAAAGTTCCGAACCAGGCGGCGATGCAATATTGGCAGCAGGGCGGATTGGTCACCGTGAGCGCCCATTTATATAACCCGGTGCGCACGAACGGCGGCGGCTTGCGCGATAAGGGCGTTGAGCTCAAGGACCTGATGGCGCCCGATACCGACACACACAAGCGCTGGATGCAGGAACTGGATTTGCTGGCGGGCGGATTATCGGAACTGCAGGACGCAGGCGTGGTGGTGTTGTGGCGGCCGTTTCATGAAATGAACGGCGGCTGGTTTTGGTGGGGCGCCAAGGACCCGGCCACGTTCATTGCCTTGTGGCGGCAGATGTTCGATTACTTCACACAAACGAAGAAATTGAACAACCTGCTCTGGGTTTATGCGCCGAATCACGGCGATAAAACGGCGGCATATTATGCCGGAGATCGTTACGTAGACATCGTCGGCCTGGATGCGTACACGGATTTTATCGACACAAACCACATCAAAGGTTACGCCGAAGTGGCTAGGTTACCCAAGCCGTTCGGGTTTACGGAATTCGGTCCGCATGG